>CAZDTD010000301.1:0-4344 GCA_964507995.1 uncultured Pirellulales bacterium | reverse complement strand
CGCCATCCGCTGCGTGGACCGTCTGGCCTGTGTCGTCCGCGCCGATGAGCATGTGAAGCTCGACAGGATCACGCTGACGAAACCGGTCTTGCTCGCGGCCCGGCGGCTGGTCGTTCTCGTCTCGGGCAGCGAGAAGACGCGGACTCTCGAAGCGGTGCTCACCAACGAGGTGGACGAGATGCGATACCCCGTTCAGATGTTCTGGCCGGTTCTGGAGCGGGTGACCTGGCTGGTGGATCGGGAAGCAGCAGGGCGGATCGCCCTCACTCGGGGATGATCAGCTTCGTTCCCGGTGCGATCTTGTTGGGGTCCTTGATGGCCTTGGAGTTGGCCGCGACGATTTTGCGCCACTTGTCCTGTGAGCCGTAATACTGTTGGGAGATGGCCGACAGGGTCTCGTTTTTGCGGACGATATGGAAGCGGGTCGTCTTGATGGGTTCAGACAGCTCGTGGATCGTCAGATCGTGGTTCGCAGCTTGGGCCGGCGGTTCGGAGGATGTCGCCGTCTGCTGGGGCGACTGAACGGGTTGCGGCTGTTCAACACGTGGGGGTTCTGCCTCTTCCTGCGATGCAGTCCGCTCCGCTGGAGCAGGGGTGTTCACGGGGGCCAACTCAGAGGCATCGAGGCTCTCCCAGGAATGGGACGCTGGCGCTACCGGTGTCTGCTCAGTCGTTGCGGAAGCCGCTCCAGCGGGGGCGAGTCTGGCCCGAGGGCTCAAGCTCGGACGGGTCGCCACCCAAACCAGGGCCGCGCCGGCCAGCACGACGCCTGTCATCAACCCGACTCTGAAATCCTTTCCCATCGTCAGTCACCCGCAGAATCGACCGCGAAATAACGATGATGGATGATTCGCCCACACGCCTGGGGCGGGGGCAAATCATCCATCATCATTTATCCAACATCAATTGGTATCGGCTGGCAGCCTACTTGCTCTTCACTTTTGGCTGGGCCGCTGAGATATTCTCGATCCTGGCGCCGTGCGAAGTCTTCTGCTGATCCGCGTTGGGCAGGTGCACCAGCAGCAGCGGGGCGGCGATGGCGATCGACGAGTACGTTCCGATGATCAGGCCGATGAGAATGACGTAGTTGAATCCCCGCAGGCCGGAACCGCCGAAGATGTACATGACGAGCACGACCATCATCGTCGTGACGCCCGTGATCAGGGTTCGCGACATGGTCTGGTTGATGCTGTCGTTGACCGACTTGGACGTCAACTGCACCTTGCGTCGGTTCTCGCGAATCCGGTCGAACACGACGATCGTGTCGTTCAGGGAGTACCCCAGCAGGGTCAGGACCGCTGCGATCATCGTGCTGTTGATGCGGAAATCGGCGATCAGCAGGACCGAGCCGACGAACGTCGTGGCCAGGACGGCCGAGACCGCGATCGCGCCGAGGGCGGTCGAGACGTCGTGGAACAGGGCGAGGATCGCCGCCAGACCGAATCGCAGACTGCCGAACCGCAGCCAGATGTAGCCGACGATCGCCGCCAGCGACAGGACGATGGAGATGATCGCCCGCGTCTTGGCTTCGCCGCCGACGAACGGATCGATCTGGGTCACTCGCGGCAGGGAGGTCTCTCGCTGCGTCGCCAGCAGGACCCTGGACTTCTCGTTCTCGACGAACAATCGCCATTCTTCATCGGTGAGTTCCCGCAGGCCGGCTTCGGGCTCGATGCTGGCGAACGTGAACGTGGTCACCGCCTGGTTCGGCTCGACGGCCTTGAAGCCGGGACCGAAGACGGAGTACGGATACCACACGAGTTCCTGGGTGTCCGGGCGGAACCGCAGGTCCTTGAGACGCTGATCGATATCCGCCAGGGTCGATGCCGTCTTCAGGGTGGCCTCAATCTTGATGCCGCCGATGTAGTTGGCCAGCTCGGGATACGTATCGATGGTCTGTTCGGTGATCTTCTCGGAGGCGGTGATCTCCGGCTGAAGGTTCTGCTGGATTTCCAACTGTCCTTCGAACGCCTGGCGGATCGCGTCGGTGACAACCTCCTGCGTTTCCGACTGGCCGATTTGCGCCTGGGGGAACGCCTTCGTCAGGACGCTCTGAGCCAGAGGCGGATTGACCCGGCCGATCGTGACGACATAGGCCTTGTCGCCGCTGGCCTCGATCTCGAACTTGCCCAGCTCCTGCTTGAACTCGGCTTCCGCCTTGCGGATGGCTGCGGAGGCGGCCTCCGTGCTCGGCCGGGCGTCGGTGAAGGTTACCGTCGTGATGAGTTTGTTGACCGCGACCGTGGTGATTTCGTACCCGTCGTAGACGTTCTCTCCATTCGGCGCCTGGCCGATGGGCTCGCCGACGCTGTAGACCGTCGCTGCCATGAGGTCGGCATTGCCCTGGGCGACCTTCATGAGCTGATCTTCCGCGTTCTGGCGGGTGAGGGAGACTCCGTCTTTCAGGTTGATCTGGACGCTCGTTCCGCCGGTGAACTCGATGTCGTACTTCGAGCTGCCGCGGGCGAAGAAGACGATCAGACCGCCGAAGACGAGGATACTGGAGAAGGTGAAGAACACCGGTCGCAGGGCCATCCAGTTGATGTTCGGCACGGAAATCAGCCGGAGCATGGCCAGGCGGTCCTTGAGGATTCGCTTCGAGACCAACACGTCGAGGATGACGCGTGTCACGAAGATTGCGGTGAACATGCTCGAACCGATACCGAGCATCAGGACGATGGCAAAGCCCTTCACGTCCTCGGATGCGACGTAGTACAGGATGGCCGCTGTCAGGATGGTCGTCAGGTTCGAGTCGAAAATCGCACTGAACGCCCGCTCGTAGCCGTTTCGGATGGCGGTCGCCAGGCCGAGGCCCTTATCCTGTTCTTCGCGAATTCTCTCGAAGATCAGCACGTTGGCGTCGACGCTCATGCCGATCGTCAGGATCAAGCCGGCGATGCCCGGCAGGGTGAAGGTCGAGCGGATCGCCGCCATGATGGCCAGCGTGAACAAGATGTTCAGCAGCAGGGCCACGTCGGCGATGGAGCCGCCGATGGCGTAGTAAACGATCATGAAGGCCACGACGAGCGCCAGGCCGATGAGGCCCGAGCGGATGCCCTTGGCGAGGTTGTCGGCGCCGACGGACGGACCGATGACCTTTTCGGAGATCGGCTGCTCGATCAGTCGGGCGGGCAGCGAACCGGCGTTGAGCTTGTTGACCATGTCCTGGATCTCGGTCGCCGTGAAGGTGCCCTGGATGATGCCTCGCTGGCGGATGCCGCCTTCGTTGATGTTCGGGGCCGAGATCGCCACGTCGTCGAGGAGGATCGCCAACGGTCGATTCGGGTTCTTGCTGGTGATGTTGTAGAACAGGTCGCCGCCTTTGATGTTCAGGGTGAACCCGATGGCCCGGCGGCCGACGTCGTCATTCGCAGGGTACGAGCTCTCGAGTTTCCAGTCGGGACTGCCTGGGCCGTGGAGCATGGTTTCGTTCAACTGGTTGCTCGCCAGGACGTAGTAGTTGTCGCCGAACTGGCCGACGATTGTGCCGGGGTTTTTCCACTCGTCTATGTTCTCGATCTGGACCCAGATGTATCTGCTGTCCGAGGCGGCCTTGGGGCCTTTCTCTTTCAGGTCCTCGGCGTACCGTTCAATCTCGGCCGCGGTGGGTTCGCCCCGGTCCGTGGTGGGTAGAATGCGGAATTCGAGGATGCCGGCGCCTTTGAGCATGCGCTTGAGGTCGGCGGGATCGTCGAGTCGGCCGCGATAGGGGCTGTACTCCTGGTAGGCCTGTGCCACCGCGGCAATCGCGTCTTTGCGATCCGGGAACTTCGCCTGGAGATTCTCAATCTTCTTCTCTCGATCTGCGGATTTTATCCCGAGAATGGAAGTGATCTGCTCTTCGGTGAGGTTCAGGCGATCCAACTGTCGCCTGGCGAGTTCGTATTGCTCGTTGAGACCGCTTTCGGTCGTGAGTTTCTCGGACGTTTCCGCCAGATCTCTGTAGGCGTTTACATAACCCGTCAACAGATCGACCTGCGTCTCGGCTCCGAGAAAGTCCACGAGGGCCTTGTGTAGCGCGTCGCCGGTGAGCTTGATCCAGTCGCTGCGATTGGCCTGGACGCGTTCCAGGTCGACTTTCGCCGCGGCGAGTTGCTCGCCGATGGTCTGGAGAGCCTGGGAACCGGTGTCTCGTCTGGCTTGCAGTTGCATCCGCTCGTCGTGGAGTGTGCTCAATCTGTTGAGCGTCTCGATGCGATTCGGGTCGCCCTGTGCGAACTGGGCGATCTCCTGGGAGCGCTGGTCCGAGGGCAGTTTCAGGACGCGAAGGATGACTGCCGGGTTGATGTTCTTGTCGAGCAGGTTGTTCAGAGCCGCCAGGTAGGCGTCTCGTTTTACCTGGGT
>CAZDTD010000300.1:0-4346 GCA_964507995.1 uncultured Pirellulales bacterium | reverse complement strand
ATGAAAGAGAAGAAGGCCCGAATCGAGGACGCGCTGCACGCGACCCGTGCGGCCATCGAGGAAGGCATCGTTCCGGGCGGCGGCGTGGCCCTGATTCGCTGCATCGACGCAGCCCAGTCCGTCAAGCTCACAGGCGACGAGAAGACGGGCGCAGAAATCCTGGCCAGAGCCCTTCGAACGCCCTGCTACTGCATCGCCCAGAATGCCGGTGCGACGGCGCAACTGGTTGTCAACAAGGTCTATGAGGGTAAAGGGTCCTTCGGCTACAACGCCGACAAGGACGAATACCAGGACCTCCTTGAGACCGGCGTAATCGACCCGGCGAAGGTCGTTCGCACGGCGCTGCAAAACGCCGTCAGCATTGCGGGCCTCCTGCTGACCACCGACTGCCTCGTGACCGAAAAGCCCAAGAAGAACGAAGAGATGGGCCCGGGCGGTCCCGGCGGCGCCGGCATGGGGGGCGGTATGGGCGACATGGATATGATGTAATGTCCCCCGAGACCATCTCATGCAGTGGGAGATCTTATGATTGACAAAGCAGGCAGGAAATGGATGGCGGTTGGAGCCACGGTCGTGAGCCTCCTGATCGCGTTGTTCATTCTCGCCAGTTGTGGGCAACGGCCGCAAAGTGAAACCAAGACCAAGGCCTTGACCCAGGACGAACGGATGGACTGGTGGCGTGACGCCCGGTTCGGAATGTTCATCCATTGGGGCGTCTACGCCGTGCCCGCGGGGACCTACAAGGGCGAACGAATCAACGGCGGCGGCGAGTGGATCATGAACACCGCTCACATCCCCGTCTCGGAATACGAGAAGTTCGCTCTGCAATTCAATCCCATTGGCTTCCGGGCCAATGAGTGGGTCCGGCTGGCCAAGAACGCAGGCATGAAGTACATCGTCATCACGAGCAAACACCACGATGGCTTCTGCCTGTGGGATTCGAAGGTCACCGAGTGGGACATCATGGATGCCACGCCGTTCAAGCGGGACATCCTCAAGGAACTGGCCCAGGCATGCAAGAAGCAAGGCATCAAGCTATGCTTCTACCATTCCATCATGGACTGGCACCATTCGGATGCCCAGGGCCTTTCCTATCCCAACTACAACGACGGAACGAATCCGAATTTCAGCCAGTATGTAGAGAGCTATCTCAAGCCGCAGCTTGCCGAGCTGGTGACCAATTACGGTCCGCTTGGCGTGCTCTGGTTCGACGGCGAATGGATCAAGGACTGGACCGAGCCGCAGGGCAAGGACCTCTACGCCTACCTTCGCAGTCTCCAGCCGTCGATCATCATCAACAATCGCGTGGGCAAGGGCCGCCAGGGTATGGAAGGCCTCAGCAAAGGCGAAGACTTTGCCGGCGACTTTGGAACACCCGAGCAGCAGGTGCCCCCGGAAGGGCTTCCCGGCGTAGACTGGGAAACCTGTATGACGATGAACGACACGTGGGGCTACAAGTCGTTTGATGACAACTGGAAGAGCGCCGAGGAGCTGGTGCGCATGCTTGTGGATATCGCCAGCAAAGGGGGCAACTTCCTGCTGAACGTCGGCCCGACGCCCGAGGGCCTCATCCCGGACGCCAGTGTGGAACGGCTTGAGGCCATGGGCAAGTGGATGGCCGCCAATGGCGAAAGCGTCCACGAAACCACGGCCAGCGTCATCGGCCGGCCCGACTGGGGCCGTTGCACCGTCAAGGGCAACAAGCTGTACCTGCACGTGTTCACCTGGCCACAGGACGGCATGCTGAAAGTGCCTCTGGCCAGGGGAACCGTCGAAAAGGCCTACCTCTTGGCGGATAAGAAACGAACGAGTCTCCCGGTGGCCGCCGGCGACGGGACGATTACCGTCTCGCTGGCCCCGCAGGCGCCGGATGCAATCGACAGCGTTGTCGTACTCGTACTCAAAACCAATGAATCGATATAGGCAATACCTGTAGGACAAGGAGTAACACAGTATGGAACTGAGACCTTTGGATGACAGAGTGGTGATCAAACCGTCACAGGCCCAGGACAAGACCGCCGGTGGCATTTTCCTGCCTGACACCGCCAAAGAGAAACCCATGGTCGGCAAAATCGTCTGGGTCGGCCCCGGCAAGGTCCAGGACGACGGCAAACGAGCCCCCGTGTCCGTGAAGAAGGGCGACGAGGTCGTCTATGGCAAGTACATGGGCAACGAGGTCGAGATCGACGGCCAGAAGTATGTCATCATCAAGGAAGCCGACCTGCTGGGCGTCCTGGAGAAGTAACCGTCACGGCAACCTGCGATCCGGGTCATCCGGAGCATCATTCGCATCGGATGAATGTGGATTGAAATACGAGGAAACAGAACATGGCAAAACAATTGATGTTCGACGATATCGCGAGGACCGAGCTGCGGGAAGGACTCAAGCAGTTGGCCGCCGCGGTCAAAGTCACACTCGGCCCGACCGGCCGAAACGTCGTGCTCCACAAAAGCTGGGGCTCGCCGCGAGTCACCAAGGACGGCGTCTCCGTGAGCAAGGAGATCGAGCTGCCCGAACCCTTCAAGAACATGGGCGCCAAGATGGTCAACGAAGTCGCCAACAAGACGTCTGACGTGGTGGGCGACGGCACCACAACCTCCATCGTGTTGGCCGAGGCGATCTATCTCGAAGGCATGAAGTACGTCACGGCCGGCATCAATCCGATGGCCTTGAACAGGGGAATCGCAAAGGCCGCAGAGGTCGCCTGCGAGTTCATCAAAGACGCGAGCGTGCCCGTGAAGGGCCATGACGACTACGCCAAGGTGGCTGCAATCAGCGCGAACAACGACGCCACGGTGGGCGAGATCCTCGCCAAGGCGATGGACGCCGTCGGCAAGGAAGGCGTCATCGAGATCGAGGATGGCAAGGGCGTCGAGAACGAGCTGACCCTTGTGGAGGGCATGCAGTTCGACCGCGGGTACATCTCGCCGTATTTCGTGACGAACACGGAAACGCTCGATGCCGTCTTCGAGGACGCCTACATCCTGTTGTATGAGAAGAAGATCTCCAACATTCGGGAGTTTGTCCCGCTGCTGGAGAAGATGGTCCACATGGGCCGTCCGCTGCTCGTGGTCGCAGAGGATGTCGAAGGCGAGGCTCTCGCGGCGTTGGTGATCAACCGCCTGCAGGGCGTGCTGAAGATCTGTGCCGTCAAGGCTCCGGGTTTTGGGGACCGCCGCAAGGCCATGCTCCAGGACATCGCAATCCTGACGGGCGGCCAGGTCGTCACTGAAGACCTCGGCATCAAGCTGGAGAACGTCGAAGTGTCCCAACTGGGCCAAGCCAAGCGCATCGTCGTGACCAAGGACAACACAACGATCATCGAAGGCGCCGGCAAGAAAAAGGACATTCAGGCCCGCTGCGACCAGATCCGAGCCCAGATCGAGAAGACCACGAGCGACTACGACCGCGAGAAGCTCCAGGAACGCCTGGCGAAGCTCTCCGGCGGCGTCGCCGTGATCCACGCCGGGGCGCCCACCGAGACGGAAATGAAGGAACGCAAGGATCTGCTCGACGACGCGCTGCACGCGACGAGGGCTGCAGCGGCCGAGGGGGTCATCCCCGGCGGCGGCGCCACCTTCCTGCGGGCGATCAAGGACGTCGAGAAAGCCCGTGCCAAGGCCAAGGGCGACGAGAAGATCGGTTTCGACATCGTCATCAAGGCCTTGAAGGCGCCGGCGGCACAGATCGCCGACAACTCTGGCGAACAGGGCGAGGTCATCGTGGCCGAGCTGCTCGAAAAGCAGGAGAAGGACAAGAACGTCGGCTACAACGCCAACACCGGCGAATACGTCGACATGTTCAAGGCCGGCATCATCGACCCGGCCAAGGTGGCTCGCACCGCGTTGGAGATGGCAGCATCCGTGGCCGGCCTCATGCTGACCACGAATGTGCTGATCACCGAGTTGAAGGACAAAGATGAAGAGCCGATTCACGGCTCCGTCCGATAGTCGAGGTCCCGGGGCGCGACTCGCCGGTTCGTGAGAATGTCGTGTGAGGATGCACGGCGTGTAACGAGGGGGAGTCGCGTCCCTGGGATAGATGAATATGCCCAAGCGGGATTATTACGAAGTTCTCGGGGTCGAGAAAACCGCCTCCGAGGAGGAAATCAAACGCGCGTACCGGCGCATGGCGATCAAGTACCATCCGGATAAAAACCCGGGCAACAAGGAGGCCGAGGCCAAGTTCAAGGAGTGCGCCGAAGCCTACGAGGTACTCAGCGACGCCGACAAACGCAGACAGTACGATCAGTACGGCCATGAAGGACTCCGCGGGACTGGCATGCACGATTTCTCGCGGATGAACGTCGAAGACATCTTCAGCATGTTCGGCTTCGACGACTTCT
>CAZDTD010000299.1:0-4356 GCA_964507995.1 uncultured Pirellulales bacterium | reverse complement strand
CTCGGGGAATCCTGATTCCTTGCCTGATCGCCGCAGGCGCTGCGCTGATCTGGGCATCGAGCGCTGTGGTCGGCCAGGAATCGGCGGGCCAGACCGCTTCGGATGAACAGGCACAGTGGCAGCAGCAATGGCAACAGCAAACCGACGAGCTGAACCAGCGCCGCCAGAACCTCGAAGAATCCGCGGGCGACCTCGGGAGGCAGCTTCAGGAATCCGAGCAACAACAAAAGGAACGCCGGCGACAGCTCCACGATCAACTGGAGGACCTCCGGCGGCAAATCCGCGAGACTACGGCACAGACGCTGGAACTGCAGCGCGAACGCCTGAAGCGAAATTACCAGCGGGAGCTCGAAGCCCTGGAACAGTCGCAGCAGGAGCAGACGCCGGCCGAGGAGGCTCAGTGGCAAGAGCAATGGCAACAGCGGCTCGACGAGCTGAACCAGCGCCGCCAGAACCTCGAAGAGGCCACAGGCAACGTCGAGAGACAGCTTCAAGAGTCCGAGCGTGAGCAAGGAGAACACCGGCGGCAACTCAACGATCAGCTTGAGGACGTCCGCCGGCAGATCCGCGAGACCGCCGGACAGACGATGGAGCTGCAACGAGAGCGGCTGAAACGCAACTACCAGCAGGAACTCGAGGCCATTGAGCACACCTACCGCCAGCAGATGGGTGTCGGAGGAGGAATGCCCCTGCCCCCCTTCGGTCCGGCACGCACCGAGCCGTGGCGTCGCGAAATGATGGAAAACGTCGAAGGCATCCGGCAGGAGATTCGCGAGATCCAGGAGCAGCGCGAACAGGACGGGAGCCGGTGGCAGGACGTTCGCGAGCGTCTCGGGGCAATGAGGGAGCGGCTCGGTGCAATGGTGCAGCGTGTGGAAGAGATCGAGGTCGCGACCGCCCAGGCCCGTGACCAGCAGCAGGCCCTGGCCGAGCGGCAGGCCCAGTCGGCACGCAAACAGGAAGAACTCGGCACGCAGGTGAACCAGATGGCCGAGCAGCAGAAAACGTTCAAGAAGCGCACCGGTGAGATGGCGGCTCAGTTCCGCCAGGAGATCGACAGGCTGTGCACGGACCTGCAGCGAATGGGCCAGACGATCGGTCGGATCGAACAGGATCGGATCAAGGCCGAAGAGGGCCTCAAGACACAAATCGGACAGATCGGCAACGAGGTACAGGCCTTGCAGACAGACCAGGCCAGGACGCAAAACGCCGTGAACTGGATGCTCTCGCAGAGCGACCGAAGCACAGTGGGCAGCGCCGGCCGCTCGTGGGGATGGTAGCGACAACAGAGTTGTGGAAGCTAAGAAGAGCCGAAAAGAACGAAAAAAAGACGAAAGAAAAGACAAGGACGCACCAGGCACTGCGGTTTCACCTTTTTCGCTCTTATTTCGTTTCTTTCGGCTTATCATTGCTTGGGTTGCGGCGAAGGCCGCGTCAAGTTCCAACGCATCAACTTGGGCCTCCCGGGCGATAAGCCTGAGGAGGCCCTTCTTCTACCCGCAGGAAATCTTGCCTATCTACGAATTTTTTCGTTGCTTTATTACGAATTCATTCGTAGCCTGCCGATAGAGAGGCTGAACGCAACGTAGATCGATCAAGGAGAACGACGATGGCGCGAAAGAAAAGCAGCGGACCGACGGACCGGGAATTGGCCATCCTGGGCGTGCTTTGGGAGAAGGGCCCGAGCACGGTTCGCAAGGTCCATGAGACCCTCGAACCCGACAGCCAGACCGGCTACACGACCACGCTCAAACTCATGCAAATCATGGCCGAAAAGGGCTTGCTCGAACGCGAGGACGACGCCGGCCAGCGGGCGCACGTCTACCGGCCTGCGATGAGCGAGGAGCGAACGCAGAAGCAGCTCATCCAGGACCTGCTCGACCGGGTCTTTGCCGGCTCGGCAGCCAAGCTCGTCCTGCGAGCCCTGGCCGCCAGAAAGGTCTCGCCGAAAGAACTCGAGCATATCCGAGAGATGCTGGACCAAATGGAGGGAAAATGAGTATGCCACTGCTGGAGAATCTGTTTTCGCATGGCGCAGTCGAACGGTTGGGTTGGATGCTCGTGCACTTCCTGTGGCAGGCGATAGCAGTCGCAATCCTGTTGGCGGTGCTGCTGAAGCTGCTGCGTCGGGCCAGTGCGAACCTGCGATACGTGGTCGCCTGTGGGACCCTGGCCCTGATGGTCGCAACGCCCCTGGTCACGATGCAATTCGTCGATGTCCCGGGGCCTGCCGCGGAGGCGGGCCCCCTGTCCGAGATCCTCGCGCCTGTTTCCGTGATGATGGATACCATCGAGGAATTGCCGCCGTTGCCATCGACGCCGCCTGCGGAGATAACGGATCTGACCGTGTCAATCCCCTGGCACGAGAGGCTCGCGACTGCCTTGGAGCCCGGCTTGCCCTATGTCGTGCTCGGCTGGCTCGCCGGAGTTTTGGGCCTGTCCGCCTGGCACCTGGGCGGCTGGACGCAGTTGCAGCGACTGAAACGCCGGATGGTCCGTGAGACAGGCGACGCCCTGCACGCGACGCTCGATGAGCTTGCGACCCGGCTCGGCGTCCGCCGTGTTGTGACCTTGCTCGAATCGGCGATCGTCGAGGTCCCCACGGTCGTGGGTTGGCTGCGTCCGACGATCCTGCTGCCAGCCAGCGCCTTGACCGGCCTGAGTCCCGACCAGTTGAAGGCAATCCTCGCCCACGAACTGGCGCACATCCGACGGTACGACTATCTCGTAAACATCGTGCAAACGGTCGTGGAGATCCTCGGCTTCTACCACCCCGCGGTCTGGTGGGTCTCGCACCAGATCCGCGTCGAACGGGAGAACTGCTGCGACGACCTGGCGGTGCGAGTCTGCGACAATTCGCTCCAATACGCCAGGGCCCTGGCCTCGATGGAGGAAATTCGACACAGTCAGAACGAGTTGGCGATGGCCGCTTCCGGCGGCAGCCTGATGGCCCGCATCGCCCGCCTGCTGGGCAAACCGGTCGTGGACGACCGCCGCTTCACCTGGCTTCCCGGCCTGATCGCCCTGCTGCTCGTCGTCGGCGTCGTGATCCCCACAGCATTCGCGCTGACCCGCGAGACTCCGCACGGGTCCGAGTCCGAGGCCAATGCCACGTCCGTCTCGGTGGCTGAGGGTCAAGATGTGACAGACTCCGGTGAGTCACCCCAGGTTCAGATCCAAGTCAACGTAGTCCTGGCGGAACTCTATGCGAACACCGTGCTCGATCCGCAGACAGCCGAGGAGGTAGCGGGTCTCCTCGTACGCATCTCGGCCCACGACGGCAAATCCACCGCTGCGCCGAACATCGACGAACTGCGACGACCTTTGGCGGACGTACTCTCCACATTCGCGCCGACGCCCGGCCGGGGAAAGGAATTCGTCGATCTGCTGCGCCGAAAGAAGGACTGTGTGGCACGCACGTTGTCCGCTCCGCGGGTGACAGTCCTGTCGGGCGAGACACTGTCCTTCACAACGGGCGACATCGCGACCCCCGAAGAACCGCTGCCCGAGGATTCCGAATTCACCTTCGTGTGCTGCGTCATGACCGCGATACACGTCCCGGACCAGAACGCCGTCCGGATGGATATCGACATGTTCCGGGCGTACCCTGTCAACAAGCCCTCCGATCCGAATGGGCAGACGGGAACGTGGACGCTCAAGGCCACGGTTCTGGCGGCCAACAACCAGTGGATGACAATCGCTGACAAGCTCCTCAGACGACTGGACTGCAGCGGAAGAGAATGTATTCAACTGCCGCTGGTCCTCGCAACAATCGTTGATGAACCCGAAGCAGCCGGCATCGACGCCGCCGTGCCTATGATGACTTCGACGGACGGCGCCATCCACCTGCCGCCAGGCATGGGCGCTCTTCGCCCAATGGCTTCGCCGGACCTGGTCGCCGCCCAGGCGAAAGGAACGGGCACTGCAAACGAACCCGCTCGCACACAGGTGTTGCTGGCTTTCACAGTCCTCGACGTCGTTGCGGATCGTGTGCTCGACGCAGACACGGCGGCCCAGGTGAGACCCTGTCTGACGAAAATCCAGGCTGCTGAGGGCGGCACAGCTTCCGCTCCTGCGACGCCGCCGCTCACGGAGGAACTCCTGCTGCCCCTGCGGGATGTCTTCACCCGGTTCACGCCGATCCCCGAAAAGAGCAAAGACCTCACGGACCTGCTGATCTCGCGTGGCTATGCGACGATACTGAGCAAACCCACGATCCTGACCCCCGCGGACCAACCCGCGTCCCTGTCGCTGGGAGAACCGGACGGCCCCAATGCCGTGAACGGGTATATGCGTTTAACCGTCAATACCCACGTGCTGGAAGACCGAGACGCCACCCGATTGGAAATCGACTAC
>CAZDTD010000298.1:0-4375 GCA_964507995.1 uncultured Pirellulales bacterium | reverse complement strand
GGTGAGTATCTTGAGTATCTTGACAACCTTGAGGCACACCCCCAGGCGTACCCTGTCGGATACCCCTGTTGCGAGGTGGGAATAGCAAAATTCGTGCAACATCTCAAAACACAAAACGCCCCCGACGCATAATTTTTTTTATTCATTCCATACCAAACACTTACGACGTTTTTGGCGACCATCGGAATTCGGATTTTTCGACACATTCGTGCAACATCGGGCAAGGGTAGAGGGACGCCTTCATTTCGGCGTCCGGGAAAACGAACGTGATCGTGAGGCAAAAAGGAGTGTCGCAATGCCCGTCAGCCCGTTCGAATCGATCCTGTCGAAGCTGCCCGATGCCCGGCCGGTCGGCGGCAGCTCCCAGAAGGCGTGGAAGGCCCGGTGCCCGGCCCACGCGGACAGCAAGCCCAGCCTGTGCGTCAGCGACGGAGGAGACGGCCGCGTCCTGATCCACTGTCACGCGGGTTGCCCGCCCGAGGCGATTGTCGAGGCCCTCGGCCTGCGGATGGCCGATCTGATGCCGCAGAAGGCCGTCACGCGAGAGGCGTCGGAAAAAGGCAGATCGGGCCTATATTCTTCAACGAAATCTCTGGGTTCGTGGCCCAGCCGCCCCCGGCTGGGGAAAGAACAATGTGGCCCAGCCGCCCCCGGCTGGGGAAAGAACAATGTGGCCCAGCCGCCCCCGGCTGGGGAAAGAACACCCCCGAGGGCGGGGGTGCCACACGGGGGTGCCACAGGGGGGTGCACAGGCAACCGGAGTTTGAGGGGGAAAAATCGAACGCAGGGGCGGGTTTGAAATCCGCCCTTACCAGGCCCGATCTGCCTTCTTCCGGCGTACAACTCGCGACGCACGGCGAGTCGCCGGCCTACGCCACGTCCGAGGAAGCGATCGCCGAGCTGCAGCGCCGGCTCGGGCCCTGCGCGCACAGTTGGGTCTATCACGACGACTGCGAGGACCCTGTCGGCTACATCCTCCGCTGGGACACCGATCACGGCAAGGAGATCCGCCCGGTCAGTCGGCAGGGGGACCGCTGGGTCCTGGGCGGGATGGCCACGCCGCGACCGCTCTACCGGCTCGTCGAACTGCTCAAGCGACGCGAGGAGCGGGTCTACGTCACCGAGGGCGAGAAAGCGGCCGACGCCGCGATCAGCCTGGGCCTGCTGGCGACCACCAGTCCGCACGGCAGCGCCAGCGCGGGCAAGGCCGACTGGCGTCCCCTGGCCGGTCGGGACGTGGTCGTCCTGCCCGACCACGACGACGCGGGAACGCGCTACGCACTGGAGGTGACGGATCGGCTGCTGGAACTGACCCCGCCGGCCACGGTGCGGATCGTCGCGCTGCCCGAGTTGCCGCCCAAGGGGGACCTCTACGACTGGCTCGAACAGCATGACGCGGTCGAGTCGAAGGACCTGCGGACCCACCTGGAGAAGCTCGTCGCAGCGACTGCCCAGGTGTCCCGTGCCCCGTCGCCCGTGACCCGGACGTCGACCGACGAGTCACGAACAACGGGTCACGAGTCACGGATCCACGAGTCCCGAATCGATGAGCCGATCCTGGTCTGCGCCGCGGATGTGGCGGAGACGGAGATCCGCTGGCTGTGGCCCGGTCGCATGCCGCTCGGTCGGATCACGCTGCTGGTGGGCCGGCCGGGCGAGGGCAAGAGCTTCCTGACGACGGACATGGCGGCGCGCGTCAGTCGCGGCCTGCCCTGGCCCGACGGCTCCGCCTGTCCCGAGGGCTCCGTCCTGCTGATCTCGGCCGAGGACGACCTGGGCGACACGATCCGACCGCGTCTGCGGGCCCACGGCGCGGACCTGGGACGGGTCCACCTGCTCTCGATGGTCCGACGCAGCGACCCGGACGGCGGTCGGTACGAGACGATGTTCACCCTGTCCGACGTCGGACCGCTCGAGGTCGCGTTGGCGGCCCACCCCGACTGCAAGCTGATCGTGGTCGATCCGATCGGCTCGTTCCTCGGGGGCAAGACGGACGCCCATCGCGACAACGACGTGCGGTCCATCCTGGTCCCGGTGGCCAGGCTCGCGGAGCAGTACGACGCGGCGGTCCTGGTCGTGGCGCACCGGCGCAAGAGCGCCAGCGGCTTCGCCGACGACCTGGCGCTGGGCAGCCGGGCGTTCACCGGGATCGCCCGCGCCGTCTGGCACGTCAGTCGGGATCGGGACGACAAGACCCGACGTCTCCTGCTGCCCGGCAAGAACAACCTGGCGGCGGAAGGGCAGGGTCTGGCCTTCACCATCGCCGACGACGGCCCGGGCCCGACGATCCGCTGGGAGTCCGAGCCGGTCGATATGAACGCCGACGAAGCGATCAAAGAGGAGAACACCGACGGCGGAGACGGCCGACGCACCACCCTCGACGACGCAATCGCCTGGCTCCAGGATGCGCTGGCCGACGGCCCGCTGGTCGCGAAGGAGATCCTCCGGAGGGCACACGCTGAGGGGATCAGCAATTCGACGCTCAACCGGGCCAAGGCCTCTCTCGGCGTCCACTCGAAAAAGAAGGACCACTCCGTGCAGACCGTCTGGCTCTGGCGCCTGCCCAGGGCGAACCCCAGGGCATCGGACGACGATGCCCAGACCGCGGAAGTCGCTGTGGCGAGCCTCTCGTGATCCCGACCGCCGGATCGCAGGGCGGAGCCAAGGGCCTCAAGGGTGTCAAGAATACCAAGAATACCAAGTTGAAGTTCTTGAGATCCTTGAGATCCTTGGCCTTCTTGACTGCCTTGGCGTTCTGGCTCGCGCAGCACCGCGTCCACGCGGAACGCCGAACAGGTTCTGCGCCGACAACCTGCCCGCCGAATCCACGCGATTTCGCGAGGCGTCGCAGAATTGTGTAACCGGCCGGCAACGGTCGCCACTTAGGGGGTGATGGATGGGACATCCCGGCACAGGCAATCCCACGGGAACCGGAAGGAACGGATCGTTGAAGGAGTCGAAGTTATGGGTCCTGAAGAGATGAAAAAGGAGCTGGAGCAGTTCCTCAACCGGGGGTTGCGCGAAGGCTGGACCGGCTGGCCGGTGAAGGTGGAGGCTTGCGTACCGATGCGACACAGTGGACAATGGCTGCCTGCCTCGACCCGGTCCTGGCTTGGCGGTTGCGACGGCGTGCGTTGCCCGGTCTCCCTGCGAGACGGGTCGTTCGCCCGCCTGGGCTCGCTGTGCTGACGACGGAAAATGGATTCGGGCGCGCGCCCGATGCGTATGTACGTGACAGGTACGGGTTTACTGGGGTTTCGAAAGGAGAAGTACGATGCACAGGAACGTGATTGGGATGAGCGTCGTGGCCGGCGTGGTGGCCTTCTTGGCGGTCGGATTGTGCGTGGCGCAGCCGCCGCAGGGGGGGCAAGGCGGACCGGGCGGCTTCGGCGGTCCCGGCGGCCAGTTCGATCCCGCCCAGATGCGACAACGCATGATGGAAGGGTGGAAGCAGCAGCTCGGTGCCGACGACGACGCCTGGAAGGTGATCGAGCCGCGCATGACGAAGGTCATGGAGCTCAACCGCCAGACGATGATGGGCCGAGGCGGCATGTTCGGGATGTTCGGACCTCGCGGGATGCGAACCCAACGCGGCGATCGGGCCGGCCAGCAGGGTCAGCAGGGCCAGCAGGGCCAGAGACAGAGCCGACCTCGGTTCCCGGGCGATGAGAACCGAGAGCCGTCGGCGGTGGAGAAGGCCCAGGACACGTTGGAAACGACGCTGGAGAACGAGTCCGCTTCGGCCGATACCATCAAAGAACAGCTTACCGCTCTGCGCGCGGCCCGGGTGAAGGCCCAGCAGGAACTGGCGGCGGCGCAGCAGGATCTTCGTCAGATCCTCACCGTCCGTCAGGAAGCAGTGCTGGTTCTCAACGGATTATTGAACTAAGGCGTGACGATTCCGATGAACGCAATCGTAAACAGAATGCTCGATCAGGGTCTGATCGATGAATCCGCGGCCCGGGGGATCGGCGGCCTGCTCGCTAAGGGCGAGCCGCCGACCCGGGCCTTCGCGGCCTGTGGCGTGGGCGACGAGCCCCTGCTGCGGTTCCTGGCCCAGGAGCTGGCAGCGCCCTACGTGGAGCTGGAATCGCGGACGTTCACCCGCGAGTTCCTGGCGCAATTCCCGGCGAGAATCCTCCTCGACAAACACCTCATGCCGGTGGCCGGCGACGACGGCGATCTGCTCGCGGTCACGAGCGATCCGTTCGACACATCGGCCATCGACGAACTGCGGGTCGCGACGGGACGGGATTATCGCCTGGGCCTGGCGCCGCGGGCGGAGATCGACCGGTGCATCAAGAAGTACCTGGGCGTTGGGGCCGACACGGTCCAGTCGATGATCTCGGAGGCCGGCGACAACGGCCTGCAGGTG
>CAZDTD010000297.1:0-4379 GCA_964507995.1 uncultured Pirellulales bacterium | reverse complement strand
AACAGCATGGTTCAGAGGTTCTTGTCCTGCAAGCACAAGGAATTGGGGCATAAGACCGTTGACGGCGTGTTCTGTGAAGGGATCGAAACCACGGACCCGGCCTTCCACGGCGGCAAGAATCCGCCGGAGAGTCTCATGGCCCGGGTATGGGTCAATGTGGAGACGGACTATCCCGTCCGGATCGAGGGCGACTATAGCAGGGACAATGGCCAGAGGCGCTTTACATTCGTCCAGGACCAGTTCCAGTGGGACGTGGAACTAAGTCCGGACTTTTTCGAGCCGAACATCCCGGCGGGCTACCTCGACATCTCGCCGTGACACGTACAGACACCCACGATTTTCACAGGCCGGGCGGACCAATGCCCGGCCTTTTTCCTGCGCCCCAGTTCGTAGTATGCCTGAAAACACGCGAAAAACGAAGGAACCATAATAACCCTGGCGATGGGTCTGCTGAGTAACCGGGCAACTGCGAGTGCATGACCGTTCTTGCGGTTCCATCGACGCGGGATGTTCCGACGGATTCGAGGACTGCGTTTATCGCTTCCGGGATACCAGCGGAGAGGAGCACAAAAGAACCGTCGAGGCACGGCCAGATCGTCTTTTACTCGTACGCGTTATGAAGCTCGGTCCCTCGTACACGTCCGCGACGAAGGGCCTCTCGTCGCGGACGGACAGTCCATACTCTGTGTCAAGCCTGCCCCCCCCTCTCCCCGCTGGTATCCCGGAAGCGATAAACGCACGCCGCGAACGCGACCGGACCACGATGCTCGTGCGGCCGCGGTCATGCCCCCCCCCGGCTGCGTCCCTGGCAGAAGATCCTTGGCCTCGAATCCTCCCACGATCCGCCAGATCGACCTGTCGGAGTCGAAGATGGTTGAGACATTCCTTGAGAACGACGCCAGGCTGAGAGCGTTCTTCCGGGCCCCGTCCTCCACCCAGTGATCTTATTTGCGGGCGCTATTCGCTCAAGGCGTACAGGTGGCTCACGGTCCGCAGGTAGATCTTGTTGTCTACGATGGCCGGGGTGGCGTAGATCTTTTCGCTGAACTCGTTCCTGGCCAGGACTTTCAACTCATCGGCGACCTGAATGACCGTGACGACGCCGGGAACGGAGACCGCGAGGATCTTGTCGCCGGCAACGATGGGCGAGGCGATGTACTGACCCGAAGCGCCGATTCGCTCGCGGAACAGTTCCCGGCCGGTCGCGACTTCCAGGCAGGTCAGGACGCCGCCGTCCCGCAAGAGGAAGAGCCTCCCCTGGCAGTAGAGCGATGAAGGCGTCTCGGGAATGCCGCGGGAGATCTCCCAAACCACATGCGACGCCCGGGCGTCCTGCGCCGCGCCGGCCCGAATCGCGACCAGGGCCGGATGACTGGCGGCGGCGAAGCCCGCCATCGTCTGCATCCATTCGCCTTCGCTGATGACGCCGTTCTTATCATGGTCGAACATCCTCTGGAGGGAATCCATATTGCCGACCGGCATGGCATAGCCCGGATTGTCCTTGGGCAGTTCCGGCCGCTGGATGAAGCCGAATCCCTCGGTCATCTCGTCCCGCTGGATCTGGTTGTCGTGGTTGCGGTCGAACTCCTCGACCGTCGTTTTCCACATGCTCGCGGCGTCCAACCGCTCGTCACCGCGTCCGCCCAGGGCCGCAGCGCCGGCAAACAAGAATCCCTCGCCGGCCACAGGGACACCGACCGTCTCATCCGAGAAGCCGCCGGCCCACCAGATCTCCTGGCCCGTGGCGGGATCGTAGGAAGTCAGCCGTCGGGAGCCGAGCACGATGAGTTCCTCTTTGTCGTCATAACGCCAGATCATGGGCGTGGACCAGCCTGCCTTGAACAGCGGCCTGGGAGCTTCCCAAACCGTCTCGCCACTATCCCGTCGGACTGCGAGCAAGCGGGAGGAGCCGTTGTCGCCGTCCTGGACCAGGATCACTTTGTCCCCGTATAGGATGGGCGAGGTGGCGACGCCGTACTTGCTTGGCGGCGTGTCGAGCTTGCGACGCCAGACCTCGGTTCCCGCATGGTCGTAGCAGACCAGGCCATACGTCCCGAAATAGGCGTAGACATGCCGGTCATCCGCAACCGGCGTGGAGGACGCGGGGTTGTTCAGTGCGTGGAAACGGCCTTCCGCCTCGGCCTGGACGACCTGCCGCCAGAGGACGCGGCCGTCGTTGCGGTCGATCGCGATCGTGACGAGTTCCTTCCGATTGGCGGGCTCATAGGCGGTCAGGAAGATGCGGTCGCCCCAGACGATGGGAGACGAGTGTCCCGCCGGGATGGCGGTCTTCCACAGGACGTTCGAATCGGGACCGAACTGAACGGGAATGCGATCTGCCTGGGCGACGCCCTGCCCGTTGGGGCCGCGGAACTGATTCCAGTTGGCGGCCCCCTGCTGAGCAAATGCCGCCAGGCTGGACAAGACCATCGTAATCACAGAAACACCCACAGTCGTCAAACAACGCCCACAGATCAGTCGCATGAACTCTCCTACGCACTCCGCCAGCCATCATCACGTCCGGCGCCGCCGCACTCCCTTATCGATTCCTGAATGGACAAATGCATCCAGTACTGTCACCCCCGCGAAAGCGGGAGTCCAGGAACGTCGCGAAAGAGCCTGGATTCCCGCTTTCGCGGGAATGACAGAGGCGGTCCTGTGCTTCGATTAGCCGTTCAATCATCAATAGGACGCAAACACATCTGCTATTATGGCAGAAAACCGATTCTTGGCGATACGAAAACCGCCGGGCTCGGTGTGCTATAGGGAAAGAAAGATCTTTCCCCGACGCACAGCGGCGCTGCGGATTATGGTACGATGCGCTCGATGATGGAAGACCGGATACTGATCTGGCGGTTCAAACGAGGCAGCCAAGACGCCCTGCGGCGGATCTACGAGAAGTACAGGCTCGATCTGCTCAAGCTGGCAATCTCGCTGGCAGGCGACGTCCATACCGCCGAGGACATCGTCCAGGACGTGTTCGTCAGCTTCGCCCAGACCGGCAGCAGGATCAAACCAACCGGCGACCTCAAGAAGTACCTTGTGACCTGCGTCGCCAACCGGATTCGCAATCGCAGACGCGACTCGGGACGTCACGAGACCGCTGGTCTTGACGAAGCGGAATGGACTGTCTGTGCCGCAAGAAGGCCCGAACAGTGGGCCATCCTGAATGAGGAGCTTCGGTCGCTGAGTGAGGCAATGGCCCGGATACCCTACGAGCAGCGGGAAGTAATCGGTCTGTACATGGAAGGCGACCTGACCTTCCGGCAGATCGCCGAGATCCAGAACGCATCGATCAACACCGTGCAAGGCCGATATCGGTACGGCATAACCAAGTTACGATCCCTATTGAACGGCGAGTTGAACCATGAAGCCGGAGAATGACATACGAGAGTTCTTCCGAAAAGCCGCGGCCGACACCCTTCCCGCCATGGATAAGAAGGTCCTGGCGAGGGTTCTGACCGCCCACGACACCACAAGCCTAAATGATTCGGCCGCGCGTCGGTCGAATGTAAGGAGCACGATCATGAGAAGTCCAATCACAAAGGTAGCTATCGCCGCAGCGGTCGTCATCGCGGTCCTCCTCGGCATCAGCCAACTCGGCGGCTCCCCCGCCGGCGTCGCTTGGGGCGAGGTCGTCCAAAAAGTCGATGCCAGCCCGGGGGTGATTTTCCGTCTGAGGACTACCGGCTCCCAGAATATCAACGACGATTGGCCCAACGCATATGCGATGACGCGACGTTCTCCAAGATATTCGCGGACAGACAAGTATCGCGGAGATCAGGTCATACGAACGGCTTGTTTCAATCTGGACAACAAGAGCGTCCTATGGCTCGCTCATGACGCAAAGACATACTTCACCAAGGCACTGACTGAAGAGGACGTACAGTCGCTACAGAGTGAATGGACAGACCCCAAAGGCTTGCTCGGCTTGCTCATGTCCCATGAATACAGGAAGTTAGGCCGCAAGACAATCGATGGCGTGGTTTGCGAAGGCATTGAGACGACGGACCCGGCTGCAGCCAAAGCCAATTTCCCAATCAAGAGCTTCGTGGGACGGATGTGGGTCAGCGTGGAGACGGGCTATCCCGTTCTGGGACAGCTGGAAATCACCCACGAAGCCGAGAACGCCCTGCCCCAGACGCAGATGGCTGACCAGTTCCAATGGGACGTCGAGATCGGGGCGAGCGAGATCGAGGTCGCCATTCCACCTGATTACCGACTGATGGATTAGCAGGCAATCCATCCCTGATACACCGTTCCTTCAGGCCGGGCCCTTTGGCTCGGCTTTTCTTTTGCGCGGGGAAGAATCTGTCCGCAGCATACTAATACGACAGCGCTATGACGAATCCATCTGTTTGTTGGCTCGACGCTGAGTG
>CAZDTD010000296.1:0-4405 GCA_964507995.1 uncultured Pirellulales bacterium | reverse complement strand
GCGATGTGCTCGATCTGCATCTTGCAGGCGGCGCATTCCGTCAGGACGTTGTGCGTCGGGGCCTTCCGCAGGGCGGTCTTGAGGCTCTCGGAGATCCGCGTGGCCAGCTCGTAGTTCTTCTGCTGCATGCCGAACGTGCCGGACAGGCCGCAACAGCCCCCTTGCAGGTCCGTGACGTCGATCTGGAAATGCTCCTGGAGAAGACGCAAACTCACCGTGTCGTCACCCACCGCGGACAGGTGGCACGGCATGTGGTAGGCGAACTTATCTGGGATGGACGTCGTGGGCGGCTTGAGCTTGCCCTGGCTTCGCAGGTCCGCGAGGTAATTCATCAACTCGACCGTGTTCCGCGAGACCAGCGACGCGTCCTCGCCACCGACATAATGCCGCAATTCCTCCCTCAGACACAGCGCCGCGCTGGGCTCGGAACAGACGACTTTGCATCCATCGCGGACGGCCTTGGCGAGGCGCTTGACGCTGTACGCCAGGTCTCGCTTCGCCAGGCGGACGTCTCCGTAGACGATGGCCGGCACCGGCGACGGACGCTGGGCCGGCAGGCAGACCTCGACGTCGTTGTGCCGAAGCACATCGAGCACGGCGAACCCCAGCTCATGGTCGTTGAAATTGGCGTACGTATCGACGAAGTACGCCACCTTATCGACCGGCTTGGCGATCGCACCGCGGGCCGCCAGGTATCTGACTCCCGCCTTCAGGAACGTGCCACGACTGAATCGCGGCATGCTCCGACGTCTGTCGATCCCAGTCGCCTTCTGCAGCAGCCACTTGGAGATCGACAGGCCCATCGCCACATTCGAAAGCGGCGCGAACAGGCTGCCCATCCGGCTGAGGTATCGATTGCGGCTCAGGACGAACTCGGTTCGCCGAAGCCCCTTGCGACGAACGTACTCCGCCCGCGCGGCGGTCATCAGCATGGAGACGTTCGTACCCGAGGGACACTGCCGCTCGCACATCCTGCAGTTGACGCACAGATCGAGGAACTTGCGGAACTCGGGCGACTCGAAATCCCGCTCTTCGAGCTGCCCGGTCGCCCAGTAGTGCAGCAGGTTGGCTTTGGCGCGGGAACTGCCGAGTTCCTCGCCCATCGCGCGAAAGACCGGGCACATCCGCAGCGTCGGCTCCCGGCCGAGACACAGGCCGCAGCCGTAACACTGCTCGAACTCCAACTCCAACTCGTTGGCGTTGAAGAGCATCTCGGACCTGGCCCGCTCGGGCAGGATGTGGTGTTCCCGCCGGAGGCTCTTGAACATCACGTCGGGGTCTTCGTTGAGGATCTTGCCGGGATTCATCAGGCCGGCGGGATCGAAGATCGCCTTGACCTTCTTCAAGACCTCGTAGTATTCGTCGCCGTACTGCCGACGGACGTACCCGGCGCGGATCAGGCCGACCGCGTGCTCGCCACTGATGGAGCCGCCGAGCGACCAGGCCAGCGAGAACACGTCCTCGGCGATGGCCTTCATCTTCTCGCGGTCCTTCGGGTCGCCCAGGTCGATGTACGGACGCTGGTGCAGTTCGCCGTCGCCCGCGTGGCCGAAGTAGGACATGGAGATGTCGTACTTCTTCTGGATCTTCTCCAACCCGGCGATGTAATCGGCGAGCCGCCTGTAATCGACGCTTACATCCTCCATGAACTCCGCCGGATGTTTGCGGCTCCGGTTGCGATACAGCAAAGGCCCGGCGTCCTTGCGGGATTTCCACACGCGGGCCTGCGCCTTCGGATCGGTGATAACCGTCCGGCCGGCCGCCGCTTTCGCAACGGCCCGGTCCGTCACGTCGATCTTTTCGAGGACCTCATCCGCCGATGCGCCGACGTGCTCGATCAGGAGGACCGCCGCGGCGCTCGCAGGCAGGATGTCCCGATACTGTGGAAGCTGATCGACCGCCAGGTTGATGAGCGAGCGATCCATCAGTTCGCACGCCGATGGGTTGGTGGCCACGATGGTCGGCACGATCCTCGCCATGCTGTCGAGCGAATCGAACTCCAGTTGCAGCAGGCCCTTGACCGCCGGCAGCGAGACGGTCCGCAGGGTCACGTTCGTGAAGATCGCCAGCGTCCCCTCGGAGCCGACCAGCAGGCGGGCCAGGTCGATCCGATTGTCATGGCAGACGCCGGCGACGCCGTAGCCGGTCCGGTTTCGTTTCGTCGCAGGCTGCGCCTGGTCGATGATCGCCTGGTTGGCCGCCAGGAGCGAGTGGCACTGGCGGGCGATGGACTGGGCCGCGGCGCCCTGCACCTGCTCGATATCGATGTCGTTGCGAAACTCGGCCACGCTGCCGTCGGGCAATACGACCTCCATCCGCTCGACATGGGCGGAGGCGTGCCCATACTGAAGCGAGTGGGCGCCGGTGGCGTTGTTTCCGACGACGCCCCCGACCGTGGCGCGGTTGGCGCTGGAGGGATCGGGCCCGAATTTGCGACCGGAAGGAGCGAGCCGCTTGTTCAGGTCGTCGAGCACGACGCCCGGCTCGCAGGTCACCCGTTCGCCGTCGATTTGGGCGACCGTCTTCATGTAGCGGGTCATGTCCAGGACGATCCCGCTGCACAGCGATTCGCCTGCGACGCCGCTGCCGGCCCCTCGCGGCGCGACGGGAATGCCCTGCTCGCCCGCGTACTTCACAATCGCGACGACGTCGCGAACATCCTGCGGTGCGACCACGCACTGCGGCACGATCCGGTAGCTGCTGGAATCCGTGCTGTACGCAACCCGGTGAATGATATCGCTGAACACGTCGCCCCGAACGAGTTTGGCCAAGTCGGCGGCGATCTGGGATGGCTCTTTTCTCGTCACAGTTCGAAATCCCTCGGCAGAAACTGCGACGCGGCGACGGACCCGCTCATCCGCAGCACGGCCAGATCGTCCTCGCTGACCTGGCCATTGATGAATTGCTGGACCACCGGGTGAGGATGGTTGCGGATATGATCGGCGTCGCCATCGGCGACGATTCTTCCATTGTGCAGCATGATGATTCGATTCGCCACTTTGTACGCGCTCTTCATGTCATGCGTCACGACGATGCTCGTAACGCCCAGCTCCCGGGCGAGCTTGACGATCAGCTCGCTGATGATGTCCGACCGGATGGGGTCCAGACCCGTCGTCGGCTCATCGTACAAAATCACCTCGGGATTCAGCGCGATCGCCCGGGCGAGCGCCGCCCTCTTTCGCTGGCCGCCCGAGAGCCGCGCCGGGAAGTAGTTCTGAAAACCGTCCAGACCCACCAGGGCAAGCTTGACCTTGACGATCTCCTCGACCTGCCGCCAGTCGCGGATCTTCGCATGTTGGCGGATGGGGAACATGATGTTCTCGGCAATCGTCATGCTGTCGAAGAGCGCCCCTTCCTGGAAGAGGTATCCGAAATGGGTCCGGACGCCGTTCAGGTCGTGTTCGCCCAGGTTATCGACCCGATTGCCTTTGAAGTAGACCTCGCCCTGCGTGGGCCGCTGGAGAACGATGAAATGCTTGATGAGGACGGTCTTGCCGCAGCCGCTCGGGCCGATCACCACCGTCGTCTTGCCCTTCTCGACGGACAGGTTGATCTTGTCGAGCACCAGCTTGGCGCCGAACTTCCTGGTGAGATTGCGGACCTCGATGATCGTCTCGCCGCGATCCTTCTCACGCCCTTGACCGTTGCCATCCGTGTTTTTTTCCAAAGCGGTTCTCCAGGACAGGGACCGATTCGACCCCGAACGACTCGACGCCTCAGGTCACGATGCTCTTGATCGGCCAGAAGATATGATAGATCGTTTTGAACGTCACGGCCAGCGCGAAGTCCAGGGCAAGAATCGAGATGAAACTGGCGACGAAGGCATCGGTGCAGGCCTGACCCACGCCGTGGGCGCCCTCCTTGCAGTTGAAGCCCTTGTAACAACTGATGATCGCGATGGCGCCCCCGAAGAAGAACGCCTTCGTAATTCCGACGGACACATCCCACAGGGCCACCGCCGAGGCGCTGAACGTCCAGTAGGCCCGGCTGTTGATGTCGAACTGCAGGAAGCTCACCAGGGCGCCGCCCACCACGCCCATCAGGTCCGCGAAGATGGTCAGCACCGGGGTCAGCAGCAGACAGGCGAGCAGCCGGGGCGCGACGAGGTACCGAATCGGATCGGTCCCCATGCTGCGAACCGCGTCGATCTGTTCGGTCACGTTCATCGTTCCCAGTTCGGCGGTCAGGGCGCCTCCGATGCGTCCGGCAAGCATGACCGCCGCCAGAACCGGTCCCAACTCCTTCACCACGGAGATGTTGATCAGCACGCCCAGGTGCTCTTCGAGCCCCATGCCGGCGAGCTGGTCGTAGGCCTGGATCGCCAGGGTCATTCCCACGAACGCGCCGGTAATCATGATCACGGGAACGCTGTTGACGCCGATGATGAACATCTGCGTCCAGATCA
>CAZDTD010000295.1:0-4418 GCA_964507995.1 uncultured Pirellulales bacterium | reverse complement strand
AGAGTCAACGTCGAACGACGCAACGCAGAGCAAAGCAAATTCTACCTACAAACGTAAACTGCACCCCCAGTTGACGTCGTCGGGGTTTCTACTGGCGTGAGGTTCCCGCCGTGGTATGATGGTCCCTGCCGGCGGCAAGGACATGTCGTTGCTGTCTGCCGCATCGCAAGGAGTGACAAGGAGCAGATTCATGGGCAGAGAAGTTCTTCGAGTTGGCAGCGTGCTGGTCCTGTTGTTGATTGGCGTCACATCTGCGGCGACGGAGCCGACGCCGTTCGGCCCGGTCCCGTCCGAAGGCCAGTTGCGCTGGCACGAGATGGAATACTACGGCTTCCTCCACTTCACCGTCAACACGTTCACCGACCGGGAATGGGGCCTCGGCGGCGAGGACGAGGACGTGTTCAATCCGACGCAGATGGACGTGCGGCAGTGGGCCCGCGTGGCCCGCGACGCCGGCATGAAGGGGCTCATCATCACAGCCAAGCACCACGACGGCTTCTGCCTCTGGCCCAGCGCCTACACGGAGCATTCGGTGAAGAATTCGCCGTGGAAGAACGGGCAGGGCGACGTCGTGGGCGAGCTGGCCGCCGCCTGCCGCGAGTACGGCCTGCGGATGGGCGTGTACCTGTCGCCCTGGGACCGCAACAGCGCCGTCTACGCGACGCCCGAGTATCTGACGTACTATCGCAATCAGCTCCGCGAGTTGCTGACCCGCTACGGCGACATCTTCGAAGTCTGGTACGACGGCGCCAACGGTGGCGACGGCTACTACGGCGGCGCGAATGAAACGCGGCGCATCGACAACAAGACCTACTATCGCTGGCCCGAGGTGCACAAGATCGTGCGCCAGTTGCAGCCGATGGCGGTCATGTTCAGCGACGCGGGACCCGATGTGCGATGGGTCGGCAACGAACGCGGCTTTGGCAGCGAGACTAACTACGCGGCGCTCAAACGCGACGAGCTGTATCCCGGCACGCCGCGGTCCGGCGAACTGCCCCAGGGCCATCGCGACGGCGATTATTGGGTGCCCGCCGAAGCGGATGTCTCCATCCGTCCGGGCTGGTTCTACCACGCCAGCGAGGACAGTCGCGTCAAGTCGCTCGACGACCTGCTGGAGATCTACTACGCCAGCGTCGGTCGCGGCTGCAACCTGTTGCTGAACGTCCCGCCGGACCGTCGCGGCCTGATCCACGAGACCGACGTCGCCCGGCTGATGGAGTTCCGCAAGGTCCGCGATCTGACGTTCGCCAGGGACCTCGCCCAAGGCAAGCCGGTGAAGGCCTCCAACGTCCGCGGCGCAGGCAGGGACGCCCGGTTCGTGCCGGCCAGGCTCACCGACGGCGACCGCAACACCTACTGGGTCACCGACGACGAGGTCCATGAGGCCGAGGCCGTGGTGGAACTGGGCGGACCGACGCTGTTCAATCGCATCCGCGTCCAGGAGCACATCGCGATGGGCCAGCGCGTCGAAGGATTCGAGATCGAAGCCCGCGTCGAAGGCGAGTGGAAGAAGATTGCCGAGGGGACGACCATCGGGCCTCGCCGCATCCTGCGATTTGACGGCGTCGTCGCCGACGCGGTGCGTCTGCGGATCACGAGTTCGCGGGCCTGCCCGACGATCTCGACGTTGGAACTGTACCTGGCGCCGGCCCGCGTGACGATCGCGCCGGATGCGTCGGTCTTCCTCGACAGCCAGAAGGTGTCGCTCGAAAGCGACACGCCGGGGACGACGATCTATTACACGCTCGACGGTTCCGAACCGACGCCGCAGTCGCAGCGCTACTCCGGCCCGTTCGACTTGGCCGAGACCGCGACCGTCAAGGCCTCCGCCTGGGTGGGTCGCACGCCGGGCTATCCGATCAGCAAAAAACGTTATGAATGCCGCAAGGCGGCCGATCTGCTCCAGCCAGTCGAGACGCCGGCCATGCTCGAATCGGGCCTGCGCTACAGCTACTACGAAGGCGGCTGGCAGACCCTCGACCAGATGTCCGACCGCCAGACCACAAGCACAGGCGTGACACCGAATTTCGACATCGCCCTGCGCAAGCGGAACGAGCATTTTGCCCTGAAGTTCGAAGGGCTGATCGACGTGCCGGCCGATGGGCTCTACGAGTTCTTCACCGAGTCCGACGACGGCAGCGCCCTGTACATTGACGGCCGTCAGGTCGTCGACAACAACAACCTTCAGGGCATGACCGAACGCGCCGGTCGGATCGCCCTGAAGCAGGGCCTGCATCGGATCGACGTGCGGTACTTCAACGCCACCGGCGGCATGGGCCTGAACGTCCGCTGGTCCGGCCCGCAGACCCCCAAGGCCGCGATCCCGCCGACCGTTCTCAAATACAGTCTCAGGTAGGGGATCTTTCACCGTGTCCGAGGGGGCGCGTGTGTGCGTCTCGTCCCAAGAGGACCGTGTTGGCCTGCGTAACGTTGCCGTTCTCCCGGACCACCGGAGGACCCGCTGACGCCGGTGAGGTCGTCGGCCACGGTGTATTGTGTTTCTTGTTTGGAGGTTGTGCGCCGCTCGGGTAGAATGCGGCCCTGGAGGAACTGACGGGTTGGCGGCCTTGCAGGAAAAGGAGTGACAGGACGTGTTGAGCGGAATCGACTACTTCGTTGTCATTGCGTATCTGGCGGGCATCACAGTTCTTGGATTGTACTTCTCGCGGTTCGTGCGTTCGGCCGACGATTTCTTCCTGTGCGGCAGGTCGCTGCCGTTCTGGGCGGTCGGCATGTCCATCGTGGTGACGGACATCAGCGCGATGGATTTCGTCGGCGTTTCGGGGCAATCCTACCGCTTCGGGATGGCTGTCGGCAACTTCGACTGGCTCGGCTCCATACCGGCCATGCTGCTGGGCGCGTTCATCTTCATCCCGTATTTCTGGAAAGCGGGCCTGTACACGATTCCAGAGTATCTCGGACGGCGATATAACGATTACGTCCGCTCCGTGGCGTCGCTGACGTGGATTGTCTTCTTTGCGCTGGATCTTGGCGTCCTGTTCTGGGCGGCGGCGGTTATGTTCAAACCGCTCATGGGCTGGGAACCCTGGTTCTCCATTGTGGTCACGGCCGTTGTGGTCGGTCTCTACACCTTCTTCGGGGGGCTTACCGCCGTGGTGATGACCGATGTCGTCCAGATGATCATCATGTTCGTCGGCGGGACGACCGTCTTGATCGTCGGACTGTACCACGCGGGAGGTTGGGACGGCCTGACGGACAAAATCACCGCCATGGGCGACGCCTATCAGAACCATTTCAAGCTGATCCAGCCCGCGGATACGCAAACGCCGTTTCCCTGGACGGGCATCCTCTTCGGGCTGACCTTCGTCATGTCCAACGCGTACATGATCGGCAACCAGGCGATCGTCCAGCGATGCCTGGCCACCAAGAGCGTCTGGCATGCCAAGGCGAGCATGCTCACCGGCGCGTTCTTCAAAATGTTCATCCCTGTGCTGGTCATGTTTCCCGGCCTGATCGCGCTGGCTGCGTTTCCGGGCATCGAGGACGGCGACCAGGCGTTCCCCATGCTTGTGAAGAGTCTGTTGCCGCCCGGACTGCGTGGGCTGCTCTTCGCCGGTTTTCTGGCCGGCCTGATGTCCACTATCGATTCGTTTCTGAATTCCACCGCGACTCTCTGGACAAAGGACATCTACGAGCGATTCCTGGTGAAGGGCGCGAGCGACCGTCATTATATGATCGTCGGGCAACTGGCCACTGTCGTTTTGCTGATCTGTGGGGTTGCGACTTCCCCGTTGAGCAAGCGGTTTGACGGTATCTACGTGGCGATCCAAACCTTCCTGTCCTTCTTTCAGGGGCCGGCCTTTTCCGTGTTGCTGCTGGGCATGTTCTGGCCTCGCGCCACGCAGTGGGGCGGGCTGGCCGGATTGGTCGGTGGAATCTGCACGTCGATCCTGTTGTATGTGCTCAAGGCCCGCCTGTTTACGATCGAGGACCCCTTCCTGTATATCTCCTGGTGGTCCTTCCTGGCAGGTGTGTTGCTCAACGTGATGACGAGTCTGGCGACGAAACGACACTCGGAAGAGCGGTTGTCAGGCCTTGTATGCCGACTGCCCCGGGATCTGAGGGGGACTTGCGAGGTAACGACATGCTGAATTTCGACTGGCTCAAAGACGTCTCGCCGGCGGCGGCAAAATGGGTCTTTCTCAGCCTGTTTATTCTCTCCGGGCTGCTCGTGATGCTGATTCCGAAGGCGTACATCTATGATGGGGTCGAGCACCCTTGCTGGTGGCACAACCTCAAGCTCTGGGCGCTGGGCGTTTTGGCCATCATCTTCACGATTTACTATGTCTTCTGAGAGGGATGCCCTATGGTGGCAACCGAAAACCGGGATGAGGCGCGAACCCTTCACGATCGGCAGATATACACCGCCCTCGGCGCATTCCTCCTGTTCTTTGCCC
>CAZDTD010000294.1:1717-4456 GCA_964507995.1 uncultured Pirellulales bacterium | reverse complement strand
TACACGCTCAAACCCGTCGCCGCAAGGCTCTCCGAGCTGCTCGGCAAGAAGGTGATCTTCGCCAACGACAGCGTCGGCCCGGACGCCACGGCCAAGGCCAGCGCACTCAAGGATGGCGATGTCCTGCTCCTCGAGAATCTGCGGTTCAACCGGGAAGAGGTCATCAAAGACAAGGCCGCCAAGGAAGACAAGCAGCTTCGCGAGGCGAAGGACAACTTCGCCAAGAAGCTGGCCGCCATGGCGGATGTCTACGTCGACGACGCCTTCGGCACCGCCCACCGCGACAATGCCTCGATGTATACTGTGCCGCAAGTGATGGAAGGCAAGCCGCGGGTGATCGGGTTCCTGATCGAGAAGGAACTCAAGTTCCTGGGCGAGACCATCAGCAATCCGGTGCATCCGTTCGTCGCCATTCTCGGCGGGGCCAAGGTCTCCGACAAGATCGGCGTCATCGAGAACCTCATCGGCAAGGTCGATCGCATCGTCATCGGCGGCGCCATGGCCTACACCTTCCTGAAGACTCGCGGCAAGGCCATCGGTGGCAGCCGTGTCGAGGACGACTTCCTGGACAAGGCCCAGGAACTACTGGATCGAGCGGCGGATATGAACTGCGAAGTCCTGTTGCCGCCGGACCATGCGGTCGTCCGCAAGCTGGAGGCCGGTGCCGAGCATCGGACCGCGGTCGGCGATATCGATCCCGGCTGGCAGGCGGTGGACATCGGCCCCATGGCAGCCAAGGAATTCGCGGCAAAAATCGTCGATGCCAAGACCATCGTCTGGAACGGACCGATGGGCGTCTTCGAGATCCCGCCCTTCGACACGGGAACCAACGCCATCGCTCAGGCGGTTGCCAAGGCGACCGAAAACGGAGCCAAGAGCATCGTCGGCGGCGGCGACAGCGCCAGCGCCATCGAGCAGCTCGGTCTCCAGGCCAAAATCAGCCACATCTCAACCGGCGGCGGCGCCTCCCTCGAATTCCTCGAGGGCAAGAAGTTCAAAGCCATTGAGATCCTGGACGACAAGTAGGAAAGTCAACCCCCGTATCAGGGATAAGAAGACAGAAACGAGAGCGCATGCCGTGAGCGTGCGCTCTCGTTTGTCTGTCGAGATCGCATGTACGGCTGCTTGGGAAGCGTCCAAGACCGTTCACACGACCTTTACGGTGAGCGAGATGAGGGCCATCTCGAGTTCGCAGCCGGATTCTTCGCCTCGCCCAGGGAACTTAAGAGGGAAAAACATCATGCACAGGACAATGCCCGGTCCCGGCACGGTCGAGATCGCGCCATCGATACTCAGCGCGGATTTCGCCAAGCTTGCTGATGAGATCGCCAGTGTCGCCTCTGCCGGCGTCAATATGCTCCATCTGGACGTCATGGACGGCCATTTTGTGCCAAATATCACAATAGGTCCGCCCGTTATCGAAAAGCTCCGCAAGCACAGCGAGCTTTTCTTCGATAGCCATCTTATGATCAGCGAGCCGGCCAGGTACATCGAGGCCTTCGCCAAGGCCGGCGTGAACAACATCACGTTTCACATCGAGGTGACGGACGAACCGGAACGGATCATCGATCAAATCCACAAACTCGGCTGCACCGCCGGCATCTGCCTGAACCCGGAAACACCTGTGGAATCCATCCAGAAGGTGGCTCCGTTGTGCGATATGGTGCTCATCATGACGGTCCGACCGGGTTTCGGCGGCCAGCAATTCATGCAAGATGCCGCAAAGAAGATCATCGCAGTGCGAGAAATGGTCGGACCCAACATCCGCGTCGAGGTCGACGGCGGAATCGACGCCAAAACGACCCCGATCGTAGTCTCCTACGGCGCCGACACCCTTGTCGCCGGAAACGGAATCTTCGCCCAGACCGACCGCATAGCCGCGATCCGAGCCATCCAAGACGCCTGCAAACGCCTCCCATAGCTTTTCCGACGCCAATCTGGTAGACTCATGCTCATGACAAAGAAAGCCAAGAACTGGAACGGTTTCTCGCTCCGGCCCCGCAAGGAGATGCCCGAGGGGCTCTGGATGAAGTGCCCGAGCTGCGAGCATATGCTCTATCGCAGCGCAGTGATCAAGAACCAGAATGTGTGTCCCGAGTGCGACTACCACTTCCGCGTCGGGGCGCTAACCCGCATCGAATACCTCGCGGACGAAGGCACGTTTCAGCAGATGCTTGAGAATCTGACCACCAACGACCCGCTCGACTTCAAATATCGCGGCACAACCTACAAACAGCGGGTCAAGGACGACGAGAAAAAGTCCGGTCTGAAAGAGGCCATTCTCGTCGGCAAGGCGTTTATCAAGGGCCGCGGCGTCGTCCTGGGCGTCATGGAGCCCAATTTCCTCATGGGCTCGATGGGCGCCGTCGTGGGCGAAAAGCTCTGTGTCGCCGTGGATAAGGCCATCGAAGAATCGCTTCCCCTGGTCGTCGTGAGCTGCTCCGGCGGGGCCCGCATGCACGAGGGCGTCGTCTCGCTCGGCCAGATGGCCAAGACCTCCGCCGCCATGGCCCGGCTCGACGACGCAAAGGGCCTGTTCATCTCCGTCCTGGCCGACCCCACCACCGGCGGCGTCACCGCCAGCTTCGCCATGCTGGGCGACGTCATCATCGCGGAACCGGGCGCCCTGATCGGCTTCGCCGGCCCGAGGACCATCGCGGAGACAATCAAAGTCGAGCTGCCCGAGGGCTTCCAGACCGCCGAGTTCATGCTCGAACACGGCTTCGTCGACATGATCGT
>CAZDTD010000294.1:0-1617 GCA_964507995.1 uncultured Pirellulales bacterium | reverse complement strand
CCCGGCATCTACTCAATTGAAGGCGTGATGATACATGGCGATCACCGATTTTTTGGAAAAAAACGCAAAACTCTATCCGACGGAAATCAGCCTGGTCGAGATGAGTCCGGCGAATCAGCCGGACCACGCCATGACGTGGCGAGAGTACAACCTGATCGAAGCCACCTCGACGGAAAAGTATCGACGCGAGATGACGTGGAAAGAGTTCGATATAAAGGCGAACCGCTTTGCGAACCTCCTGCTGACACGCGGCATCCGACCAGGGGACAGAGTCGCGATCCTGCTCATGAATTGTCTCGATTGGCTTCCCATCTACTTTGGGATTCTGAAGACCGGCGCGCTGGCCGTTCCCATGAATTATCGCTACACTGCCGACGAGATCAAATACTGCCTGGAGCTGGCCGAGGCGAACACCCTGATCTTCGGGCCGGAGTTCATCGGACGAATCGAGCAGGTGTTTGACCATCTCCAACGCGTCAAGACGTTCTTTTATGTCGGGCAGAATCTTCCGACCTTCGCCGACAGCTACGACAAGTTGGTACAGTATTGCTCGTCCACCGCGCCTGCGGTCGATCTGCGGGACAACGACGACGCCGCGATTTACTTTTCGTCGGGAACGACCGGTTTCCCCAAGGCGATCCTGCATTCTCACGGCGCCCTGGTCTCCTCTTGCCTGACGGAGCAGAACCATCATTCCCAGATGCATCAGGATGTCTTCTTGTGCATCCCCCCGCTCTACCACACCGGCGCGAAAATGCACTGGTTCGGCAGTCTGCTCTCGGGCAGCAAGGCCGTGATCCTGCGTGGCGCCAAGCCCGAATGGATCCTGCAGGCCGTATCCGAAGAAAAGGCGACTATTGTCTGGCTGCTCGTGCCGTGGGCACAGGACATTCTGGACGCCATCGAACGCGGCGAGATCCGCCTGGAGAATTACCGTCTCGACCCGTGGCGGCTGATGCACATCGGCGCCCAACCGGTGCCGCCCAGCCTGATCCGCCGCTGGAAAGAAGTGTTCCCGAAACATCAGTACGACACCAACTACGGACTCAGCGAATCGATCGGCCCCGGCTGCGTCCATCTCGGCGTGGAGAACATCCACAAGGTCGGCGCCATCGGCAAAGCGGGACATCTGTGGAAGACCTCCATTGTCGGGGAAAACGGCGAGCCGGCACCCCAGGGCGAAGTGGGCGAGCTGATCGTCAGCGGTCCCGGCGTCATGAAATGCTATTACAACAACCCGACGGCAACTGCGGAGGTCCTCAAAGACGGCTGGCTCTACACCGGCGACATGGCTCGCATGGACGAAGACGGTTTCATCTACCTCGTCGACCGCAAGAAGGACGTCATCATCACCGGCGGCGAAAACCTCTATCCCGTGCAGATCGAGGATTTCCTACGCGCGCACGGCGCCATCAAGGACGTCGCTGTGATCGGCATGCCCGACCCCCGGCTCGGCGAAATCGCCGCAGCCATCATTCAACTGAAAGAGGGCGCCCACTGCACCGAGACCGATATCGACACGTTCTGTCTGGATCTGCCCCGTTACAAGCGGCCGAGGAAGATCATCTTCGCAGAGGTGCCGAGGAATCCCACCGGCAAGATCGAAAAGCCCCGACT
>CAZDTD010000293.1:0-4463 GCA_964507995.1 uncultured Pirellulales bacterium | reverse complement strand
CGGTCAAGCGGGCCTTCGGCGGGGCGTTTACCCCCATGATGCAGTTCATGCTCGATAGCGATGCGCTGTCGCGGAAGGAACTCGATGACCTCGAATCCCTGATCCGCAGAAAACGACGGTTCGGCAGAATAGAAGAAAAGTGATCTGCCCGGTGTAACGAAACGATCCATCAGGCGTCCTCAAAGAGCGGAGGTTCAGCCATGAACACGATAGTGGAAGTCATCAATGCGGCGGGTCGGGCATTCGTCGATTTCTCCGTACCCATGCTGATCCAATCCAGCCTGTTGATCCTGATCCTGCTGGCAGTGGATGTAGTCCTGCGACGCAAGGTCCGTGCGGTCTTTCGATACTGGATCTGGATGCTCGTCCTGGTCAAGCTCGTGCTGCCGCCGTCGCTGGGCTCGCCAATCAGCGTCGGCACCTGGCTCGGCGACAAGCTCGAAGTCCCGACCGCCTCGCTGATCGAGTCTGAACCTGAACCTGTGCCGGATCTCGAACCGCAGGGGCAGGAACCATCGCCCATCGTGTCCGACATTATCACGCCGTCAGACCCGATGATTGCCCAACCCAGCGTGCTGCCGCGAGCCTCGATGCCCGCGCCCACGGAAGTCCAAACGACCGTCGTCTCGCTGAGCTGGCGAGGTTTCCTGTTGTTGGCGTGGTCGGCTATCGTGATTGCATTGGCGTTGCTGCTCGTGCAGCGGGCATTCTTCGTCCGTGGGCTTGTCGCCCAGGCAGAAGATGCGAATCGCGGCCTGTTGAACGAATTGGAAAACTGCTGCCAGCGTCTCAGTCTGCGCAGGCGGATCGGCCTTCGGCTCTCGCCCAACGCGACCAGTCCGGCGGTGTGCGGACTCCTTCGCCCGATGATCCTGATTCCGCAGTCGCTCGCCCCCAAATTGCACTCGCACGACCTCCACGCGGTCCTTCTGCACGAATTGGCCCACGTCAAACGAGGCGACCTCTGGATCAATCTCGTCCAGACGCTGCTCCAGATCGTGTATTTCTACAATCCGCTGCTCTGGCTGGCGAACGCGATGATCCGCCGGACCCGCGAGCAGGCGGTGGATGAAGCGGTCCTCGTCGCGATGGGTGAAACCGCCCGGCAGTACCCTGAGATCCTCGTCAACATCGCCAAGCTGGCGTTTACCCGTCGGCCCGCGCTGAGCCTGCGCCTGATCGGCGTCATGGAATCCAAGAGCGCCCTGACCGCCCGAATCAAGCACATCCTGGGCCGCCCGATCCCTAAGACCACGAAGCTCGGGATCACGGGTTTGGCGGTGATTGCCCTGGTCGCGGTCATCCTGCTGCCCATGGCCGCAGGCAGAAGTACAGTGGGTCGGCCCGACGGGAGCGGAGAGCAGCAATCTGCCTTCGTCGAGACTCTATCCAATGGCGCCGTCGTCGAACTGCTTGGCGTCTGCGAATACCCCAGCCCAGGCAGGCAATGGTGGCGGCCGGATGGCTCGCTCATGGATCGGGCTCCCTACAAGACGACCGGCAACGAACGAGCGCAGGAAGCCGGGTTCAAGGATTACGAACTCGTCGTGCGCTACACAGGCGCCCCCGATATGAGCATCGAGTGGGATGTCCCGGGTTCCAGGAACAGCGGCATCACCGGCAGTCCGCTCGGGGAGGATGACCGGCGCATCTGGGATCTGACGGTGAACACCGTTCGATTCCCCGAGGATCAGGCTTCGGCGACAGTCCGAGTCGCGGCGGCTGCCGGTCCGTGGGAGACGCGAGCCGTCCACAAGACTCTCGATCACGAAGGGGCCTACAACCTGGACGATGACAAGGTCGTGACATTCGGCATCGCGCACATGCAGGAGGGCAGGCTCCTTGTCCCTGTTACAGTCAATCTCAGCTCCCACGACAGGGCGTCTCGCGTGGTGGCAGTTCGTGGCCGGGACGGGGAATGCGAAGGCAGCGTTTCCGGAGCCGGAAACAACAACGTTTACAGCTTGACATATCGATTCAACTGCTCGCTGAGCGACGTGAAGGAGTTCCGCTTCCAGACCCGGCCCTGGACATGGGTCGAGTTCGAAGATGTCTCGCTGCGGCCGGGACAGAAGGCGGTCTCTGCCGAACAGCCCCGTAGCGGGGCGAAGGTTGCCGGCATCGGTCCGGCGTGGGAGGTTCTCAGAGATGCGGTCGGCACGCGCTACCGCGGCACAATCGGAGGATTCGGGCGTGAGGAGAGGCGGTCCGCCGAGTATCTCGACGAGTCGCTCTCCTGGACCAAGCCGGGTGATGCTTTTGTGCTGATGTTCGACTTCGACGAATCGCCGGTGGTGCCGGAGCGATATCGCGACCTGCTGCCGCGGCCGTGGTCCGAGATCGAGGACTGCGTTCGACGAGGTGAGGTGGTGGAGGCTCGCGGAAAGGCGCGAGGGCTCGATGTGATCGTCCTGGCTGCCGCGACCTCGGAGCAGCTCAATGCCCTCGTCCGGAAGACTCCTCTTCTCGATGCGTACAGAGGCGGAACTCTGAAGGAGATCGTTCTGCCGGAAGCGGGCAAGCAACCGGTGGTCCTCGATCTGGCCACGGGCGAGTTGGTTCCTCTGCCGCTGGTGGGACCCGAACCTCAGAAGATCCAACAGGCTCTCCGCGAATTGGGCAAAGGCGACGTTCTGTACGACGTCGATCTCGGCGACCGCTCGCTCATCCTCTTGCGCGGCGCCGTATCCGAGCAGGCGCAGGAAGATACCGGCGAGCCGGGCGTCAAAGGGCATTTTGTCGGCGACAACCTGCCGGAGGTTCTGACGGTCACGACGGCCGAGGGCCGGCGGTACGAGGTCACGATACTCTCCGCCGACGACAAGGCCTGCACACTGAAGTACTCCTCGGTCTCCACAGCCGGGGGCGGCAGCGGAGGCGCCCCCGGCGAGCCCGCGACGGGGGCTGCAACGACGGGAGCCAAGCCTTCCGATTCAAGCCTTGTCGCCCGGCTCGCGAACGGCGTGACCATCGAGTTGTTGGCGTATTCACGATTGGACGAGGCGGGTCTGGAATGGTGGACGCCGCAGGGCGAGCGGACGACGATCCCCGGCGTCTACGAAGCCGACGTCGAGGGACACGGTAGCGTCCTGGCACTGCGGATTGAGCCGGAGCCGGAGTATGTCCTCGCGTGGTACTACCAGCCGCCCGATGTTGGCCGGGACTTGAAGATCTGGCGCATGGATGGCAGCAATACTTGGCTGGCGGCGCTCGAGCAGGAGCGCAACTACGTCAACGTCGAGGTCTACGCCCGGGTGAAGGACCCGCCCGTGGTCCACTGCGTGAGCGTGAAGCAGAAAGATGACCAGGGGGTGATACAGATTGGCGCCTACGGCTCTGGGAAAATCACGGAGCTGATGGCTATCGATTCGGACACGTCACGCGTCGGGATGTCTTCGATAGCAGGGGGAGCCCGCGTGGCTGCGGTCCTGGATACATCCGATAGAGTCCATCCGGTGCGATACGTCCAGACAATCCCTCTGCCTGCGGGTGAGCGAGGAACGCAGGAACTCCGGCGCTATGAAGCGGACGTGCCGTTGGATGATCTCGCGGGCATTGCGATTGAAGGGATTGCCGCACGGGGAGGTTCGGTCAAGTTTCGTAATATCCTCCTGACGGGTGGACAGCCGGCGCAGATCCGCATCGAGATTGCGCCGGAGGACGCGCCGATGTGGTTTGGGAGCGATCTATCCTCGGCGTTGACGGAGCTCAGAACTGCTCTATCGACCTATGCGGAATCGCATGCGAGCTGGTATCCTGCCGATGAGTCCACGTTGCGCACCCTCTGCAGCGACAGGTTATGGCAGTGCCTGCGGGAGCATGTGGTCTACCTGGGGGTGGGCAAGACCTCGGCGGTCCCCGCCCAGACGGCTCTTGCGTACGTGAAGACACTTCTATCATTTGGCTTCGGAACCTATGTGCTCTACTCCGATGGCAACGTGGAATTCGAGGTCCCCTCGAAGCTCAAAGAACTGGGTATTCCCGCGGGCGGCAAGCCGGGTCGCGTTGGGGGCACGCTGGAGTTCCGGGTGGCGGCGAAATGGAGGAGTCTGGACTCGATCGCCATCGAACGGTATCAGTTAACGCTCGTGAACGGCGACAACCCGCCGGAGGCGGACTTCGCCTGGTTTCCGAGCCGGGTGAGTACGACCGGTTCTTCCGAAGTGTTCGTCCAGGAGCAGGGGGGCGCAACATATGTACTGCTCTGGAACAAGCCGCCTCATGTGATCTTGGCGAGCCAGGACTGGGGGCTGGACAAGGTCTACAGGACCACCGACGCCATGGGCAGGCCGGCCATCGGGTTGACTCTGAATGAGAAGGGCGCCTCCCTCTTACGCGACATCACCACAGCGAATGTGGGACACACCCTCGCGATCCTTGTTGAGGGCGAGGTGATTTCAATGCCGCATGTCATGTCGCCCCTTGATGGCAGGTCGGCGCTGATCACCGGCAATTTCACCGAA
>CAZDTD010000292.1:0-4483 GCA_964507995.1 uncultured Pirellulales bacterium | reverse complement strand
CCGGGGATGAAATCGACACGGAGGCGATCGCGGCCGAAGGAAACCGCTATTACATCATCGGCTCGCACGGGATCTCGAAGAAGGAAGGTCTGCCTCAGGGCAACCGCTACAGCCTCTTCCGTTTGACTGTGGACCCGGTGACGGGGTTGCCGGTCCGGCCGCTCTCGGTGGACAAGGCGAGTCTCGTCGGCATCTTGCGCGCGGATCCGGTCCTCGGCGCGTATTTTGGCAAACCCCTCCAGCAAAGAGGCGTGAACATCGAGGGCCTGGCCGTCCGAGGGGGACGGCTGTTCGTCGGCCTGCGAGGCCCCAATCTCCAGGGAGATGCGTTTGTCCTGGAAATCGCAGCGGACGACGTGTTCCGCGGCAATTCGCAGCCGGCCTATGTGCTTCACCGGTTGTCCCTCGGCGTTGGGTACGGCATCCGCGAGATTGTCGCCGCCAAGTCCGATTTCCTGATCATCGCCGGCAATTCGGCCTCCGAGCCTTCGGAGAAGTACACGCAATCCCTGGATTATGACGAGAACCGCGAGTTCCTTCTTTTCTCCTGGGACGGCCAGGGTTCGAACGTGCACAAGATCGGCGTCATCCCGGATGTCAAAGGCAAGGCGGAGGCGATGACGATCCTGGAAGAGGCCGAGGACCACGTCACGGTCCTCATGCTCTTCGACGGCCCCAGGCAGGGACGGCCTACTGCCTATTGGATATATTAACCATACTCAATCTTTTTCAAGGTGAATCTGTGAGATTGACGCGATTGTCGCTGTGCGTGGTTGTGACCGTGATGTGCGCGGGGGCGGTGGATGCGAAGGCGGTTTCTTCATCGTCCAGCTTGCTGCGGGTGGAGAACCCGTCTGTCGTTATGGAGTTCGACGCATCGACGATGTCGTTCTCGGCATTCTCCAGGGATTCCAACGTGACGTTCGTGGAACGAGGGACCCTTGCGACCCGGGAGGGACAGTCGCGGCGCATCGCCTTCGACCATCCCACGTGGGGACGAGGGGAGGCAATCGAGATAACGTCCTCCTCCGGGACAGTCGATTGCCTGATGCTCTTTCCCGGACTGCCGTTTTTGGTCTTCGAGAGCACGCAGGCCAACCGCACAGATGCCGATGTCACGCTCGGCAGGATTCAACCGGTGCGCCTGGTCCTGGGGACGAAGAAGGAGGCGGCCAGCCTGCGTGCGCTGGGGACGGCCGGCCTGACCGGCGTGGGACGCGACTCCAATCCGGGGAGTTACTCGTTCCTCGCGGTGGCCGATCCGGAAAGCCGTGCGGGATTCGTCGCGGGATGGGTCACGCACGAGCGGGGCAGCGGCCTGCTGTTCTCGGACATCGAGGAGGGCAAGGCCATCGTGGATGCCCGGCTCGATTATGGCCGGCTCCTTGTCAAGCCGGGCCGGACCGTGGCCCCGGAGACTCTGCTGATCGGGTATTTCGCGGATGCCCGCCTGGGTTTGGAGGCGTACGCCGACGCGGTGGCCCGACACTATCGCATCAAGTTGCCGCCGCAGCCGACGGTTTACTGTACCTGGTACCACGCCGGAGCCTCCAACGAAAAAGACTTGCCGGCGAGTGCGGCGTTTGCGAAAGAGCGTCTCGCTCCGTTCGGCTTCTCTGTGATCCAGATTGACGACGGCTGGCAGGCGGGCACGACAGGCAATGGGCCGCGAAAGGACTTCACCGCGCACCGATCCGGCGGTCCGTATGCGTCGGGGATGCGACAGACCGCGGAGAACCTGCGGGAACTCGGCCTGACGCCGGGGATCTGGTTCATGCCGTTCGCCGGGACGTGGAACGATCCGTTCTTCGCCGACAAGCAACACCTGTTCGCCACGAAGGACGGCAAGCCGTTCGAGGTGTTCTGGGGCGGGACCTGTTTCGATGTCACGGACCCGAGGACGCAGGAATACATTCGGTCGGTCGCGGCCCGGATCGGACGGGACTGGGGCTACAAATATTTCAAGCTCGACGGATTGTGGACGGGAATGGCCGCCGACATTCTCTATGTCAACACGGGCTACAAGGACGACCGGTTTGGCGAAAGCAAGCTGCACGATCCCGAGAAGACGCACGTCGAGGCGTATCGACAAGGGCTCAAGATCGTCCGCGAGGCCGCCGGCGAAGACGTCTTCCTGCTTGGCTGCAACGTCGCCCAGAATATGCGGACGCTGGGCGGTTCGTTCGGCCTGCTCGACGCGATGCGGATCGGGCCGGACAACGGTCGCAAGTGGTCGGACATGTGTTGTGGTCCCTTCAGCGGCAGCAATCTCTACTTCCTGCACGGCCGGGTCTGGTACAACGACCCCGACCCGATTTACGTCAGCCACGACGTTCCGCTGGATCACGCGCGAGCCCTGGTCTCCTGGGTGACTCTGACTGGGCAACTGAACGCCAGCAGCGAGAACTACAAGGCTTTGTCGGCGGACCGGGTCCACCTGTTGCAGCGATCCATGCCCGCCCACGGATTGAAGCCCCGACCGGTGGACCTGTTCGAGCAGCGGATCGCGAGGGTCTGGCTGCTGACCGATGACCGTCGGGAGCCGAGACGCGACGTGGTCGGCCTGTTCAACTGGGATGAAAAGGAGCCGGCGCACATTTCCTGTCCGGCGGAACGAATCGGGTTGCCCCGCGCCGACCGGTACGTCGGCTTCGATTACTGGGCGGACGAGTTCGTCGATCCGTTCGGCGGCGCGTTGGAGAGCGATTTGCCGCCGGCAAGTTGTCGAATTCTTGCGGTTCGCCCGGTTTCGTCGCAGCCGCAGGTGCTCGGCACGTCCCGGCACATCACGCAGGGCGCTGTCGATCTGCTGGAGGAGGCCTGGGATGGCGACACGAGAACGCTGCGAGGGACAAGCCGTGTTGTCGCAAACGACCCCTACGAGTTGCGGATCGCTGCGATGGGCCCGGATGGTCCCTGGCGCATCGGCGACCTTTCTGTCTCGTCGGTGGATTCGCCGGAAGGGGCTTCGATCCAGCTCGTCAGCCAGGAGGATTGGCGGATCAGGGTCCGCATCGAATCGCCCGTGAGTCAGGACGTTCGCTGGTTCATCCGATTCGCCCCGGCGCGTTGACTACGTCCCGGTATTGATTCCGTAGTACGCCGTCCATCCTAAAAATGGTGGGCGACGTAGGAAACGAGGCTAACTGAACCCCTGGACGAGGCCCGCCTCCTCGTAGGGCGAGCGTCCCCGCTCGCCTATGAAGTCGTGCGAGGACGCACGACCTACGAAGAGCGGCCTTCCGGGTCTGCCCACCAAATTGAGATGGATGGCGTAGGGTGCGTATCACGCACCATCTTCCGTGTATCCGAAGGCTGAGCGGTGCGTAGTACGCACCCTACTTGTGAGAGGAGTCGGCGTCGTGCGCCTTTGCGCGACGGGCGAGAAAGTGCTTCCGCAGCCAGCCGGGCCGATTGGTCGTGATGCCGTCCACGCCCAGGGCATGTAGACGCGATGCGTCGTCGCCTGTGTCCACGGTCCATGCGTAGAGTCTCAGGCGGGCCCGCCGCACCGCCCGGGCCAGTCGCCACGTGACGGCCGACCAGTGCACGTTCACGCCGTCGAGGCCGTGGGCTTTGGCCTTCTTCGCGAGGTTGCCCGGCGGCCACCATGCCTTCTTGTCGCAGAGCCAGTGGGCAGGGACATCGGGCAGGATCTCCTTGGCGGTCTTCAGCGTCTCGATGTCGAAGCCGATGAGGGCGACCTGCGACCGCTTGCCGCTTTGGGTGAGAACCTCATCGAGGACAGGCAGGATCTCCGGGCCGCACTTGATCTCGATGAACAGATATCGGCCGGGCGGGATGGTGTCCAGAACTTCCTCGAGGAAGGGGACCGTCTCGCCTGCGAAATCCTCGTGCTTGTGGCTGCCGACGTCCAGTCGGCGCAGATGCCGGGAGTGGGTCGTCGCGATCTCCAGGTCCGTGCCGGAGGTTCGCTGGGTCGTCGGGTCGTGCATGGCGACGATCCGGCGGTCCTTCGTCAGATGCACGTCCACCTCGACGATGTCGGCGCCGTGCTCCCAGGCCAGGTTGATGGAGGCCAGTGTGTTCTCCGGCGCCAAATGAGAGGCCCCGCGATGGGCGATCACCTTCACTCGTCGGCGCAGATGGAATCGGCGAGATCGCCGGGGTATGAACCGGCTGCACACCACCAGCCAGCGAGCGTACACTCGCGTCAGAAATGCCTTGCCCTGTGCGATGATTCCATGCGTCATGTGAGTTCCGTGGCCGCAAAAACCGTCCTCAGCCGTGAATTCATTCTACCAGATTCAGGCGGATAGCGGAGGCGCAATCCGTCTCTGCGTCAGGGAATACCAATGATGAAGCGGTGCGTGATACGTACCCTGCGAATAGCGTATGGACCATCGCGCGTAGGGCGCGTATCACGCACCTTCTTCATATCTTCACTGTCCATAGAAAAACGCTTGTCCTTCGGCCGGCTTGGGTGGTACAATATAAAAAGTAGAGAACCGAGAGCCGAAGG
>CAZDTD010000291.1:0-4500 GCA_964507995.1 uncultured Pirellulales bacterium | reverse complement strand
TTGTTTTCTCGCCGCTTTCCCCTTGCCCCCCCCGCCCGCCGCAGGCTACAAGCGGCCCCGGAATTGGGTGTAGTGGCCTCGCTGCCTGAGAGCAAACCATGGGGACAATGGAGGGAGTAATACGATGAAGCCAATTCGGCTGTCCGCCCATGCGATGGACTATGTGAATCGTCGCGGGTTTACGGTCTCGGAAGTTGAAGAGGCGATTCGGTCTTCCCCCTGGGAAGACGCGGAGTTGGGCCGACTGGAGGCTCGGAAAGAGTTCCCTTTCCACGATCACTGGAACGGTCGATGGTATGCTGTCAAGCAGGTCCGACCTGTGTTTGTGGACGAGCCGAACGAAATTGTTGTCATCACGGTGTACACTTATTACTATTGAGAACTAAAAGGCAAGGTGCCCTATGAAGATAAGCTATGATCCGGAAGTGGACGCGCTGAGTATTGTATTTCGCGAGGCGAGCGTGACGACCAGACACCTGGCCGAAGGGATCGCGGCCGAGTACGACAGCGAGGACCGGCTCGTCGGCCTGGAGATCCTGGATGCCGTCCGTCGCTTCGGCGGACGCGAAACTCTGCGCCAAGTCGTCCTGGAGGGCATTGGTCCCTCCGTGAGCGTTTGACGCTTTGCGGATACCAGCGGGGAGGGGATTGACGTTTGGAGTACCGCCTTCAGGCGGCGGATTTCGTCCTGCCTTCCGCTGATGGAGAATGCCTCACAGGCAAAAGCGGTCGAAGAAGCGGCTCGCCTCGGACTTCCCGTCCGCAACAGAATAATTCCACGTGTCAAGACGCGACCCCGCGATTCTTCCCCCATTTTCCCCCCTGGCGAGCCGGTTGCTTTGTCTTGACAATTCGACAGGTTTCGGGCACCATACCCTGCGTACACCTGCGGCAAGGTGAACAACCGGGAACACCGGTCGAAATCTTGATTGATAGTTGAGGCCATGAATAAGATATCCGCCGACGCCATAGCATCCGAAACAACCGATGTCCCTGAGATCACCCAAGAAGCGGCGAGAGATCTTGCGGCCGCAGCGTTGGCGCCGATCGCCGAGTTGCCCCCGGGAGAGAGTCTTCGTCACCCGGTGGTCAAGCTTTCGCTCTATCACCGCATCTACGACTGGCTCGACGTGCGCATCAGTCGTCTTTCGGTGCGCAACAACTTCTGGCACCGCGTCTGCTCGTTCTTGTTCCTGCCCCTCTCCTATGCGAGCGGCATCTACTTCAAACGAGTCGACGACGACAACTACGTCGCCATCCTGCCTTTTCGGCGATTCAACAGGAACTGGTACCGCGCCATGGGCGGCGCGGCGCTTTTGGCCAACTCCGAGGTGGCGGGTGGTTCGTATCTATTCCGCGCCTGCGGAGCCGGCTACACCGTGGTGTGCAAGCACCTCGACTACCGCTTCCTGCGGCCGTGCCTCGACACGGCCATCTACAACATGAAGCCTCGCGAGGGCATCAAAGAGCAACTCGCGCACGGCAAGGAATTCAATCTCACCCTCGACATGGAAGTCGTGCAGCAGGGTGAGCACAACCGGCGCGTTGGCAGGTGCGTCGCCACGTTTCATGTGACGCCCAAGAGCCACGTCAGGGCCAAGGGCCGATAAAAGAGAAATGCCGGGAGAGACTCGTAGAGAAACGCCGACGGCTGCGGTGCTCGGGTGGGCCGCTTATCTCGCCTGCTCGTGGACCTGGTGCATCGGCCTGTTCCTGCCCGTGTTGCTGGTGCGCGAGCTGGGTACTCTGGGCTTTGTCATCTTCGCCGTGCCCAATGTCGTCGGTGCGGCGATGATGGGAACGATTCTGCCCTCGGCGGACGTCAGCTCGCGGGTTGTGCAGCGCCATCGCCCTGCGCTCGTCACTTTCTCCGTCGTCACCGTGGCCTTTCACCTCTTCTTCGCCGCCTGGATGGTGCCACGTCTGATCGGCCCTATGGGCCCATTGATCGTTCTGGCCCTCGTCGCCGTGTTCACAGGCATCGCCTTGCGCCGTCGCGACCGCAGCGATCTGATCGCCAGCGTTGTCGTCCTCGCCGTCACTGCCGGCATCGCTCTGTTCGCCGTGCGGAACGGGCTCGATTTCTCGTGGGCGCCGCCGCCGGATCCCATCGCCGTCGCCGCGTTGGCTCCGGTCTGCGCGTTTGGTTTTCTCCTCTGCCCGTATCTCGATCTGACGTTTCATCGCGCTCGCCAGCGCACGTCGCCTGCAGCCGGTCGAGTCGCCTTCGGCGTCGGATTTGGCGTGCTCTTTCTGGCCGTGATCCTGTTCTCGTACGGTTATGCTCGACCTTTGGCCGCCGCGGTCGACGGCCAGGCCCCCCGCGGACTGGTCAAGGCTCTTGCCTTGCCGCTCGGCTTCTATATGGCGGTGCAGATCGCCTACACTGTGGCGCTCCACATCGTCGAGGTGATCCCCGAGGCCAAGGCCCTCGGCGGCAGGTATTCGGCGCTCATCGCCCTCGTCATCGCCGGCGGCGCCGCCGCCTTGGGATTCGCGTGCAACCGGGGATCGCTCTGGTATGGCCTTGACGCCGGCGAGGTGATCTACCGTTGTTTCATGGGATTCTTCGGCCTGTGTTTCCCGGCCTACGTGTGGTTGTGCATGTTGCGCCGCTCACCATCGCGGCGCGCGATGAGAATATGCGCTGTAGCCGTGGTCGCCGCGCTGCCGCTGTTCTTCGTGGGCTTCGTTGCGGGGCGGATGGTTCTGCTCGTGCCTGGCGTTGCCATCGTGCTGCTGGCCAGGCTCGCGAGGACTGGGGTCAGCTAACAGAAAGGCAGAACCTCCTCGCCCGAGACTGAACCGGCCGGCTGGGATTGCCCAGCCGAGGAGGGAACGGACAGATCCGGAGTCCGTCGGTTCCCGGCGGATGTTTGTCGTATTGGGCCAGCAGCATGCTGGCAGAAGAGAGACGCCCGGGCAGAGTCTGTTCGGGTGAGCGGCTCGCCTGGCGGGAAATAGGGAACTGGCCTGCCCCCCTCATCAACTCGATAGTTTCTTGCGGATAAGGAGAACCGCCGCGGCCAGCGCTCCCGCAAGGACCAGAAGAGCAATGACGCCTGGGGCAACCGTCTTGCCGATCGTGTAATCATAGAACGTCCCTTCCTTTGGGAACTGCCAATCGAATACCCGCTCATTGTTGGGATCGTTCACCTTGATTTCTTGGACCACCATTTCAGTCTTTGTAGGCGTGGGTCGATCCCGGAACGTTCCGAGTTCGCTGATACGCGTCGGCAGCCAGATGCCCGGCTGTATCTCTTTTGCCTCAACAGCTTCCGTAACAAACCTCGCCTTTATCTCGTTGTTGTTTCGGTCGACGGATGTGGACTCATGCCGTTTCACCATGTAATTCCTGCCTGGATCGAGCCACCATCGATCGACAACGCCTCCCATGTCGAGAGAAACGCAAATCGTCGAGTCGGACTCGTCTCGTTCAAACTGCCAGGCCTCCGCCGGCATAGAGTCCAACAACTGAGTGAGAAATCCCTCTGAGAACGTGCCGAAAAACCGGGCATAGATACTCGTAATGAGGAAAGGCACGCAGTCGGGACCGCGAAGATCGTAACTGTCTCTCAGCGAGCCGCTCTGGGTCTGCGTGTCATAGAGCCTGTAATGCTTTCCGTCCCAGACTCCGATCTGGAATCGATCGCTTGCGGGTTCTCCGACCTTGGACGGCCACTGTCTCCTCAGAAAGAGCTTCTCGCCGCTGTATCCCCATTCCTCCGATTCACGTTCGGGCCCCTCTCCATACTCTCGCACCGACTCACTCTTCACGATCACGCTGCGCATTTCACTCTGCACCTGTCTGATGCGATTGCAGATCGCCTCTTTCTCGGCGGCGTCCGAGATGACCGAGGCGTATGCTGCCTGCTCTATGCACAACAGGAGAACGAGCGTCATCATTCGCATGCTTGATCCTTTGCAGTAAATGCAGGCGTTGAACCGCCGAGGGCATGGAGATCACGGTGACATCGCAGGACAGCCCTCGAGCCGCCTAAAGCTTAGACCAAGGGCCGGCCCTCGAAGTTCCCAGAGATCTTGGCGCGGCCTACGGCCGCAACCCGAGTGCTTGATGGAGAAACGGACGGACCGATCCGGAATCCGCCGCCCCGACGCGTAGCGGCGCTTCGCACCGAGGGCGGCGGGAGTTTTACGCTTTGGGGCCACCAGCGACAAAGGGGACCACAATGCCCCCGTGCTGCGTCAAACCCGCAAGCGAGCGTTTCGCTCGCGTTCACGCCGGAGGCGGCAAGGCGAAAAACTCCCCCACGCACGACCGCTTCGGGCGTGCCTGCCATCGATTGGAGTTGACGTTCTGATTCCTGAGTCTCGGACGCGAAATGCGCGTCCTGCCCGAAATGCTTGCAAGAAAACAAGATGTGAAGACTTTGCAGTCCAGAGGTTGATTGGGGCTGGGGAGAGCGGGGGGGGCGGGACAGATACAGCGTGGGGGTTGCGGGTCGTCGGGTTGGGGGGTACACTTCACGCGTGGATTTG
>CAZDTD010000290.1:0-4500 GCA_964507995.1 uncultured Pirellulales bacterium | reverse complement strand
CACGGATTCGCTGGTGAACAGGTAGTTGTGCATGTCGCAGTTGGGATTCGTCGAACTCATTCTCTTTGCCATCCCGCGGAAATTCCCCATTTCTATTTATGATTGACTGTTTCCGATTGAGAGCATAGGGGGCGGGTTTGAAACCCGCCCCTACGTTCGCCACATCGGGCGAAGGGAAATAGTAAACGGTCGTCGGACGCCCGTCAAGGGCCTTGACTGAAAAAGGCAGGCTTCACCACGGAGCTGGCTCATCCGGTTTTAGCGTACTTTTCCTTGATACGGATTCCGGCCTTCGGCCGGGAGTTTTTCGCGTTGGAACCACCAGCGGAAAGGAGGCTGACGCATTCCCATAACCTTGCAGAGCCGACCCCGATGCACGCTGGAGGCTCGAAAACGCCAAACTCCCCCGACACGGCCGCTTCGGCCGTGTCTCCATCCGTTGATCTGAACTCTCTGTGCGCTCTGTGCCTCTGTGGTGAACTGCCCGATTTCACTTGACAAAATGGGTGAAAAGACGTTAAACTGGATAAAATGCCCAGGGGTTCGTTGAAAGGGATGCTGACGAAATGATAGTACAACGCGCGTTTTCTGCCATCGGCGCTCGGCGCGCAACGGCGCTGTGGATCGGTGGTTTGCTTTTGACGTTGTTCTCGGTCTCGCAGGCCCAGGTGGACAGCCGGCGGATCGAGGAGGTCATCAAAAAGAGCGTCCTGACCCAGGAGGATTTCGAGGTCATCGACGCGTTCGCCGGCGACGCGATCGGGCGACTGGTGCGCACTGTCGATTTTACGGAAGTGGCGAAGACCCGCGCATCGATCGTCAGCCATCAGAGCGCTCAGGCGCAGTACGCCCAGCGGTTCTCCGAGGCGTGCTCTCGAGAGATCCAGGCCGGTTTCGACTATGCCAACGAGCAGATCACCGACCCGCAGCGGCGGTTCAAGGTCTTCGCCAACCTGCTGATCCTCATCAACGAGCTCAACGACCCGCGTCTGATCGATCTGGCGGTCGGCATGATCGGACATGAGGCCAGCGCCGTTCAGTATTGGGCGATTCGTGCTGCGACCAATCCCGCGGCGTGGGAAAAGCTGAGCCAGGACCAGGCGGCTGCGGCGGCCACGACTCGGAAGATCCTCGACGCCTCCGGCAAGGTCGTCGGAACCAGCAGCCCGGAGGTTCTGAGCCTGATGGCGCAGTTTGCAGGCCGGTATGACACGGTGCCCGCCGTGGAACTGCTCGTGAGCATCGCGGAGGTCCGCATCCAGAACTACGCCGACGGGACGGCCAGCTACGAACTCATCGACGCGACCCTCCTCAAGCTGCTCAGCGGCAAGATCGCCGCCAACGGGCAGGCCGCCAGGGCCTTCTCCCAGCTCTATTCGTACGCGATTCAGCGTTACATCCGCGGCATGCAGAACAACAGTCTCAAAGGCATGTCGCAAAGCTACCTGGCTTCCGTGCTGGTCGAGACGGAAGAACAGTGTCTCAGCAAGCTGCTCGGCGGCACGCAAACCGGCATTCGGCGGGCCCTGGAAGCCGGCGACGTAAACGCCCTCCAGGCCGAACACGACCGGCTCCTCGGCAACGCCAGCGCACCAGGCATTCTGTCGACGAAATTCAACATCAACTACGGCACCGGCGGCACCAATCGCACCACGCCGCTGGCGTTGCCCGAACCGCAGCCGAGCCGGCCCGCCCCGGCGTCGCAGCCCCCGGCCCAATCGTAGATCCGAACAACCGGGCGGATTGACTGTTGACAGAGGTCGGCATCGGTCGATATAGGGGGGAATCTCATGACGAAAGCCCATGCAATGCTGCCCGTGGTTGTGCTGCTGTTCGTGGCCGGATGCCCCGACTCCGAGCCGGAGTTCTACTGGTATCATCCAGGAAAGACGCTCAAAGAAGCGAAGGCGGACTATTCGGACTGCCAGGCCCAGGCACAGGAGGAAGCCGCCAAGGCGGTCGAGGAAAACCAGTTCGACGGTCTGCGGTCCCCCGCCGTGATCGCCAGCGGCAAAAAGCCGTCGTCCCGGAAGGAAGCCGAGAAGCTCGCGGCCAAGGCCAGGGCGGAGTGGGGAGCGATGTACGAAGCGAACGCCTTTTCGGGTTGCATGCAAAGCCGGGGTTATGTGAAGCTCAAGGAAGACCAGCTCTCCGAGGCCTTCCAAACGAAGAAGCTGCGGTTGGGGGCCCTCGCCGGGGAGCGGGAGTAACCGCACGCGTGGACAACTTCGTGGACGCGACGGCATCCATGTGCGATAATGAGGTCGGATCGGGCATTGGCAGGGTTTCGACAGATGAAAACAAAAGCTGGCTTGGACATCGCACGCGAGGGAAACGTCGCCATCGCGTCTTTTAAGAGCGCATGCATCAGCGATGCGGAGGAGATCAACAGCGCATCGACTCAGCTCAGGGAATACCTGCAGGCCCACCCGCCGAAGCGAGTGGTGTTCGACTTTCAGGGTGTCAAGTTCTTCTCGTCGCAGGTCCTGGGCCTGTTGCTGGAAGCGAGGGCTCACCTGAGACCCTACGACGGGGATGTGGCCGTCACTTCGCTGAGCCCGCAGTTGCAGCGGGTCTTCAAGATCACGAACCTGGACAAGATCTTTCGTCTCTACCCCAACCGGGCCACGGCCCTCCAGCCGGCCGGCGGTCCAGTCAATTGACGCAGGCCCGTCGCAGGTCGCTCACCCCCCCGATCGCCCTGCACTGCCCTTCGAGCGTCGCACGCCGATCTGATCGCGACTCTCTTTGCCATGGTCCTGCAGCAGCTTCATCGCCTTCTTGACGTCGGAGACCTTCAGGACTCCCGTCGTCCGTCCGCCCGCGGCGCCGGCGGTGCAGTACGCGTACGAGATGTTGACGTGACCCTTGGCCAACTTTTCGGCCACAATGGCCAGCGCCCCGGCCTTGTTCGCCAGGTTCACGCACAGCACATCCGTCTCGTTATAGGGCATGTTCAGACGCATCAGAACATCCCGGGCTTTTTGCGGTTCATCGAACACCACACGCATGACACCGTTCTCGACCGAGTCCATCATCGTGATTGCGACGATATTGACTTTGACCTTTGCGAACTCGGCCAACGCCAGGGCCAACACACCCGGCTTGTTGACCATGAACACGGAAAACTGCGATGCAACGTGCATTTCTATCGCCTTTCCTACAGCCATCGTTTCGCTTGTCACTTTGCCGCCGGACCTGCCCCTGCGAACGGCTCGGCACACATCCATACTCGTATTATCCTCCGAGAGACCTGTTGGTTCAATTGGAATCTTCATTCCCGGGTTTGAGAGGAAATTTGTCGGGCGGGGCTTGACTCCATGACATCCATCGCATACAATTCATTTAGACAATCTTCAAGCCCCTGGGTAGTCTCGCTTCCTCTCCCTCCGTTTGCTCAGGGGCTTCTTTTCCTCTCTCCCCCTCCGTTATTTTTCTGTAAGTCGTGTCCGGCGCGCGGGTCTAATATATCAGCCATGGCGCAGACTTCCGAGGAATTGGACCTGGCAGCGCAGTTCCGCCAGGGAGACGATTCTGCCTTCGACAGGATCGTAGAGCGGCATTCGGCCGAGGTTGCGGCCCTGGCCAATCGTTTGCTCGGATGGCCCGGCGACGTAGACGACATCGTTCAGGAGGTCTTTCTCTCGGCGTTTCTCGGGCTCCGGAAGTTCCGCGGCGACTGTCGGCTGCGAACCTGGCTCTTTACCATCACAGTGAACAAATGCCGCAGTTTGCGATTCCGCCTGCGGCGGTCCCTGCTGCGGGCAATGGGCGACGCACCCGCAGCAAGAGTCCAGGTCGGCCCCGACGGAGACGAGGCCACCATGGACGAGGAGACCTTCGCCAGGGTCCGCCAAGCGGTGCAAGCCTTGCCGCAGAAGTACCGAGAGGTGACCGTCCTGAGATACCTCCAGGGGATGAAAACACAGGAAATCGGTGAAATGTTGGGGGTTACAAACAACACAATCGAGGTCCGACTGAACCGGGCCAGAGCCAGATTGAAGGAGCACCTGGGCGATTGGTTCGAGGAGAAACAGTGAACGAGGACCAAATTAGAACGCTGCTTCAGAGAGCGGACGAAGCCGCAGGCGAGCCGGCCATTCGCGGTATCAGCGTCGCCGGAATTCGGCAACGGATTCACCGGCGACGGATCATCACGACCGCCGCACCGCTGGCGGCAGCCGTGATAACCATCGCCATCGCGACCCTGAGCCATCCCAAGCCAGACTCCATTCCCCTGCCTCCGCCGCAACCGGCAAGAATTGCCTCGCTGGAAGAGCAGGTCAAGCAGTTGCAGGCCCAGACGGATGCGACGCTGAAGCTGGTCCAGGAGGTACTCGAAAAGGACCGTCACCAGCGGCGTTTGGCCGCGCTGGAAGCGGAACTGGCGAGCATCCCCGACCCGGTCCGGCAGATGGAGCAGCAGGTGGACCGGAGCGCCTTCCTGCTCCTCTACCAGGCGGACCGGCTCTACAAGGAGCTGAACCAGACCGAGTCGGC
>CAZDTD010000289.1:3180-4514 GCA_964507995.1 uncultured Pirellulales bacterium | reverse complement strand
CCCTCCAGATGCTCCTGCGGGTCGTCAAGAGCCGGCGGGATCAGCTCCTCAGCGCAGTCTTCATCCTGGTGATTCTGCTCATCGTGGCGGCCTCGTTGATGTACTACGCCGAGCACGAAGCCCAACCCCAGGTGTTTTCGAGCATTCCAGCCGCCATGTGGTGGGCCGCCGTGACACTCACGACCGTCGGTTACGGCGACGCCTACCCGGTCACCGCCCTGGGCAAGGCAATGGCTGCAATGACCGCAGTCTTCGGGATCGGAATGTTCGCCCTGCCAACCGCCATCCTCGGAGCGGGTTTTCTGGACGATCTGGCCAGCCACAAGAAGGCTCAGCGTTGCCCCCATTGCGGGAAGGAGATCCCAAGCTGAGTCTGGATGCAGAGCCGGTTCCATCCCGCATCGAAGCTCTCGCTGCATCAGGTCGTCACCTCCGCAATCGTCTGGTTCCTCCTGTGTCTGTTCAATTTGACCCCGGGTGTCGTAAATACGACACATGCCGCGGGACTCGGAATCGGAATCACATGGGGGTTCATCGACGCCCGCGTACGGGTGGCGATGCGCCGCTACGGAGCCAGACCACGACTCTTTCGCGGGATATGCTTGTCGTCCCAACCCAACGCGAGATCGATCATCGGCCCTGTTGTGCCTTCTTCAGGGGCGTCGTCCACAGGTACACTCTGCGGGTCAGGGGCGACCGTTCCACGCCGGGCACGTCAACGACCTGGTCCGGCGTGACGCCCTGCATGTCGAACTCGTGCGAGACGATCCGCGAACCGGGTTTGAGCTTCTCCAACTGCGGGATCAGCTTGACGTTCAACGACGGAAGCAGATAGAGCGTGACCACGCTGGCGCCGCTGAGGTCCAGCGTGAAGATGTCCCTCTGTTCGATGGTCACAAGGTTGCCGACGCCGTTGGCGTCGACGTTCCGACGCGACTCGGCGACGCGTCGCGGATCGATGTCATAGCCGAAGGCCCGACAGCCATACTGTTTTGCGGCCAAGATGGGAATCCGGCCGTCGCCACAGCCGAGATCGTAGACCACGTCGGCCTTGTTCACCTGGGCCAGCTCCAGCATCTTCTCGACCACGTGCGGAGGCGTCGGAACGTAGACCACATCCGGCCTGCGCAACTCCAGCGGCGGTTCTCGCTTCAGCGGGGTCGTCCACAGGTAGATCCTGTGTTCCGTGCCGGGCTCCTTGTCGTCCGGCACGACGAGGACCTGGTCCGGGATGACGCCTCTCATGTCGAAGTCGTGCGAGACGATCCGCGAACCGGGTTTGAGCTTCTCCAACTGCGGAATCAGCTTGACGTTCAACTCCGGCAGCAGGTAGA
>CAZDTD010000289.1:0-3080 GCA_964507995.1 uncultured Pirellulales bacterium | reverse complement strand
TTGAGCTTCTCCAACTGCGGAATCAGCTTGACGTTCAACTCCGGCAGCAGGTAGAGCGTAATCACGCTGGCCCCTTTCAAGTCCAGCGAGAAGATGTCTTTCTGTTCGATGGTCACCAGCTTGCCGACCCCGTCGGCGTCGACGTTCCGACGCGACTCGGCGACGCGCCGCGGGTCGATGTCGTAGCCGAAGGCTTTGCAACCATACTGCCTGGCCGCGGTGATCGGAATCCGGCCGTCGCCGCAACCCAGGTCGTACACCACGTCCCTTTTGCTCACTTTCGCCAGTTCCAGCATCTTCTCGACGACTTTCTGCGGCGTGGGGATATAAAGAACATCCGGCGCATGGGATTCCCTCTTCAAGGGAGTCGTCCACAGGTAGACTTTGTGCGTGTGGCCCGGGTCTCTGGCGTCCTGGACCGTGACGACCTGATCCGGCGAGACCCCCTTCATGTCGAAGTCGTGCGAGACGATCCGCGAGCCCGGCTTGAGCTTCTCCAACTGCGGAATGAGCTTGGCGTTCAGGCTCGGCAGGAGATACAGCGTCACCACGTTGGCGTCGCTCAAGTCCAGCGTGAAGATGTCCTTGTGCTCGATGGTCACCAGGTTGCCGACGCCGTTGGCGTCGACGTTCCGACGCGACTCGGCGACGCGCCGCGGGTCGATGTCGTAGCCGATGGCCTTGCAGCCGTACTTCTTCGCGGCGGTGATGGGAATCCGGCCGTCGCCGCAACCCAGGTCGTACAGCAGGTCCCTCTGGGTCACCTTGGCCAGCTCCAGCATCTTCTCGACCACGTTGGGAGGCGTGGGCACAAAGATGACATCGGGCTCGCGCAGCGGCTCGGCCGCCCCTGCAGACGCGATCAGACACATCGACACCACAAGAGCACAGACAGCCGACACTTGCCTTGCCATGATCTACCCCTCTCAAAAAAACGCCTATCCACACCCCGCGCCAACACGGAAGCCACAAATACACAATCTACGGGTCCGATATCTTATTGCACAACCCCTCGAAAGGGAATACCTCCCGACAGAATTCGGGAGGGAGGAGATCCCCCCATTTTCCTCTACTGCCGGTAGGCAATCACATCCGGAAATCCTATAATCTCTGCCAGCGGATGTTCGCAGATTGGAGGTAGAATGGTTGGAGCAGGCGCAACGAAGCGACGACGGACCCTTCTGGTGGCCTTCTTGGTATTGTTCTTCGTGATCGGATGTTCCGTCATCAAGATCGCGTTGTTTGTAACCGGCAAGCCCACGATCTCGGTCAACTACGCCACTGAATACAATGAGCGATTGCGACCTGCGGACCTCGATCCCAACGACAACGCCGCCTCCTGCTACCGCGACGCCTTTGCCCTGTTGCCCAGCACAAGCAACGACATCTGGAGCGTCGGCAGTCTGTGGCAGTACGAACCCAACAGCATCATGCGGAGGACCGTCGAATCGTGGATCGCCTCCTGCGACGAGGCGATGCAGGTCGTTCATCAGGCTGCCGAAAGACGAGCGTTCTGGGCCCCGTTGTCCACGACCGATTTTTTCGATCCCATGTCCATGGAGGGACTGAATCTCAACGATTTCCGCACGGCGGCGTTCTGCCTGCGATTGAAGGCCGAGTCGCTGGCCCTTCAGGGAGATGCCGACGGCGCATGGGATTGCATCGTGACCATATGCCGGATGGCTCGGCATCTGACCCCCGTCAGCAGAGCGCAGTTCTTTGTCGGCTCGGCATTGAACGGTCTGGCCACAGGCACTACATTCGACGTGCTCTCCCGGACAGAGGCGGATTCGAGTCTCCTGGCCACAGCGCAGGCGCAGATCGAGGCAAACCTCCTTGGGGACAAGCCGCCGAGCTTTGTTGACGACGAAATCCGGCTACGAGACGTGGTCCAGCGGTGCTTCACGGACAACGGCAAGGGAAACGGGCACGTGATCCCCGGAATCCTCTACGATCAATCCCGCAAAACCAAAACCCCACGGAGCGAGCTGGCGGCCAATGCGGCCTATCTCCGGTGTCTCCACGTTGCGTGGGTACACCCAACTCGCGTGCAGACGCTCCAAACATCGAAGACTCTCATCGAGAGAGCGAATGAACTCGTCGTGCGCCCCCCCTGGGAACTATGGGCCCAAAGGACGAGTTATGACAACGAACTAACGAAACTCGCCCAGGACAACTACTTCCTCCGGTTCACGGCAATGGATACGACGTTGGCACGAACGATCGGGCTGTTCTACAGAATGCGCATGCACAATGAGGCCCTGGTCGCAACGATGGGCATCCTGCGATTCCACAAGGATAAAGACGCTTGGCCCGCGAGTCTGGAGGAACTGGCTGGCGCCGGGTACATCCGAGCGGTCCCCATCGATCCCTACAGCGGCAAGCCGCTCGTATACAGGCCGGTGGGCGACTCATTCACCCTCTATAGCTTCGGCCTGGATTTCGACGACGACGGCGGGGTTGCCGACCAGCGGGGCAACTCCCCCCAAGGCGGCGACCAGGTCTTCTGGCCGGTCGAGGAGCGGAAGAAATAGGTTCCCATCCGAACCGCAGGACTCTTGCATTCAATGGGATTCACGCATAGTCTTTTCAGACGGATTCGGCGCATTCGGTCGGCAGAAGCACGAACCCGCCGGGAAGACTCCGAGTAGACAACACGGGAAAGAACACAAGATTTGAATAGCAGGTCCCGAAGCAATGGATAGCGAACAACTCCTGTACGACATCAACGAACTGAACCGCTTGTTCCGCAACAGCGTCAGCGTCGAGACGCTGCTGAACAAGGCCGTCGAGATGGTTGCGGAGCGGACGCAATCCGCGGTCTGCTCGATCTACCTGTACAATCCGCAGACACAGGAACTCACCTTGCGAGCCACGCGGGGCCTGAATCCCGAGTCCGTGGACCGGGTGCGCATGAAGATCGGCCAGGGTCTGACCGGGCTGGCCCTGCAGGAGATGCGAACGGTCTGCGAGGCCGACGCCAGCCGCAGTCCGAACTATCAGTTCTTTCCTGGAATCTTCGAGGAACGATACAACGCGTTTCTCGCGGTCCCGATCGCCAGGGGCATTTCGAAGATGGG
>CAZDTD010000288.1:0-4552 GCA_964507995.1 uncultured Pirellulales bacterium | reverse complement strand
TTCATTTGGGCCGGAATCAGCTTTTCCACGTACATTCTCATGGTGTATGATCTGGTCCATGGCAAGCTATTTGAACAACCTGCTGTTGTTTGACAATACCGATTGGCTGGGCGGACCGACGGGAAGCGAGACCAGCCCGGTCGGCCCTTACGCGGACGACGACAGCGAGGATTTCGAGGATGAACTCGGCGATATGAAAATACCGGAGATCATCGGCATCCTGCCGATTCGAAATACCGTCGTATACCCGGGAACGGTCACCCACCTGGCCGTCGGCCGGGAGCGGAGCAAGGCCCTGCTGGCCGACTGCGAGCCGAACGATTCGATCATCGGCCTGCTCACGCAGCGAAACGCGGATACCGACACCCCCCGCTTCGGCGACCTGTACTCCATTGGGACGACCGCGTCGATCCTCAAGACGATCAAGATGCCCCAGGGCTCGATCAATATCGTCGTCCACGGCATCGCGCGGTTCCGCATCGTCGAGCGGATCGCGACCGAGCCGTACCTCAAGGCCCGAATCGAAGTCCTCCGTTCCACGATGAAGATGACCAAGCAGCTCCAGGCGTTGATGGTCAGCGTCCGGCGAAGCGCCAACCGCGTGATCGCCCTGAGCCCGAACGTGCCGGAAGAGGCCTCGGTCCTGCTCGAAAACATCGAGGACCCCTCGTCGCTCGCGGATTTCCTCGCGGCCAACCTCTCCATGGAGATCTCGCAGAAGCAGGACCTGCTGGAGGAGCTCAACCCCGGTCGGCGGCTCGAGATGATCTCCATCGCCCTGGCGCACCAGCTCGAAGTGCTCGAGCTGAGCCACAAGATCCAGGGCCGCGTCCGGGAATCCATCGACAAGACCCAGCGCGAGTACTTCCTCCAGGAGCAGCTCAAGGCCATCCAGACCGAACTGGGCCAGCAGGACGCCAGGACCGAGGAACTGCGAGAACTCCGCCAGAACATCGCAGAGGCCAAAATGCCCAAGGGCGTGGAAGCCGAGGCGCTGCGCGAGTTGGATCGGCTCAGCAAAATCCCGGCGGCCTCGCCGGAGTACAGCGTGATCCGGACATATCTCGACTGGGTCTGCGAGCTACCCTGGTCCGTACAAACCGAGGATGTGCTCGACATTCGACGGGCCGAACGGGTTCTCAACCACGACCACTACGACCTGGCCAAGATCAAGAAGCGAATCCTCGAATTCCTGGCCGTTCGCAAGCTCAATCCCAAGGGCAAAAGCCCAATCCTGTGTTTCATCGGCCCTCCCGGTGTCGGTAAGACCTCGTTGGGCAAATCCATCGCCCGCGCCATGGGCCGCAAGTTCGTCCGTGTCTCGCTGGGCGGCATCCGCGACGAGGCCGACATCCGCGGCCACCGTCGCACGTACATCGGCGCCCTGCCCGGACGGGTCCTCCAGGAATTGCGGAAGTGCCGCAGCCGCAACCCGGTCTTCATGCTCGACGAGCTGGACAAGATCGGCGCCGATTTCCGAGGCGATCCCGCCAGCGCCCTGCTCGAGGTGCTCGACCCCGAGCAGAACAACACGTTCAGCGACCACTATCTCGATCAGCCGTTCGACCTGTCGAGCGTGATGTTCATCGGCACGGCCAACTACGCCGAGCCGATCCCGCCTGCGCTGCACGACCGCATGGAGATCATCGAGCTGCCGGGCTATACAGCCTGGGAGAAACTCAAGATCGCCAAACGGTACCTGGTCCCGCGGCAGTTGAAAGAGCACGGCCTGAGCAAAACCCAGTTGACCATCCAGGACGATGCGCTCCGCGCGATCATCGGCAGCTACACCCGCGAGGCGGGCGTTCGGAACCTCGAACGATACATCGCTTCGGTCTGCCGCTCCGTCGCAACGGAGATCGCCCGCAAGGACAAACGGAAACGCGCCATCGGCGAGAAGGACCTCGCGAGGATCCTCGGTCCCATCCAGCACGAGTCCGAACTGGCCCTGCGAACGGGCATCCCCGGCGTCGCGACCGGCCTGGCCTACACGCCCGTGGGCGGCGAGCTGCTCTTCATCGAGTCGGCCGCCATGCCCGGCAAGGGCAATCTGCAACTGACCGGCCAGATCGGCGATGTCATGAAAGAGAGCGCCCAGGCGGCCTTCTCGGTCGTCAAGGCCAACGCCAGGCAGCTCCAGATCGACGAGGAACAGTTCGCCAAGTCGGATTACCACATCCACGTACCGGCCGGCGCGGTCCCGAAGGATGGGCCCAGCGCAGGCGTCGCGATGTTCACGTCGCTCGTGAGCCTCCTATTGCACAAGCCCACCCGCCCGGAGGTGGCCATGACCGGCGAGATCACCCTGCGAGGACTCGTCCTGCCCATCGGCGGGCTCAAGGAGAAACTCCTGGCCGCCAAGGAGGCCGGGATCAAGACGGTGATTCTGCCCCTGCGGAACAAGAAGGACATCGCCGACATCCAACCCGAGACGATCAAGGGCCTGAACCTGGCGTACGTCTCCAACACGGACGAGGCGATGAAGGTCGCGATGGGAGAAGCGTAGGACATTGATGAAGGATGATGGAATCTTCAATTATCCATCATCCTTCATCAATTCCTGAGTGACTTTCACCACGTCGAGCATCTCAGGCACGTCGTGGGCTCGGACGATGGAGACCCCCGCCGCGACACAACGCGCGACGACCGCGGCGGTCCCGAAGACCCGCTCGGCGGGCTTGTCCCGGCCGGTGAGCCTGCCGAGAAAACCCTTGCGGCTCGGACCCACCAGGACGCGATAGCCTGTGGCGACGAACGTCTCCAGGTCCCGCAGCAACTGCAAGTTGTGTTCGAGCGTCTTGCCGAATCCAATGCCTGGGTCGATGATGATCCGCTCTGTCGGTATCCCCAGGCTGCGCGCCTGCTCGCAGCGAGCCAACAGGAAATCGCGGACCTCCGTCACCACGTCGTCGTAATGGGGCTCCGCCTGCATCGTGGCAGGCGTGCCCAGCATGTGCATGAGAATCACCGGGACCTGCTGCTGCACGGCCAGTTGGGCCATCCGCTCGTCGGCCAGAGCGGTGATGTCGTTGAGGATCGAGGCGCCCGCGTCCAACGCGGCCCGCGCCACCTCGGGGTTCGTCGTGTCGATGCTGATCGGGACATCAACCCGTTCGGCCAGAGCGCCGATCACTGGGACCACCCGCCGAATCTGCTCGGCGGGCGGGACAGCCCCCGAGCCCGGGCGTGTCGATTCCCCGCCCACGTCGATGATCGCAGCGCCCTCGTCAGCCATCTTCAGGCCGTGCTCGACCGCGGCGCCAGGGTCGAGAAACTGCCCGCCGTCGCTGAACGAGTCCGGCGTGGTGTTCAGAATCCCCATGACGAGACAACCGCCGGAAAAATCCAAGCGGCCCTTCGGCCACTCAAGCACTGCGTTCATCGCCTCTCACCGCCTCTCTTCCACGCCGAAGTCGAGACCTCGCAGCTTCTGCGCGAGGCTCTCCCGCCACCTGCCGAGGACAACCGTCGTGTTCCGGAATTCCCGCCGGACCGGGTAGTTCTTGCGAAGCGCGTCGAAGAAGTGGCCCCGCTCCTCGGCCGGCTGATTCGCGATCTGCCGGGTGTTCCGGTCGTCTTGGGCAACGCTGTAGATTGTTTCCACGATGCACGCCAACAACTCTTCGTCGCTCGTGGAGGGATCGGAAGAGGGCAGACTCGTTTGGAGTTCCGCGTTTACGCGGTCTTGACCCGCCTGAAGGCGGAACTCCAAACGTCGCGTGTCGAGAGTCTCGTCGTTTCCATTCTTCAACGAAATCGAACCCCGACGTGCAGCGGCGCTTTGCGCCGAGGGAGATTTCGTTGAAGAATATAGGCCCGATCTGCCTTTTTCCGATCCGACTGGATCGGTCTCGATCTCCAGTCGCGGGATCGCCGGCGCGGGCAGGAAGTCTTTCACGTCAAACTTCGGGGTCAGGTGGAAATGCTCGCAGAGGGAGCGGTAAATCATAATCATCCCGGCGACCTTCCCGTCGAAGGAGTAGCCTGCGATGTGCGGCGTCCCGAGGTCCACCTTCTCCAACAGCCCCACGTCAATATTGGGCTCGCCTTCCCAGACATCGAGCACGACCGCCTGCAATCGGCCGGCCTGCATCGCGACCTTGAGGGCCCCGGAATCGACGACCGCCCCGCGCGAGGCGTTCACGAAGACGGCCCCGGATTTGAGACGCGAGAAGAAACCGGCGTCCGCCAGGTGAAACGTCTTGTCGATCCCCTCTCGCGTCAACGGCGTGTGGATCGTGATGAAGTCGCAGTCGTACAGGGCCTCGACAGGCACGTACTTCGGGTCGCCGGTCTTGCGTTGCAGCGGCGGATCGTTCCTTCGCACCTCCATGCCCAGGGCCTCGCACTTGCGGGCCACCCGGCTGCCGACGTTGCCCACCCCGATCACACCGATGGACTTGCCTTCCAGCCGGAGGCCCCGCCGTCGGGCGACTTCCAGCAGCGCCGCGACCACGTACTCCGCAGCGGAATTGGCGTTCGATCCCGGCGCGGAGGCGAAGCCGATGCCGCTGCGTTCGAGATACGCGACATCGACGTGGTCGACGCCGAT
>CAZDTD010000287.1:0-4569 GCA_964507995.1 uncultured Pirellulales bacterium | reverse complement strand
CGCGACGAACTGGAAATCGCCGATCTGGTTCGGCCAGCCGGTCCAATGGTGCGGCTTAGTCTATGGCTCGGCCCTGCACCTGCTGGGCCAGTATGACACGCCCGGGTCCGAGTTGGAAAAAGGCAGATCGGGCCTATATTCTTCAACGAAATCTCCTGGTTCGATTTCGTTGAAGAATGAAAGTGACGAAGCTTTCGATGCGCGACCGGGGTTTGAGGGGGAAAAATCGAACCAAGAGATTTTTTCCCCTCAAAGTAAGCCCGATCTGCCTTTTTCCAACCCACCCTGGGCAACCATCGCCAAGGGAATCACGGCCGCCGGCCTGCAAATGACTTGGCCGACGAGCGATACGAAACGCCAGGGCCTGCTGCCCGACTATTTCCTTCTGCGAGCCCAGCGCAGCGACGGACCCGCCATCAATCCCGGTACGGTCCAGGCCCACCTGCCGGAGCTGTTCGACAAGGGCGCGTTCTACGACATCCGCAGGCTGTCGAAGACCGGCTGGTTCCTCCACGCTCCGTGCGCGATCCGCGATCTCAAGGAGGCCGACGGCGCCGTCACGTTTACCGTGGATGGATGGGGCAACAAGGTGTTCCATATCCTGCTTGCCGGCGTGGACAAGGCGCCGGCAGTGACAATCCGTCCGATCAGGCCCAACGCTCGTCCGCAGGAAAACGCCGACCAGGGCGTCATCGAGTTCCATGCCCAACAACGGCTGCTGACGATCACGCTTCGCCAGCCCTCGGAGATTCAGTTGCGGTTTTAGTTGTAGGTTGTGATCGTCGGTTTGTCCATTCCGGCGAGAACGTGGATCTGTCGAATGCCTCTGGCTTCAAGTTCCGTGAGGATCTCGGAGGACAGGCCGGGCTCGAGCCGCGGCTCGAACAGGAAATGCTCCGTGAAGTTGTGATGTTCCGGCTTGTACGTCTGGGAGTAATAACCCGCGAGCACGATGGGCTCGGTCGTATAGCCGGTGATTCGCGTCTCGACCCAGCGGGCCAGCGGCACCGTGTAGCCGGCGGTTGGGCCCGTCGGCGCGGGCGGCCAGTAGAACGTGGTCTCAATGACCACGCCATTGGAGTCCTCGAATCGGCGAGTCTGCAGGAGATCGCCCGAAGAGGGCTCGAAGGCCGGGACCAGTTGGACCTGATCGCGCGTGGTTTCCACAATGTCCGGCCACTCCCATTGCCGGACCGGCCGCTCATACTCGACCTCCAGGAGCAGATTCCGGAAGTCCCGCAGGGTTAGAACCGCGCTCTCGGAAGGCGAGACGAGCGGTGGGATATTGTCCGTGTGGAGTCGGTAGACCCGCGGATTCTCCACATTGTCCAATCGCCACTCATCGATTGTTGTTCCGGTCTCCGCCGCACCGGCGTTCGGATCGGGGGTCGTGACGCTGTGAGCTGCTCCCGGCCATTCGGAAAGCGGGCCTTCCAGCGTGCCGAGGACGCCGTCGGCCAGGTATTCGAGAGACACATAGTCGTAGAGACATTCGCTCAGGCTCTCCGGCGTCAAACGCACGCTGCGCGATTCAAGTTGCCACTGGGACTTGAGCCGATGGATGGCGAAGACCTCGCCGAACTCGCCCTGGAGGACAACGTATCGTATCGGCTCCTTCACCAGAAACGGCGCGATCGAAGGCGTCTCGCCGGCCTGCGGGACCTCGCGGACCTGCTTGACGATCAGATTGCCGTTCGGGGCCAGTTTCTTATACTCCATCTCGATGACGAATCGGTCCCTGCCCGTCGTGAGGGCGAATTCCTCGCCCACCTTGATGAGCAGGTCCGCCAGGGCGCAGTAGTCGTCCTGCCAGTCCATCACGGTCGCGTCGAGCGGGACGAGGTTCGACTGGCGAACTCGATTTGCGTACTTGCCGAACGAGTACACGGAGACGGTGACCTCCTCTGGGATACTGCCGTCTTCAGGATTGGTCACGGAGACCGCTCCGGCCTGCGTGACCAGCGAGATATCCCAGCTCTGTTCGGAGTCCCGCGTCACGACGGCCACGCCGTTGGCCAGCTCGGATTCATCGGGGAACGAATGGTGAACGAGGATCGCCATGCCGACCTCGTCTTCATCGACTCCGTGTCGGAGCCGTTCGAGGCAGGCGTTTTCGTTGTAGAAGCTGGCGAAGACCTTGCGGATGGCGCGGAAGACGCCCCTCTCTTTCCCTCGGGTCGGGTCGCACAGGCATGGACCGTCGTTGTCGTCGTCGAGATCGTCGGCCAGGCAGCCGCTGTAACTCTCGTAGAGACCGGCGCCGGTGAACTCGCGGCCGTCCTCGACGTTCGTCGAGCTGCGGAACCGCAGGTTCTTCGATGGATCGAATCCGTACAGCGGGTCCTGAAGGATGGACAGGATTGCCTGTCTCTGAGCATCCGTGAAGTCGAGCTCGTCGCCGTCTTCGATCAAATCGCGGATCTCCGCCAGTGCGTCGGACAGGGTCGCCGTATTCGCAGGCGGATAGGAGAACGGCGCCAGGCGGGCCGCGATGCTCTCGCGGAGCGTCTGACCGTCCGGCAGAGGCTGGTCGAGGAACTCGGTCCACAGGTCGAAGGAAAAGGCCGCTGCGACAGGGGAATTATCGGGAATCGCCCGGCGGAGCATGCCGAAATTGGCGGCTTTGCCCCCGAAGTGGTGGATGTCGGAAGGGATGAGGGCCTCCGCGGCGGCGCTGTACGATCCGAACGATGTCACAGGCGAGATGTCCAGGCTTGCCGGCGACTTCAATGCGAGGATCTCTTGCGCCAGTGCATCGTCGAGCGTGTCCTCGGTGTCGATCAGACGTACCGAGGTCGAGCCGTACCGGTCGTACGCCCGCAGGCAAATCCGTCGGCCGATCAGCTCGTGCGTCCGGCTCACGTCCTCGGCCACGACCAGATGGGCGAAGGGAATCCCGTTGGTCTTGGCGAGAATGGCGACGTGCGAGTTGGGCGTCGAGGCGGACAGCGTGATGATGCCCGCGAGGTACGGCGTCTCCGCGGGGACGCCATCGGTGAGCAGGATGTCGCCGGGACCGAGCCGGCCGTCCAGGTACGCCTCGCGGATTGACCCGCCCTCGACGTACTTCAAGACACCCAGCGCCCAGCCGGGGGAATAGACGGCATTCTCGTTCGACCAGCGATCCGCCGAGCTGATGACGATGCCCTGCTCTTCGAACCATGCGCGGTCCGATTCAGCGGCCGTCTGCTGCTCATACGTGGGGAAATAGGAGGCCTGATGCGGCTCCTCGGTCCGAACGGCCTGCCCGATCAGCTCGAAGATCTGCACGACCTCCTCGCGCGGGAACGGGTCGCGTCCGACGAGTTGGATGCCATATTCGGCCGGCTGAACCGCCAGCCACCAGATCGACGGGACCACGACCGCGCCGAGGACAGCCTTTCGCCCCTCGCGATAGAGGGTCGCGCGGTCGAACTGGTCCGTCGTCATGCCTGCAAACACGTCGAGCTGCTCGACCGCGAATTGATAATGGAACGGATAGCGATTTCCATCCTGGAAGTAGACTTTTTGCGAGCCGTCCTCCTGTTGCACGATGGTAAATTTCGCCCAGGCCAGCTTGCTCTGGGCGGTCCCGTGTACGAGAAATGGATCACCCGGCAGGTTCATGTACTCTCGCCAGACCGTATTCGGGTCTTCCGCGTCCTGCGCCCGGGCCGCCGACCCAGACCATACGACTGCCGTCATCCCAACCGCTATGATCGCTCTTCTCAACCAACTCATGTCCCCATCCACCTTTGCTGTTATCCCTGTCATGCAGAACGCGCGAACTGCACTGCCGATACCTACGTGCCGCACCTCGTCCTGAGTGTAACGATTTTCCTGATTTTTCGGCACGTCCCGGCGTCCACTGAACTGGGGATTGGCGTTGACGGCCCCGAATCAACCGCTACGATGGGGGCCTACGATGGGAACGGCCTCCTGCAACGGCCGCAAGCCCTGTATTATCCTGTATCGAGAAAGGCATAGATGAGTCACCTGGCATCAACGATCGACGTTTATAAGACCTTGAACATCCCTCCCGGCGGCCTGTCGGAATCGCAGGTCCAGGAGCGTCTCCAACGATACGGCCCGAACGAGCTGCAAAGCGTCGCACGCTTCAAGCTGCTGAAGATGATCCTCTCGCAGTTCTCGAATATGTTCCTCATCCTGCTGCTGTTCGCCAGCCTCGTCTCCTGGCTGACCGGCGCGGGCTCCGACGCGTTGATCATCGCGGCCATCGTCCTGGCCAACGCGACAATCAGCTTCATCCAGGAGTACAAGGCCGAGCAGTCGCTCAAGTCCCTGCAAACCATGATGGCGGACCTCGCGCACGTCGTGCGCGACGGGTCCGTCAAGCGAATCCCCGCGAAGCTCATCGTGCCCGGCGACATCGTCCAGGTCGAGGCGGGCGACCGCATCCCCGCCGACGGCTTGATCCTCGAATGCATCAACGGCATGATCAACGAGTCTTCCCTCACTGGCGAATCGGTCCCGGTCTCGAAGAAGGCCGTCCGCGCGGGGGCCGAAAAAGGCAAATCGGGCCTATATTCTTCAACGAAATCTCTTGGTTCGATTTCGTTGAAGAATGAA
>CAZDTD010000286.1:0-4571 GCA_964507995.1 uncultured Pirellulales bacterium | reverse complement strand
TATCCCGAGTTCGGTTGGGCCAGGCTGGCCCACACTCCGCGTGACGCGCAGGACGCACAACGCGAGGTTCTCCCTGAGACCGTTGAGGATCGATTCGCGATGGGCCGTCGGATCAGCCTGCACCAGCTCTACAATCGCAGGCCGCTGGATACGGTCATCGCCAGTTGCCCGCTGTTTGTCGGGCAGATCGAGGGCATCGAGACCACGATTCGCGCAGGCGAGCAGAGAACCGAGATCGTCGCGAAGGACTACAGCGCCTGTCTCGGCCGGCGGACCGTCTTCGGACAGCGTTTCCTTCGACGCGACGGATCGACGGTCCTGCTGGGCGGCCAGGAGACTGTCTTCAATCCGCTCGGGCGACCGAACGCCAGTCCCGCGCCGGTGTGGATCGAGGGCCGACTTCGCACGGTTTTCTCAGCGGGCGCCGAAGCCAAGACATGGACTGGCGCCGACGCGATCTGCTATCTGCTCAGCGAGTACGTCCCGGCGGGCGAGCTGTACTGGCCCGATGTCGAGCAACTGCTCGCGACGACGGAAGCCCGACCCCTGCGCGATCTGGACGTCACGGGCCTGAGCCTGCTGGAAGCTCTGCACCGATGCTGCGACGCCGTGGGCATCCGGTTCCAGTTCGCGCCCCGCCTGGCCGAAACGGGACCGGCCCAGGCCCTCGTCTTCCACCGCAATGACTGCGGACGCCGGATCGAGTTGAACTGCCAGCCGGCGGGCGAGGCGCTGAGCCTTTCGCGGACGAGCATCGGCTCGCTGCGCAGTGAGCGGGCCTTCTATCCTGTCACCCACCGCTACATCGGCCAGGGCGACTTCAAGGTCTACGAAGCGACGTTCGAGCTGGTGAAGGCCTGGGACCCGGCGCTGGAGGGGGCCAGTTATCGCGTCTTTTGTCCCTCGACGAATCCGGAGTTCCACAAGGTCAAGGACGTGTATCGCAAGTGGTGTCTGAACGAGGCAGGCGACTACCGCGTCGCGCCGTACAACCAGGGCGAGCCCTATGATTTCTCCCGCCTGTTCGACCACGCGGACTACGCGCCGCGTCGCCGGCGGTTCCGGCCCGCGCTGAGCACGAACGCCCAGGGGACATCGCTGGGCTATTACCTTCAGGTCTCCCACGACGACGGCCTGCACTGGCGGGTGTACCCTCACGCGTTCAACAACCTCCTCGACGAGTGCGGCGTCTGGCTCAGCAGCGACCAGCTCGATATCGATACGTGGGTCGCGGCTCTCAAGCACGGCCTGCGAATGCGAATCACCGCGTCGGTCGTCTCCGATGAACGATTGACCTGCATCGTGGCCGATGGGCCGGTGGGCTCGACGATCCCGGTCGTGGACCATGTGCTGACGCTCCCGAGGCAGTTCGCGTATCGCAAGGTCTCGGCCCAGAGCCTCTTCGCCCGGCCGGTGACAGGCGAGTTGGGCGTCCCTGATGAAGCGGACGATTCCGCCGCACTGCGACAGTTCGTCCGCAGGCAGGCGGCTGCGACGCCTGCGGCCATCGAGACGATCGACGCGCAGACGCCCACGCTCAGGCTCCACCTGCATCCGAACGACATGGTGACATCAAGCCCGGAAAGCCGTGATCTCCTGAGTTGCTGGCGCGACAACCGCAGCGTGGTCCGGATCGAGCGGGTTCACATGGACTTCCGAAACCAATGCACGAATCTGCATCTCGTGCGAGAGCGACTGTACGAAGGATAAAGGATTCTCACATGGACACTCGGCACATCACAGATCGGCAGCAGGTCCTGGCCGACATGGCTCGCGGCGGACCGCAGAACCGTCCGGAGAGTTCAACCGTTGTCTCGCCGGGAGGCGGCGGATCGACCTGGGCGGTCCAGGTCAAAAGCCGCGTCGCGAGAAACGCGTACAGGGTCTGCATCGTGACGCTCGGGGAAACCGGCTCGCCCCCGGTGGAAGTCGGCGAGCCGATGGAGGCCGTGAACCTGGCCGAATCCTTCCTGACGGAAGGGACGCTCGCCGCAGGAACGTACGCGATCCTCCACCGGCTCGGCGAAGTGAATGTTTTCCACGTCGCGCCGTGATCGCGCAAATCATCCATCATCCATTATCCATCATCAATTCGGGAGTTGTTCCATGGCCAGAGACAACGGAACTCACTGGCGGCTCGACCGCCGGATCAATCTCTCCGTCCTGCTGCAACTGGTGACGCTCGCGTCGCTGATCCTCGCCAGTTGGGTGAACCTCCAGCGGCAGCTCGACCTGCTCGGGCACGACGTCGCCACTCTGCTGCAGAGCCAGAAGGACTTCCAGCAGCGACTCGAAACGCTCTCGGAACGCAGCCTCTCTTGCGAGTATCGCTTGCAGGCCGCTGAGAAGCGTCTCGCAGACATGGCAAGAACAGCTCCATAAGGTCTTATTACCACACAAGGCAGTTGCATTGGCCAGGAGTGCAACAGTGATTCAACTCGTTCCAGACTTCTCGCGTCTCGCGGCACAGGCCGATGGACATGTGCGGCCTGAAACTGCGAATCACGTCGATCAGGAATCGGTAGAACTCCACGCGTCGTTGGAACGGGTATCGCAGTTTGCCGTCGGAGGCCTTTTCCGACAGATCCGTCTCCCTCAGAAGAACGGCGTGACTTCCGTATGCTTGCCTTGCGAGGCGCAGATGGCCCGGCACGAGTCGCAGCATGCCGAGCGTGACATTCTCCGGCTCCAGGACGGTGAGCGATTGGCGAACCATGTCGGCGTAGTCAGATTGCCAGCCGTCGTAGAGAATGCCTGGGTCGATGCGCAGACGAACGCGATAACCATGTCCCTGGCATCGTCTCGCCGCGTCGATGCGTTCCTCAAGGGGCGCGGCGCCGATCTCGCAGGCGCCGATCATCCGCTCTGTGTTGAGACTCCACGAGACGACGACCTGTGGATTGGGAGCGCAACGCAGGAGGCCCGCGATGTTGGAACTCTTGGTCAACAGCATCAGGCAGGCATTGGGCAGACGGGCGAAGAAGGGAACCAGTCGCTCCGTCAGCAACGCGACGTGGTCCAGGGCGAGGCTGTCGAGCATCTCTCCCATGTTGAAAGCGACCCCGCCGGCGACGCCGAATACCGCCTCGCGGATTTCTCTGAACATCCGAGCGTGATTGATATTGACCTTGATGAACGGCAGGTAGTCCCGATAGACGTACGCGAGGTAGCAGTAGGTGCAGTGGTAGGGACAGCCGTTCGAGATGGGCACGAGCTTCAGGTACGGCGCACAGCAGACGCCGTCGCCAAGGTTGCCCTCAAACCATCGCACAAAAGAGGATGCCTCGCCAATCATCAGAATCCTCTTGCCCGCGACGATGGGGTGGTTCCGGCTGTGCTCCGGCGGTCCGACAAACCGCTGGCGATCCACGACTTGGATGCGGCTCTCCGGAAAGAGTCCGACAATCCGCTGCGCCTCCTCGCGTTCCTGCACCTTCCGCCACAGGAGGATTGTGCTCGGCTTGAATGCCTGGGCTGTATCCATCGCGATCTCCGTCCAGAGGTTGCTTGCCGCAGAGCATTGTATCCACAAACCGTACAGAAACACATCAGAATCCGGGAGAAAACCATGCACAGAATCGCTTCACGAAAAGAGAATGTCACGAATGCAACAGCCGCCGGGCTCTTGTTCGTTGCGGCGATGACGCTCGCGAGCGCAGGCTGCGACAGCCTGCGATTGGCGCCAAGCGAGGAGCAGAAGCAGAACGCCTGGCTGCACAATCGCACGACCGCGGTGGCCGCTGAGACGGCGCGGAGCGAACAGGCGTCGGCCCAGCTCCAGGCCCTTACCCGGCTTTCGGAGCTGCAGAGCCGGTCGTTCACAGCGTATTGCGGCCTGCCCGAGGAGTATCCGAAAGCCGAAACCGCCGAGCAGATCCTGGCCGAATCGAGCTGGCAGACGGCCAACGCCGCACTCGGTCAATCCGCCGAGCGACCGGACCCTTGGCAGGCAGCCGATTCGGCGCTGGAGATTGGCATCGGTATCGCGGCCCTCTTCGCTGGCGTCCTCGGCACGCGAACTGTCAAATTCCTCCAGACCGCCCGCACGCAGGCGACGGCGCTCAGGGAGATCATCCAGGGCAACGAGCTGTTCAAACAGCAGAACGCCAAGCAGGTCGTGGCCTTCAAAGCCGCCCAGCAGAATCAGTCCGCCGAAACCCGCCAGCTCGTCACGGCGATGAAGGGATGACCATGCACTGACCGATTCGTGGCCCGTCGCTCGTGACCGGGTTACACGACGGTCGTAGGGTGCGTATCACGCACCACTTGCTTGTGCTCGACGACTCGAATGGCCGTCCGTTCCACAGGGCGCCAGGCTTGTCATCGCAGGGGTCCGTGGTTGGTTGGGATCTCTCGCAACACCGGCCAGTCGGTTCTTTTCCTGCTATGGCGAGGGTCGGTCCACAGAAGCGTCAGGTAAGGGGCGCCTCGGATCGTCCGGAACCGCGTATACGACGGCGCCGAGGCTCGGTCCACCGTAAGCACCCCCTGAAGCCACACGATATGCCCATGGTAATACTCTCGCAGTGTGGGTGCAGTTCAACAAAACCGCTGGCTCATCATTTCTGGAC
>CAZDTD010000285.1:0-4573 GCA_964507995.1 uncultured Pirellulales bacterium | reverse complement strand
TGGCGGTCTCCGTCACCGGGTCGGAGTCCTGCGGGACCGGGTATTCCAGCTCGATGTCGGCCGGGAAGGTCCACTTTTCCCGTTTGAGCAACTGGAGCACCAGCGCCACCGGCGTGTCGCCCTGGCCGAACGGCTTATTCGGGCCATTGTTGACTTTGCGGTCCTTCAGGTGCAGGCTGAGAATGCGGTCGTGGAACTTCTCGATGATCGGGATCGGAGACTGGTTCGTGCCGGCGACGTAGTGGCCGATGTCCAAGTTGATCCCGAGATACTTCCCGTAGGAGAGCATCGACTCGTCGTAGGTCGTGGGCGTTATCTGCGTGTGGTTGTGGAAGCCGATCATGATCTGGTGCTTGTCGGCGAAGGGCCCGAGCCGTTTGGCGGCGTCCTCCGACAACTCCCGCGTGATGCCCCTGGCGCCGAGGGCCTTGGCGACGTTGAAGTAGTAGTCGATCTCGCCGTCGGTCATGTTGCCGTCGCCGATATTGCCGAATTTGACGATGTGAATGTTGACGCCCGCGTTGTTGTAGAGCCTGCGGAGGGCCTGGAACTTGTCCATCGAGACCGACAGACGCCATTCCTTCGCCTGCTGGCCTGCCGGGATTCCCGCGAACTGCTCGACCGGCTCGCCCATCAGCTCGATCGAGCTGATCCCGGACCGAAGGACGTACTGGAGGACGTCCTGAGCCGTGCCGGGCAGGCCGCGGTAGCTGTAGGTGATGGTCCCGATCTGCACGCCGTTGAAATTGGAGTTGGGCTTGCCCGCCGCCGGCTCGCTTGCGCCTCTCAGGACGCCATCGGGCGCCAGGGCAAAGGCCGCGACCGCCGCGGCGCCGCCCAGCAGTTCCCGACGGGACATCGTTTGTTGTTCTCTCGTTTGTTTCAGGTCTCTCATGATCGTGCTCCTCAATTCCACTATCGGTCTTTTCCTCTGCGACACCGCTCACGGCGTCCTTGGCTGCCGCAAAACGCCATAATACCCGGCGTTCGGCCTCAACGCCAGTCTGTTTCATTTCGTCGCGGAATCGTTGAATCGGATGCAGTACGGTGGTACCATGCGGCCTGCCGTAGACAACAATGCCGCTTGTGAAATCATAGGGAAGGCCCCATGCCAACGAGGTTTTGTGTCGCGAACGAAAACGTCAATGTGTCGCCTGCGCGAATGGGAGCGTTGCTTTGCCTGTTGGTGGCGTCCCTTTCAACGGCCCAGGCGGCTCCGATCAAGCTCTTCGATCTGGGATATACGCTTCGGATCGACGCGGCCGATCCCGCCCAGGTTCGCATGGCGTGGGATCATTGTCACGCCGTCGCGGCGCTGCAGGGTCTGGTGAATCGCGATGGACCGATCCTCTACCTCCGCTTCACCGAGTCCCAGCATCGCAGGCAAAACATCGATGATTTCTGGCTCGGAAAACTGTCGGAGCCCGGCCAGTGGCTCAACGGCCGACCGGTCGAACGCATCGAGACAATCGCCGATCTGGTGCGACAGTTCCGTTCGCACATCCGCGGTCTCGTGGTCTACGATCCCAATGTGGCGGCCACGAGCAACGTCGCCAGCGCCGTAGCGGGAGCCGAGTCGCTGCTGCCTGTTCGATACGACCCGACCGAAGGCAGTCTCTATCGCCTGCTGACCGATGGCGAGCTCGCACTGCCCGTCACATGCTGGCTGGTCCGGCCGGACGGGACATCGCTGTTCACAGGGCAAGGCGTGATCCCCGGAACAGATCGTCCCTCCACCGGATCGGTCAAGTGCGACGCGTATCTGTGGATGAAGATCAACTACCTGGACGCAGGCCGATGCAATGGGGCCTACGGCGCCTACTACCTCGATCAGTACTGGATGCAGAAACCCCGCAACACCGTCCTGAACCACCATTGCCTGACCAACCATGATTTCTTCGTCGCGAAGAACGCCTTCTTCTTCGACCTGGGCGTCTGGGGCGACGAAAAGCCCGTGGACGATCCACAGCAGAAGCAGGGAACCGACCTGGAGACGTTGAAGGCCCTGCTCCTGAGTGCATACCATCACGGCGGCCGGGAGAGTATGATCCACATCGGCGGCTTCGTCCCCTGGGCCCACAAGTACACCACGCACGGCACTTCCGGCGGCCGGCACGACCCGGTGCCGACGGAATGGGAATACGGCCGGATCATCAGCGCTTACAACGGTTTCATGGACGCCGACGCGGTGGGTTACGGCGCGATGGCCAATGCGTCGTTCTTTATGCACTATCCGCTCCGGCCTGCGTACAAGCAGGACTGGGTGACGCGGGAACAACTGGCGAAACGCGGCTACCTGGACGCCGAGGGCCGTCTCAAGCTCGACGGCCGCCAGTTTCTGATCTTCTACGTCGGCGACTACGACTGCGCCGCGTGGCTCTATCAGCGGATGATGGACATCTGGGACGATCCGGCCCGCGGCCAAATTCAGATGATGTGGTGCATCAGTCCCGTCCTGGACCGTCGGGCGCCGATGGCCATGGACTACATGCGCCGGACCGCGATGCCAAACGACTACTTCGCCTCCGCGGACAACGGGGCCGGCTATTGCGAGCCGGGAATGTTGCAGGAACCGCGGGAGGTCTCGAATCTGCCCAGCGGACTCGACGCCTGGGCTCGGCACTGCAAGCCGCTCTACGATCGCTGGGGATTGAGTATCACCGGCTTCATCATCTACGCGCACGGTCCGGTGTTGAACGAGATGGGCCTGGATTGTTACGCCTCGTTCAGTCCGAACGGGATCGTGCCTTCCGGCGGACCGGCCTCGCTGTTGCACAAGGGGATGCCTGTCCTGCGATTCGATCACGACGTGAACGAGGACGACCCCGCTGCGGCAGCCCGCCACGTGGTGGATCGCGTGGCCCGGCGCAGCGCCGAGGGATATCCGCCATTTCACTGGTTCCGCAACATCCTCAAGACGCCGACCTGGTATGTAAAGACCCACGATGCGATCAAACAGATGAATCCGAAGATCGAGTTGCTCGACGCCCCAACGTTTTTCGAGTTGTACCGCGTCTACCTGGAACAGCAGAACTGACTCGCACAGAGGCACAGAGAATACAGAGAAGGGCGGGTGCAAAGCGGGGTGCGCCTCGCACAGCAACTCGTTTCCCAGCACATCGAGGTCACTGTCGCATTCTGTGGCGTCGGACCTTCGTCAGCTTGCCCCAGACGCACGCATGCAGCCGAATCGTGCCTTTCAGACAGATGATTCGGCCCCGGATCTCGTCCGGGAAGTTCAGCCATGCGAACTCGCCACAGAGTTCGACCATCCCCTCCGGCAGCAGGACCAAGGGAATTCGCAAAGGAATCTCGCATCGCAGAGGCTGCTTTTTTCGTGGCGCCCGGGGGAGAGGCCTTTGCCGATTTCGCCGATTCCTGCTGGTTTTCTCCAGCCGGCGCGCAAGATTTTGAGAAAACTGCGTAGTCCAAGGTGGTGAAGTCCGTAGGGGTTACGTGTTGGCCGTAGCTGAATTGCGGTAGCGGCGGCCACAAGACCCTGGAATGGGTCGTTCCAGAAGGCTTCGCCGGGATAATGCATAGTTTCACGAATGGAATTGCCTTGGCCGGGTGAGGACAAGGGAGTAGTTGCCAGGGTCGGAGAACGCCTTCTTTCTGTTCTCCTGCTTGTGGTTGGCAGTCTTCACGCCGAAGCGATGTTCACGCCAGGCTCTCAGATCGGGAGTCTGTGATGTGTTCGCCATACACGGACTCCAGGGACTGTCGAAATCGTCTCTCCCGACCTCTCCACCCCAATCCGAGGGGTAGGCCTGCGCGCTCGGAGGCAAGGCGTCATCACTCTGTCGCAGACCGAAAGGAGCGACCGTATGGACCCGCAGATCCAGGGTGGAATCGAGGCAATCCGGCGCAGTACAGACCGGCGAGGAACGAGGGCCTTTACGATAGTGGAACTGCTCGTGGTCATCGCCGTCATGGGCTTGTTGACGGCGATCCTCGCGCAGACGGCTCAGCAGGCAGGCAGGAGGGCCCGGGCCGTAGCCTGCCTGTGCCAGTTGCGACAATGGGGCGTGAGCTTGTCGGCCTTTGTCAGCGAGTTGGATCCACCGGTTGACGGCGCAAGTTTCTACGTGTGGGATCGATTCTATCGACCCGATTACCATCGTTGCTGCAGTGCATTCATCTGTCCGATGGCGACCCGATATGAGACCAATTGCGCAGATCCCAACTGGATGGTGTGGGAGAGCATCGGCTGTGGTCTGGGAAGCACGTTCACCGCCTGGAAACTGCCTTTGCGCACTCCTGAGGCGCAGAAGAGAGAGCTTCTATTGGGCAGTTACGGTCTCAACCATGCCGGCGTAGCGACTCTGACTGCGCAAATCCGCGGCAGGCGGAACATGAGCCGGTCGAATACGCCGGCACTGGTGGATTGCGTCTCATGGGGCGCCCAGGCGGGTTACGACGAAGAGCCGCCCCGGTATGAGGGGGAACTAACCGGCACCGGGCTCAGGAACTGTTGCATCAACCGGCACGATGGGGGAGTCAACTGCCTGTTCCTGGACTGGTCGGCTCGAAAGGTCGGGCTCAAGGAACTCTGGACGCTGCAATGGTCGTC
>CAZDTD010000284.1:0-4577 GCA_964507995.1 uncultured Pirellulales bacterium | reverse complement strand
GATCGACCCGCCCAGGCATTGCACGACGAAATCGTAGTGGTAGGGGTAGTTCTTCGTGTTCATGAAGTACAACTGCGGATCGGTCGTATCGACGTCGGCGATGGTGAATTTCACCTCCGGCGTCTGCATCGCTCCGGGGAAATTGTTCCGATCCGAGTAGAAATCAAACGTTGTCCGGTCGGGGATCGTACAGGTTCCTCAGTAGGGGGAAAGCTGGCTCCATCCAACGCCGGCCGGCAGGCAAACCAGCAGGGCAACACGGACCGAAAGAAAACACCACGCTTTTGCCATTGTCCATCCTGTCATTGGCCCACCGCCCAAGAACCCGCGAATCGCGTCTTTGCCCTCATTATACCAACCCGCCGAGGGGTTCGGATGCGGTTTTCTGTACTGTTGCGCGGGGATCGCGATGCATCGTTCTTTTAACCGAAATCGGTTGACAGGTCTGTAACGCGGCCCTATCATGCGCATTTTACCGCCTGGGAAAACAAGTGGTGGTCTTGAAACGTTGGTCGCACAGAAGTCACAGACAGGTAGCGTAGGCAGGTGGGGCGGCGGAGGCTGCACGTCCTTTCCACGCTCACAATACCCCGTCGCGATGGGTGTTTCTGTTTAGGAAGTTTGCGTATGAGTGACTACATCGTTCTGGTCAAACAGGTTCCCGATGTCTCGCAGATCACGGACAACGCGTTCGACCCGGAAACGGGCACGCTCGTTCGTTCGCGTCTGGCCAACGTGATCAATGATCTGGACGCCCAGGCGCTGGCGTTCGCGAGCCATATGAAACAGATCAGCGGCGACGCCAAGGCCCGGCTCGTCGCGGTCACGATGGGCCCGCCGATGGCGGTGGAGGTGCTTCGCTACAGCCTGGCCCGGGCGACCGATCAGGTCGTCCTGCTGACCGACCGGGCGCTCGGCGGCGCCGACACGGTCGCGACGGCCAATCCGCTGGCCTGCGCCATCCGCAAGGTCGTCAAGGATATCCTCCACTGCGGCGACGACTACTTCGTCGTGGCCGGCATGCAGTCGGTCGACGGCGATACCGCCCAGGTCCCGGCGCAGCTCGCCGAGGAGCTGGGATTGCCCTGCATCGCCTACGTGACCGGCGCTCAGTACACGAACAATCGCTTCGAGTTCACCCGCATCATCAGCGGCGGCAGCCAGATCGTCGCGACGAAGAAGCTGCCCGCCGTTCTTACGGTCGCCAAGTACGAGTACCCGCTGTTCGCTACGTTCGGCGGAACCCGTGCGGCGGCGAAGGCCCCGGTGATCCAATGGACAGCCGCGGACATCAACGCGCCGTTGATTGGCGCCAAGGGCTCCAAGACCGCGGTGATTCGCGTCTTCCCGCCGGGAAAGAGCACCCGCAAGTGCAAGCAAGTGACCGACGCGAAGGAATTGGTTAAGATCGTCGTCGAGAACTTCAAGAAGAGCAATGGCAACGGCGGGGCCGGCGGCAAGAAGGAGGACGGCAAGTACGTCCTGCCCAAACGCCGCAAGAGCCTCTTCGTCCGGCCGTTTGAAGCCACCGCCAAGGAACAGGAAGATTACAACCTCTTGGCTCAGGTCCTCGAAGACCTCAATATCAAGAAAATCGAGCAGGTCGACGACGCGGTGAAAGGCCGGATCATGGCCGCGATCGGCGAGCGAATCCCGGTGAAGGCGGTCGAGGATATGCTGGCCGGGATGAAAGCGGCCGAACCCGCCTTCCAGGGCGAGGTGTGGGTCGTCGCCGAGCATGCTGACGGTGTGGTGCATCCGGCGACCTTCGAGCTGACGGGCAAAGCCCGCGAGCTGGCCGATTCGCTCGAAACGAAAGTGGGCGTCTGCATCGCAGGCGAGAACGTTGCACATATGGCGGAAGAACTGATCGCGGCCGGCGCGGACAGCGTCTACGCAATCGAGCACGAACTGCTGCGTGAGTTCGATCCGACGGCCTATCGCAAGGCGATCGCCGACGCGATCGACAAATACGTGCCGCAGATTGTGCTGTACGCTGCGACGCCGCAGGGTCGAAGCCTGGCGCCGATGATCTCCTACCACGTCAGTTGCGGCCTGACCGCCGACTGCACGGGCCTCGATATCCGCGATAGCTCGCGAAAAGGCGAGATTGGCCTGCTCCTGCAGACGCGTCCCGCCCTCGGCGGCAACGTCATGGCGACGATTCGCAGCAAGAGTTCCAAATGCCAGATGGCGACGGCCCGGCCGGGCGTGATGAAACGCCTTCCGGCCGACCCCTCCCGCAAGGGCAAAATCGTCCACCACAAGGTCGAGATCACCGACGCCGACGTCAGCCTCGAAATCATCAAGACGGAACTGGGCCACGGCGCGGTGAACCTGCACGCGGACGCCATCGTCGCCGGTGGCAAGGGCATGCAGAGCCGCGACGGCTTCGAGAAGCTCGTTGGACATCTGACCGGCGCCTTGAGCCACAAGCTGGAGACCGAGGTCGAGCGGGGCGCATCCCGCGCCGCGGTCGAGCAGGGCTTCGTCGAGCGAATCCACCAGGTGGGCCAGACCGGCACCTCGGTGGGTCCCAAGTTGTACGTCGCGCTGGGCATCTCGGGCGCTATCCAGCATATGATCGGCGTCGCGAACAGCGAGACGATCGTGGCGATCAACAGCGACCCGAACGCGCCGATCTTCAAGCAGTGCGACTACTACATGATCGGGACCGTCGAGGACATCGTTCCGAAACTGGTCGAGGCGTTGCACGAGGCGTGATCGCCATGTTCTTGTGAGGCTCGAAAGGGCAAAATCCAAAACCCGAAATCCGAAACTCGAAACAAGCACGAATGATAGAAATTCGAAACTCAAAACAGGACTTCCGGCCGGCGTCAGCGTTTCGGTCATTTGGAATTCGGTCCTTGGAATTTGTTTCGGATTTCGAGATTCGGATTTCGAATTTTTCTTGAGGGATGAACCGTGCCGAATCATAACGAATACAACAAAGCGTCGGTCCTGGTCGTGGGCGCCGGTCCGGCGGGACTTTCGACGGCGATTCAACTGAAAGTCCTCAAACCCGAGATCGATGTCATCGTGATCGATAAGGCCCTCGATCTCGGCAATCACAACCTCTCCGGGGCCGTGCTCGAAAAGGAGCCGCTGAGCACGCTGCTCGACGCCGCCAAGCCCGGCTGGCGCGACACGGACGAGGCCAAGCAAGTCCTCGCCAACGTGATCGACAAGGACGACATCATGTTCCTGCTCGGCAAGAACATGGCGTTCGGGATTTTTCCCTTGCTCAAGATGGCACGCGGCATGGGCCTGGCGTTCGGCCAGATGATCCACCACGGCGACTACTCCGTCTCGATCAGCCGGCTGACGAAATGGCTCGGCGGGATCGCGCGGAGCATGGGCATCGAAGTCCTGACGGGCTTTGCGGCCGACCACGTCGTCTATGACGGCGACACGATCGTGGCGGGCGTCAAGCTCGTCGATCAGGGCATCGACAAGGAAGGGCACAAACAGCCCAATTACGTCGAAGGCGAGACGATCCAGGCGAAGTTCGTCGTCCTGGCCGAGGGCTGCGACGGTTTGGTCACTGAACGGTTCGTCGAATCCGCAGGCCTGAAGCGTCAGTCGCCCCAGCTCTACTCCCTCGGCGTCAAGGAACTCATCAAGGTCACGCCGGAACAGTACAACAAGTTCACGAAAGGTCGCGTCGTCCACGCGATGGGCTATCCGATCTGGACGCCCGTCCTCGGTCCCGGCATGTTCGGCGGCGGCATCGTCTACGCCGGCGAGCAGGACCACCTTGCGGTCGGCATGATCGTCGGGCTCGACTGGAAGTATCACAACTTCAACGCCCAGGATGCGCTCGTGCGGTTCAAGGAGCACAAGCTCGTCAAACAGTACATCGAAGGCGGCACGGTTGTCGAGGCCGGGGCCAAGATGATCCCCGAAGGCGGCTGGTACGCGGTGCCTCGCGATCCCGAGACCCAGAGCGTCGGCAAGGGCAACGTCATGATCCTCGGCGACAGCGCCGGCTTCGTGAACATGTGCAAGATCAAGGGGCTGCACAACGCCATCGACTCCGGCATGCTGGCGGCCAAGGCCATCGTCGCCTCGCTCGACGACCCGGCGGCCGCGGCGGGCAAGTACACTGCCAACGTCGAGCAATCGAATATCGCCAAGGAAATGAAATCGGCCAAGAACTTCCGCCAGACGGTTGCGAAGTTCGGCCCGTTGCAGGGCATGCCGTTCTCGGTTCTGGGCGGCTGGCTGCCCCAGTTCCACGTCGAGAAGGACTACGAAGCGATGACCGGTGCCGCGTACCGGCTCAAGCCGAACATGAGTTTCGACAAGGACACGTTCACCGCGGTCGCGGCCACCGAGCACCGCGAGGAGCAGCCCTCGCACCTCCAGATCGTCGATCCGACGATCTGCACGACGAAGTGCCTGCCGACGTTGAACGCGCCGTGCATCACGTTTTGCCCCGCGGGCGTCTACGAGGAGATTCACGGCCAGCCCAAGCCGGCCAACCCGTCGAACTGCCTGCACTGCAAGACCTGCCAGCGCAAGTGTCCGTTCGACAACATCCGCTGGACGGCCCCCGAAGGCGGCGGCGGACCCCG
>CAZDTD010000283.1:0-4578 GCA_964507995.1 uncultured Pirellulales bacterium | reverse complement strand
CCGTCCGGCGGCTGTCGATGGGTTGTAACCGGCGCTCGTCGCGGTCTTCTGCGGCCCGCTCCGGATATTTTCAGGGGAAGCGGATTGCGGTGTGTTTTCGGAATCGGTACAGTGCATCCCCTGTTGCAGGATCATGTGGGCAGTTTTGCTGGAAGATCAGGTAGAGCATGTTCGATCTGGGTTCGATGGGGTGGGCGCTCGTTGGCATATCTGCGGTGCTGGTGGGCCTGAGCAAGACGGGCATTCCCGGCCTGGGCATCCTCATGGCGCCGCTGATGGCGATGGCGTTCCCCGGCCACACGCGGGAATCGACGGGCATCCTGCTGGGCATGCTCATCCTGGGCGACCTCTTCGCCGCGAGCTACTACCGCCGGCGGGCCGAGTGGGGCCACGTCGTCCGCCTGTTGCCGGCGGCGTTCCTCGGGATCGTGGCCGGCTGGCGGGCCATGGACTACGTCACCGACGACCAGCTCCAGCCCATCATGGGCGCGATCGTACTGGTCATGCTCGGCCTGAACTACTGGCGGACTCGCGCGGGCGGCCCCAATGCTCCCACGCCGGGACGATGGTGGTTTGGAGCGATCATGGGGTTTGCCGCCGGATTCACGACGATGATGGCCAACGCCGCCGGACCGGTCATGGTGATCTACCTGCTGGCCATGCGGCTGCCCAAGATCGAATTCATCGGCACCAGCGCCTGGTTTTTCTTCGTCATCAACTGGCTCAAGGTCCCGTTCAGCGTCACACTGGGCCTGATCTCGTGGGAATCGCTCAAACTCAACCTCATGATGCTGCCGCTCATCGCAGTCGGCGCCGTGGGGGGCATCCTGTTCGTGCATCGCATTCCGCAGAAAGCCTTCAACGCTGTGGTGGAGATTCTCACCATTGCCGCGGCCATCAAGCTGCTGTTCTAAAAACCCCGGACGGTTTCCCTTGTTCCCTTGCGGACGCGCCGGGATAATGGAGATGTCCGGCAGCGAGCGGTTGACGGCGTGGGTTTGTCGCTTCGCTGCGCGATTCTGTTGCGAATGCCATGGCGATGGGCGAAGACGATCTCGATTATGAACAGGCCCGCCGACGGATGGTCGAGCGGGATCTTCGGGGCCGGGACATCACGGACCCGGACGTGTTGCGCATCGTGGCCGCGATACCGCGGGAGAAATTTGTGCCGCCCGAACAGCGGGATCGAGCCTATTTCGACCACCCGTTGCCGATCGGCGTCGGCCAGACGATCTCGCAGCCGTACATCGTCGCGCTGATGACGCAGCTTCTGCGGGTCCATCCCGATTGCGATGTCTTGGAAATCGGGACGGGCAGCGGATACCAGACGGCGATTCTGGCCCGCCTGGCCGGGCGGGTCTATACGATCGAGCGACTCGCCGGTCTGTCGTCTGCCGCCAGGGAAGTCCTGGGGAAGCTGGGTGTCGAGAATGTCGAATACGCCGTCGGTGACGGGAGCCTCGGCTGGCCTGCGAGCCGGACGTTCGACCGGATCATCCTCACGGCGGCTGTGCCGGATTTCCCGCCACCGCTGGTGACGCAACTCGCGGAGACCGGCGTCATGGTCGCGCCCCTGGGAGTGGACGCCGTACAGGAACTCACGGTTGTCGAGAAACGCCTCGGCAAATTGATCGAGAGGCAGGTCAGCGCCTGCCGCTTCGTGAGATTGATCGGCGAGCACGGCTTCCCCGGCTGAGTGGCTTCCCGCTTTCGCGGGAATGAGAAGCCGTGGTGGCGTGGCTAATTTTTCTGGCACTCGGGTGGTTTCTCCCGATGGACGGAGGAAGGAACGGACTGATCCGGAGTCCGCCGCTGTGCGGCGGAGGTTTATTGCGTTGGAGCCTCCAGCAGTCGAGGTGCTGCGCACCCTCTGACACGAGCATTTCGCTCGTGTTCTATGCTGGAGGCCTCAAAGCGCAAAACTCGCCAAGCAGGCCCGCTTCGGGCATGCATTGCGCCCGCGGGACGGCAATCTCTCCCATTTGCTTGAGCATCCTTCGTCTGCCAGAAAATCTGGGCACACCCAGCCGTGGTGGCGTGGCTGCCCCTGCTGGCGGAGGGGACGTGGAATTGGTATGATGGCCGGCGCCTTCGGGAAAAAGGCAGGTCCGGCCTGTATTCTTCAACGAAATCTCCCTCGGCGCTTTGTGCCGCTGCGCGTCGGGGCCGGTTCGTTGAAGAAGGGAAGAACGTAGGGTGCGTATCACGCACCATGGCCCCTCGGAGACGCAAGAGTTGGTGCGTAGTACGCACCCTACAGCGCGACCGGGGTTTGAATGGGAAAAATCGAGCCCCGATGCGCAGTGTGAAATGGAACGCAGTCTGTGGGATGGGATGCCGCTGTCAGTATGCAGGACGTGATGGAAAAACCGTCATTCGGTGGCGAGGGCATGACGCTCTCGATGCCGGTGCAATACCTCAAGGGCGTGGGGCCCGCGAGAGCGGCCATCTTTGAAAAGCTGGGCGTGCGTACCGTCGCCGACCTGCTGGAATACTTCCCGCGGGACTGGATCTTCGCGCCGGATCGGATCAAGATCGGCAATATCGAGCCTGGGGAACCGGCCACGATCCTGGCCCAGGTGGAGTCGATCGACTACCAGCAATACCGCCGGACGCCGATTTTCGAGGTGATCGCCGCCGACGATACGGGCGTCTGCCGGTTCGTCTGGTTCAACGGCGGCTATCTGCGCAATCAGATCCACCTGGGACAGTTCATCCTGGCCTCGGGCAAAGCGGAGGTCTACAAGCACCAGCTCCAGATGGTCAATCCGAAGTTCATGACGCTCGACGAGATGCACGAGAACCCCGAAAAACACTTCAGCGGCGGCGTCTATCCCGCGAGCGGGCGGCTCACCAGTCGGCAAATCAAGCAGATCGTGCAACCCGTCTTGGACCATCTGGACAACCTCGTCGGCGAGTTCTACGACTCCGCGGTTCTCAAGGAGAACCGGCTCATCGGCCGCAGGGATGCGTTCGCCTGGATTCACATGCCGCCCGATGAAGAGAAACTCGACAGGGCCAAACGCCGGCTCAAGTACGACGAGCTGTTTCTGATGCAGCTCGGCCTGGCGATGAGACGCTACCACGCCGAGCACATCGCCTCCGCGACGCCGTGCATCCTGACGGAGGAGATCGACAGCCGGATTCGCAGGCGGTTCCCCTTCCTGCTCACGGAGGACCAGAACGCGGCCATCTCGGAGATCGTCCAGGACCTGAGCCGCACGACGCCGATGAACCGCCTGCTCCAGGGCGACGTCGGCTCCGGTAAGACCGTCGTCGCCTTGTACGCCGCGTTGCTGGCCGTCGCCAGCAAGACGCAGGCGGCCATCATGGCGCCCACGGAGATCCTCGCCTCGCAGCACTTCCTGAGCATGGAGCGGTATCTCCGGAACAGCCAGGTTCGCAGGGTGCTCATCACCGGCGGCCTGACGGGCAAAAAACGGGAAGAACGGCTCTCGCAAATCCGGCTGGGCGAGATCGACATTGTCGTCGGCACGGTCGCGCTCTTGCAGAAAGACATCGAGTTTCGCCGCCTGGGACTGGTGGTCATCGACGAGCAGCACAAGTTCGGCGTACATCAGCGGGCCGAGCTGCGCAAAGACGGCGTCCCGCACTGCTTGGTCATGACGGCCACGCCGATCCCCCGCACGCTGGCGATGACCGCGTTCGGCGACCTGGACGTCTCGGTCATCAAGCACTGCCCGCCGGGCCGGGGCGCGATCGTCACACGGTGGGTGGAACCCAAGGATCGGCAGAAGGCCTACGACTTCATCCGCGAGCGGTTGCGGGCCCGAAAGCAGGCCTACGTGGTTTGCCCGCGGATTGCGGCGGTCGAGGAGACGGACACGGAGACGGGCAAGGAAATCAAGGCTGCGAGCGATACGTGGAAGGAGCTTTCCGAACGGGTGTTCCCGGAATTTCAGGTGGCCTTGTTGCACGGCCGGATGTCCTCGGCCGAGAAGCAGGAGGTCATGGCCGGTTTTCGCAGGGGCCGGATCGATGTCCTGGTCTCCACCGTCGTGATCGAGGTCGGTGTCGATGTCCCCAACGCGACGATCATGGTGATCGAGGCCGCCGACCGCTTCGGCCTGGCGCAACTGCATCAGCTTCGCGGCCGGATCGGGCGCGGGGAATCGAAATCGTATTGCCTGCTGTTCGCCGAGACGGACAACGAGGTCGCCAAGAGCCGGCTGGATGTCATGACGCGAACCACCGACGGATTCGAAATCGCCGAGGAGGACCTGCGAATCCGCGGACCGGGCGAGTTGTTCAGCGCTCGCCAGCACGGGCTGCCCGACATGAAAATCGCCAACATCGTAGACGATTACGAGCTGCTCGTGATCGCCAGGCGTCACGCTTTCCAGGTGATTTCCGCGGACCCTGCGTTGACGCAGTCGGAGCATCGCAACATCCGCCGGGCGCTGGTCACGAAGTTCGGCGACTCCCTCGGCTTCGCGGACGTCGCGTGACGCCGATTTTGCTGGAAGTCTGCGGCAAAAGGTTGTAAAAAGGCCGCTGCGTTGCCGGAAGAAGCAAATACCCTATGAGAATAGCCTACAGGAACAACACGCTGGAGGG
>CAZDTD010000282.1:0-4580 GCA_964507995.1 uncultured Pirellulales bacterium | reverse complement strand
GGCCGGAGGCTGGAGGAGGGGTGGGCAGATCCACCACGGAGGTACAGAGTTCACCGAGACGATTCCGAGCTTGATCCCGAATATGCTTCTATCCGACTTCTCGGTGCCCTCCGTGTCTCTGTGGTGAAAGCATTTCCTATCGTCGGGTCGGGCGGGTATACTGGGCCGCAACATCTACATGGAACCAACTGGAAAGGAGCCGATCATGCTTGGATTGAGACCTGCGAGAAGTCACACGATCAGTGTCGTCTGTTTGTCGCTTGTGCTTGCAGCGGCCGCATGGGCGCAGCCTGCGTCGCCCGGCGGCGCGAGCCGGCCCGGCTACCTCAAGGCCACTCCCGAAGATATCCAATGGTGGCGGGACCTGAAGTTCGGACTCTTCATCCATTGGGGACCGGTCAGCATCAAGGGAACCGAGATCGGCTGGTCCCGCGGGGGCGAGCGCCGCGGCACGGGGGGCAAAGGCGAGATCCCGGTCGAGGTCTATGACAACCTGTACAAGCAGTTCAACCCAGTCCAGTTCAACGCCGACGAGTGGCTGCAAATTGCCAAGGACGCCGGCATGCGGTACATGGTCTTCACGTCGAAGCACCACGACGGCTTTTCCATGTTCGACAGCCAGCTCACCGACTACAAGATCACGAACTCGCCGTTCAAACGGGACGTGGTGAGAGAGCTGGCCGACGCCTGCCACAAGGCGGGCCTGCGTCTGGGTTACTACTACTCGCCGGTCGACTGGCACCATCCGGACTATCGCACTGCGACGCACCCGAAGTACATCGAGTACATGCACGGCCAGCTCCGCGAGATCTGCACCAACTATGGCCAGATCGACATCATCTGGTTCGACGGCCTCGGCGGCTCCGCAAAGGACTGGGACTCCGACCGACTGTTCCCGATGCTTCGGCAGGTGCAGCCGCATGTGATTCTGAACAACCGGGCGGGTCTGCCCGCGGACCACGACACGCCGGAACAGCAGATCGGCAGCTTCCAGCGGGATCGACCGTGGGAGACCTGCATGACCATCTGCCAGCAGTGGGCCTGGAAACCGAACGACAAGATGAAGTCGCTCAAGGAATGCCTCCAGACGCTGGTCCGCGTCGTCGGCGGCGATGGGAACCTGTTGTTCAACGTCGGTCCCATGCCGGATGGGCGCATCGAACCCAGGCAGGTCGAGCGACTCCGTGAGATGGGCCAGTGGCTGAGCCAATACGGCGAGAGCATCTACGGCACTCGCGGCGGACCCATCAAGACCACAGCCGCGCTCGCCAGCACGTACAAGGGCAACACGATCTACGTCCACATTCTCGACTGGTCGGGCGAAACGATCACCCTGCCGGCCCTGCCGAAGAAGGTGACGAATTCTTCGCTGCTGACCGGCGGAAACGTGAGCGTCCGCCAGACTGCGGACGCCATTGAGATCACCGTGCCGGCCCAGAGTCGCCAGGAGATCGACACGATTGTCAAGCTCACGCTTGACGGCCCGGCGAGCGAGATCGAGCCCATCGCCCTCCCGTCCGCCTCCCTGGCGGCCGGCAAGAAGGCGAAAGCGTCGAACATCTTCCAGGGCATGCAGGAATATGGACCGGGCAAGACCCTCGACGATGATTCAGGCTCCCGTTGGGCGACCGATTCCGGCGTCAAGCAGGCCTGGCTCGATGTGGACCTCGGCAAACCAACGACATTCGGCAGGGTCGCGATCAGCGAAGCCTTCGACCGCGTCCGCAAGTTCGAACTCCAGTACAAGGAAGGCGACGCCTGGAAGACGTTCCTGGAAGGCACGCGGATCGGCGCCGAGTATACGAAAGCCTTCAGCCCGGTGACCGCCCAGGTCGTCCGGCTGAACCTCCTCGAAGCCACCGACGGCCCGACGATCTGGGAGTTCCAACTCATGGCGACGAAGTAGGATTTGCCTTCGTCGAAAGGATGTAGATCGTGAGGAATTCGGAGAGCACATAGTCGAACCGGGAAACGTGGAACCGGTACTCCCCGGGCTCGATCATGTCGAAGGCCCGCGTGATATCCGCAAACTCGTAGACACGGCTTTCACCCGCTTGGAGTGTGAACACGCTTGTCGGCCCCAGGTCAGCCGTGTCCACATAGCCGTCGGCTTCGCTCTGATCGCCGCTGGTCTTGTCCACGCTACGCGGACGAAGCTGTTTGATCGGATGCGCTTTGTCGTATGTCCGATCGCGGCGGCGATGGACCGACAGACAGAACGGCTGAGACTCACCGCCCCAAGGCAGAAAGTGCCACTGCGGGGAGGCGAACTCCACCAGCGGCGGGCTACCGTACGGACCGCCGGTGATTCGGCATCGTATTTTGACGGGCTCCCCCACGTGATAGCTTGCGGCGGCCGTCAGTTCCATCTCGTATGACGGCCAATGGTCGATGTACCGCATCGGCACGTTGGGGTCACGCAGATGGGCCACGGCGTCTTTGGCAGTCTCCCGAATGTCCAGGTCTCTATCCTCGGCGGCGACCGTATCGAGAAGCCCAACGGCTCGGGCGTCTCCCAGGACGCCCAGTTTGAAAATGGCCCACTTGCGGTCCGCATGGGGCCCCTTCAGCATCTCGCAGAGTCTTCCGAACCGGTCAGGGCTCTGCCAGATCTCAATCCGTGTCAGGAGCCTGGTTCGATATGACTCCAGTCGCAAGAGGCTGGTGTCGCCGCCACAGTCGGCGGTGATGAACGCATGGGCCTCGGGCGATCCGATCTGGCTCAACACATCGACCATCATGGAATAGTGATTCCACAGACCGCTCGGCGGGCGCTCTGCCTGCTTCTGTTTCAGCCACTGGACAATGGCCGGCACAGCTTCGTCGCCCATCTCGACCAATGTGCGCTGCGCCTGGCGTTCCGAGACGCTGTTCTTCGTAATACAGGTGGCTTGTCGAATGAGTTGCGCCACCGCCGCCTCCGACGAAGGCGTGCTGCCGGATTGCGACACTGAAACGCCGCACACATACAGAACAGCCGCCATCCCCAAAATGACAAGTCGCATTCTCATTGCGTATCCCTCCAAAACAGGTTTCTCTATTATCCGCATTGTATCCGACAGTGCGAACGCGCGATCGTAAATTGCATGTAAAAGTGGCGAATCAACCCTCCGCCTGTATCGCCTGGGTTTTCCTAATTGCCCGTTGCCATCCCGGCTGGGGCTGGTATACTATGGCAACCGCTTTGGTACAAACCATGAGCAATCATCAAGCCGAAAGGCACAGGAGAAAACGGAACAGGATAGACCTATGGCAGAGAGATTCGATGTCGTCGTGATCGGTGCAGGACCTGGTGGATTTCGGGCGGCTCGTCGCTGTGCGCAGCGCGGGGCCTCCGCGGCGGTGATCGAGAAGGAATTCCCCGGCGGCACCTGCCTGAACTGGGGTTGCATCCCCTCGAAGACCCTGCTGGCCTCGGCCCACCTGCTGCTGCGGGCCCGCCAAGCAGGCGAAATGGGCATCGACATCCCCTCCGCGACACCGAATTGGCCGAAGATCCAGCAGCGTCGCGAGGCCATCATCACCGGCACCCGCAAGGGCATGCTCAGCACGCTCAAGAACCACGGAGTAACCTACATCGAGGGTCGCGGCGTCGTCACCGCCCCCGGGCGGATCAGCGTTCAGTCGAACGCGCAGACCCGCGACCTCGAAGCCAGCAAGATCATCCTTGCCATGGGTTCCGATACGATCCAGATCCCGTCGATTCCTTTCGACGGCCAGACCGTCATCAGCAGCAAAGAGGCCCTGTCGCTCCAGGCAATCCCGAAGTCCATGGTCATCGTCGGCGGCGGCGTCATCGGCTGCGAAATGGCGTGCGCCTACGCCGCGTTCGGCACGAAGGTCACCATCGTCGAGGCGCTCGACAGGCTGCTGCCCATGGAGGACACCTGGGTGAGCCGGCTGGTCGAGCGGGAGTTCAAAACCCTCGGCATCGAGTCCATGACGAGCCGCAAGGTCATGGGCGTGGATAAGAGCGCATCCCCCGCCAAGGTGCTGCTCGACGGCGGCCAAGCCATCGAGGCCGAGAAGGTCCTCGTCGCCGTGGGCCGGCGGGCCCGCGTGGACAAGGACGTCGTCCAGACGCTCGGCCTGGAGATGAACGGTCCCGCCATCAAGGTGAACAAGAAACTCGAAACGAGCGTCCCCGGTGTCTACGCCCTCGGCGACATCGTGGGCACGACCTACCTCGCCCATGGCGCGACCGCGGAAGCGGAAATCGCGGCGGCCAACGCCACCGGCGGCAACGAGGAAATGCTCGACTACTCGATGGTTCCTCGCGTGGTCTTCACGTTCCCCGAGGTGGCCTCGGTCGGCAAGACGGAGGAGAAGTGCCAGGCGGCCGGCATGGACATCACGGTCGGCAAAGGCTTCTTCCGGGCCAACGGCCGCTGTCACGCGGAGAACAACACGAACGGCCAATTCCACGCGGTCCGCGACAACGCGATGAACGAAATCGTGGGGATCAGCATGGTGGGCGATATGGCGACCGAGTTCGTCGCCTTCGCAAGGACCCTGCTGGGCACGTGCGAGCCGATCCGCCAGATCACGTTCCCGCACCCGACGATCTCGGAGACCATCGA
>CAZDTD010000281.1:0-4602 GCA_964507995.1 uncultured Pirellulales bacterium | reverse complement strand
CCCACGACCGGGAACGGCGAGTCCTCCAACTGGCGATAGGGTCGGTACTCGGCCGTGATGGGAAAGTAGAACTTGCGGTCTTCGAGCATTTCGGCCCAGATGCCGCCGTAGATGCACCGGCCCAGGTGCTCGATGAACTGGCCGTAGATGAACGGATTGATCGGCGCGCCCAGCCGGCTGCCGTGGAGGGTCACCACGGACGCGGGGCTGGCGACATCGGTCTGGGCGTCCGCGTCTGAGGTCCAGGCTGCGAGAACCAGGGCCACCGCCAAAGAGAGCACTGTCACACGCAACATGTCACTACCTGGCCTTCGCTTCATAAGAAACCTCCTGCTTCCCGAATCTCTCACTGAACCACCTTGCGATTGCACCATTCCCGGTTCGCCGTCGGTTCATCCGACGCACGACACGATAGATGGATAGTAAATCGCCGGGAACGGACCGTCAATCCGCTGTCGCTTTATTCCCACGCTGACACCAAATCGCGGCGGGATCGGTTGCGTGCGAAAAAAGAAAGGGGTCCGTCCCCTGTGGAGATGGACCCCTTTGCGTGTTGCATTGAGTACCCCTGGACCGGTGATCCGGTCTGGCGGCACTCACCTTCCAATCTTACATCGGCTTGTGGAGCGGCACCCTCCTACCGGCAAGCCAGGCGGCCTCTTCGGCGGACATCGCCCGATGGTAGATCTGGACCTCGTCGATGATGCCCTGGAACCACTGGCTGGTGCCCCAGGCGCCGATGATGGTGTCGCCCGAGTTCCCCAGATACGGCGTAGCCGAGGCTTGAGCGGCCAGCACGCCGTCGACATAGATGCTTCTTTCCTGGTTCTCGAAATCGTAGCAGAACGTGATGTGATACCAGTTGTTGTCCTGGATCAGACCGCCGGCCGTGTCGAGATCGTTACCGTAAAAGGCCATACGGACGCCGCCGGCCGGGACGTTTCCCGAAGCGGCGCCGGGGCCTCCCAGCCGGAAGTGCATGTCCGTGTCTGTCGCGGATGCCTGCGTCTGACTGAAGACGACCTGCTCGGCGGTGAACAGGACCGGATTGATCCACAGGGCGACGGTGAAGCTGCGATTGTCGAGCGGAATGTGGGGCGCGACGACGCGGGCGCTCGCGCCGTTGAACTGCATTGCGTCGCCGACCATGCCTTGCGTCCAATCCGGGTTGCCTTCGGCCGTCCCGTTGTTGCCGTTTCCGGAGCTGTCGTCGGCGTTGTTGTCGAGGCCGTAATGAGCGACTAAGCCCTCGCTGCCGGGGTCCGCCGGCGTGACGAACTCGGGGGTCCTGGCATAGAGCCGGATATCGTCGAAGTACAACGTGCCTGCGGCTCCGGAGCCGTCGACGCCGAGGGCCAGCGAACGGACGCTGTTTACGTTGGCGACCGTGGACAGATCGATATTCCACGGATGCCAGATGGTTTGCGTCAAGTCCGTTGTATCCCCGTCGTAGACGACCTTGGTGTTGTTGATTTTCACGTACAATTGGCCCGTGTTGCCGGCGACGCCTGCAAAGTAGAGCGACAGGCTCTTGATGCCGGAGGCGGTCCAGTCCTGGGCGTCGTCGAAGGTCCACTTGGCCTCGGCATAGGCGGCCTGGCCGGAGTTGTTGTAGAAGAACGGCATGGATTGCCTGTCGCCGTGCACGATGGTCGTCTCGCAGAACGTTCCATTGACGGCGGGTTCGATGCCGACGATTGACCCGTTGGTGTCGTCTTCGTAGCCGTCGCTCCAGGTCTGGAAGACGGCTTCTTCGGCGTCCATGTCGTCCGTGTAGCTCTCGAAATCGTCCACGACCAGGAATTCCTGGGTCGTGAAGGTCCACACATCACCTTCATAGGTCCCGGCGTCGCCCACTTCGTTGACCTTCCAGTAGTATGCGGTATCGAGGTCCATAGGAGCAGGGGTGTAGCTGTGGTCGGTCACCGTCTCGGCCGTCAGTGCGTTCGGGTCGGCGCCAAAGTGGACCTCGTGCGAGATGGCCTCGCGGCCGGGACGCCAGTTCAGCGTGGCGTTGATGCCGACGCCCGTGGCGTCATCGGCCGGATCGGGCTCGAATGCCTGCGTCGGTGTATAGAAGAACCGCACCTCGCTGAGGCTGACGATTGTCGACATTTCGCCCCAGTTGTCGTTGACGGTCAGTCGGACGTGTTGGGCCAGGACCTCGCCGAGATCGACGATGGTGTTGGCTGTGTAGGTGGTCAGGCCGGTTCCCTGGGCGAATTCGGGCACGTTCTCCAACGCGGTCCAGGTCTCGCCGTCGGTGGAGTACTCGATGGCGACGTCCTTGGCCCCGAAGCCCATGAGCGATTCGAGTTCCGAGTTGGCGTTCCAGACCCACAACTCGTGCAGCTTGTACACCTTGTCGAAGGCATACTGAATCGAGGCGGGTAGGCCGCCGGCCGTGGACCACATGGTCTTCAAATCGACGCCGTGCTGATCGAACTCGTCGAGGCCGGAGCCATCGACGGTCTTGCTCGCCGGCGAGGCGGGCTGCTGCGCGGAGGCCGTGGCCGTCACATTGGTGATCGGATAGGCGTATTGTTCGCTCGTGAAGCTCCAGACCTCGCCTTTGAAGGTGGTATCGTCCGGGGCGTCGTTGACCTCGTCGATCCGCCAGTAGTAGGTCTGACCGTATTCGAGCAGGCCCTCGGGATCGTAGGCGGCGTCCGTTACGCTCTGAAGGGGTTCGGTGGCGTCGTTGACGTCGTCGAAGCTCGTGCCGAAATACACATCGTGCGTGGCGGCAAACTCGCCCGGGGTCCAGCCGAGGACCACGTCTCGCGGCACATCCGTCGTCGCGTCGTCGGGGATGGGATCGGATGCGATGGAGGTATCCGCCAGACCCTTCATAATCTTCGCGATTTCCGCGTCTGACAGGGCTTTGTGGTAGACCTGAACGTCGTCAATCATGCCGGTGAAGAACTGACCCGTATCCCAGGAACCGATGACCGTGTTGCCGGTGGTCCCGAGATAGGGTGTGGCCGTGGCCTGGGCGACCTGGACCCCGTCCACGTAGATCCGTCTGTCCTGGTTCGCATAATCGTACGTGAAGGTCAGGTGATACCAGGTGTTGAGCGCAAGAAGGTCGCCGCCTGTCACGAGATCATTGCTGTAGAAACCGAAATTGATGCCGCCGGCCGCCGGGTTGCCAGTTCCTCCCAGTCGTAAATGGAGGTTAAGGCCGGTCGAATCCGATTGCCGCTGGGAGAAAGCGATGTGTTCGGCGCTGTTTTGTCCGAGATTGACCCACAGCGCAATGGCAAAACTGCGATTGTCGAATGCGATGTGAGGCGCGACGACCTCGGCATCGGAGCCATTGAACTGTAGCGCGCCGTTCAGCATGCCGGCCACCCACTGCGTGCCGCCGCCGATGGTTCCGTCATAACCGTTGCCACTCCAATCGCCGGCGATTGTGCCGCTCCCCTCGTCAAAGGGCCACCAGGCAACGAGATTCGGATCGAACCCGGCCGAGGCCGACCAGACCGGCCCCAACAACAATACACAAAACGCTGCGAGAATGGGTTTCCTGTACATACTCGTCCTCCTTCAGAACATGCCACGTATCCACACGTTTACGTTATGCCCGGGGACAGAAAAACACCCGCGATTCAGCGATGGGAATAAACTGGAAGTGCAGCGCGTCTCACGGGATGAGAGTGCCATCGATCATGCCGATTCCTCCTCACATGGAAGAACTCATCTGTACGATTCGAAGAAACACCTATCACTCAGCCGACAGTTGAATTGTACTTCATAAGACGAGTCGAGATCAAACAAAATCCGCGTCGATCGACGCCGAGGGGTGCAGTTCACGTTTGGAGGTAGAATTTGCTTTGCTCTGAGTTGCGTCGTTCGACGTTGACTCTGTCATTCCCGCGCAAGCGGGAATCCAGTTTCCCGAGACGCGACAAATCCCAAGGTTCCTGGATTCCTGCTTGTCGCAGGAATGACAGGGCCGATTCGCAAGGCTCGAGAGTATCCACCTACAAAGATGAATCGCACCCGACGCCGAGGGGTACGCCGTCGATCCAGGTCCGCCAGGTCGTTGTTCCACCCTCGATGTCGTCGTCATAGCTCTCGAAATCGTCCACCACGAGGAATTCCCGGGTCGTGAAGGACCACACATTGCCATTGGCTTGGCGGGTACAGGATATCGCATGAAAAGGGCCTGTGCTGCATGAGCACAGGCCCTGGTGTTGACGTTCACCGGATGCAGAAACTGTTTGCCATCCGTGTTGAAACTACTTGCTCGTCAATTCCCGCCTGAGACGGCATCGAGATACCAGTTGTTGATCCACTCGCTGATCACTTCGCCGCGCGGGTCATTGTCCTGGCTGGCGGTTTGGTAGAAAACGCCTATGCGACCACCCGTAGCGGAATTCCGGACGACAACCGGATCGGCGAGTATGCCGTCAGCGGTTTGGGCCAGTACCAGTTCCGTGGACCAATCGCCTGCAAGCGTATCCAGATGGAATGGGCGATCCGTTGCAAAGTTCTGGAGAGACGGCGTGAGCTCCTGGCCTTCGGCAGTCACGGTAACGGCAGTATTGTCTCCGCCTGCGACGGTCACAGCGGGAATATCCATGATGGTCTGTAGTC
>CAZDTD010000280.1:0-4633 GCA_964507995.1 uncultured Pirellulales bacterium | reverse complement strand
GCCTTCGGGGCCGCGGGTCCGGGGCTGGCGTTTGTCGTTGGCATGGTGGCTACGCATGTGTGCAAGCGCACATACACACAGATACGCATCGATTCATCCACGCGGGTACGTGTCTACCCGTCCACTCAGTGACTTTCGAGGGTCAACATGAAGATCGGATTCAATCTATTGTTGTGGACGCCGTTCGTCACGGAGGAGCACTTCGCCCTCCTGCCCAGGCTCAAAGCGACCGGCTACGATGGAGTGGAAGTCCCCCTGTTTGCTGGAGACGTGGCGCACTACAAGAATGTCGCGAAGGCCATCCGGGACAACGGCCTCAAGTGCACGACCTGCACGGTCATCCCGGACGAGGAGCACAACCCGATCAGCGCCGATCCCAAGCACCGCCAGGGCGGCGTCGATTACCTCAAGTGGGCCATCGACTGCAACGCGGCGCTCGGGTCCGAGGTCCTGTGCGGGCCGTTCTACCAGCCGTTGGGAGGAAAGTTCTTCAGCGGCAAAGGCCCGACGCAGGAGGAGAAGGATCGGGCCGTCGAGGTGCACCGCAAGGCCGGGGATTTCGCCAAGGCCGCGAACCTGCAACTGGCGGTCGAATGTCTGAACCGCTTCGAGTGCTACTTCCTCAATATCCTGGACGACGGCGCTGCGCACGCCAGGCGGGTGAACCATCCGAATCTCGGCGTGATGTACGATTCTTTCCACGCCAACGTCGAGGAGAAGGACCCCGTCGGCTGCATCAAGAAGAATATCGACGCGATTCGTCACGTCCACATCTCGGAGAACGACCGCGGGACGCCGGGCAAGGGACATGTCCCGTTCAAGCAGATCATCAAGACGCTGCGTCAGGCCGGCTACGACCAGTGGATGACCATCGAGGCGTTCGGATCGAGCCTGCCGGACCTGGCTGCGACGACCTGCGTCTGGCGAAGCCTGTCGGCCAGTCCGGAGGAGTGCTATCAGGTCGGGTACAAGACGATCAAGGACGGATGGGACGCCGCCGCATAGAAAGTGCGATTTTTGATGTGTGATGGTTGATTGAAGAAATCGAAAATCGACAATCATCAATCAACAATGTAATGTCAAGGAGCCAGATATGAGTTCGAATCCCCTCCCCAAACTTCACAACGCCATGTGGCCCGGGTTGGTCGGCAAAGGCGATGGGCCGGGCCAGGAGCCGCCGATCAGTCTCGACCGGATGCTCGAACTGACGGCCGGCGCCGAGGTGAACGGCCAGAAGTTCGACGGCGTGGATTGTTTCCTCTTCCTGCCGCATACCGACCCGAAGGCCAGCGACGCCGAGTTGAAAAAGATCGCCGATAAGATTCAGCGGTACGGTTTCAATATGGGCTCGCTCGTCGCTCCGATCTGGCCCGGCACAGTCGGCGATACGGCCATGGGGGATTCCGCGGCCCGCAAGAAGTTCCTCGAAGCCGTGCGGGTTGCGTGCCGCATCGCAGGCGTGTTCAACAAGCACGGCGTCCGCCGGTATGGCGTAATCCGAATCGATTCGGCGGAAGGCAACATCGAGAAGTGGAGCCAGGACCCCGCGGGCAACACGAAGCGAATCGCCGACACGTTCCGCGAGGCGGCCAAGATCGCGGCCGATCACGGCGAACGCCTGGCCGCCGAGGGCGAGATCTGCTGGGCCGGCATGCACAGTTGGAAGGACATGCTGAATCTGTTGGAAGAGGTCGGTATGCCGGAAGCCCTGGGATTTCAGGCGGACATGGCCCATACGTATCTGTACCTGATGGGCTACAACGCGCCGGAGCATGCGCTGCTGAAGCCCGGCTATTCCGAGGACGAATTCTACGGTGCCTATGAAACGATGGTGGACAAGCTGCGACCCTGGACGATCGATTTCCACGTGGCTCAGAACGACGGCGAAGTCCGCGGCGCCGGCTCGCACGACAAGACGGGCAAGCACTGTCCGGCCAACGATCCGAAGGGCAAGCTCGACATCGTCCGTTGCGCCGGCTACTGGCTCAAGGACGCTTCGAAACGCGGCATGAAGCACATCTGCTGGGATGGCTGCATGTTCCCCAACGCGATGCTCGAAACGCAGAACACCTGGAACGAGATCCTCGATGCAATGTTGAAAGTCCGCGCCGCGCACGGATGGAAAGCTTAGTCTGTTGGACAAATCGGTGGAGCAGGCTCCACCCTATCGCTCAAGACCTTGAATAAGGAATGACTGCAATGACCAAACCACTCAATGTCGGCATAATCGGTTACGGTTTCATGGGCCGTACGCACTCCAACGCCTACCGCAGGGTGTCGAATTTTTTCGATGTGCCGTATAAGCCTGTCCTCAAGACGATCTGTGGACTGGAGGACGACAAGGCGAAGGCCTTCGCCGATCAGTGGGGCTTCGAGTCGTACGCCACGGATTGGCGCAAGGTGATGGATGACAAGAGCATCGACATCGTGGACATTTGCGTGCCGAACAACTACCACGCGGAACTCGCGATCGCGGCCGCCGAGGCGGGCAAGATGATCATCTGCGAGAAGCCGCTGGCGTTGAACGGGCCGGAGGCGGAGAAGATGGTCCAGGCCGTCGAGAAGGCCGGCGTGGCCAACTTGGTGTCGTTCAACTACCGTCGGATGCCCGCCGTGTCGCTGGCCAAGCAGATCATCGACAGCGGCCGGCTGGGGCGGATCTTCCACTATCGCGCCAACTTCCTCCAGGACTGGACGATCTCGACGAAGGTCCCGGTGGGGGGCATGTCCTCCTGGCGGCTGGACGTCAAGGCGGCCGGTTCCGGCGTCACGGGCGACCTGCTGGCCCACTGCATCGACACCGCCCTCTGGCATAATGGCCCGATCACGTCGGTATGCGCGATGACGGAGACGTTCATTAAAGAGCGTGCCCATGCCGAGACGGGTAAGGCGACGAAGGTCGGTATCGACGACGCCTGCACGTTCTTCTGCCGCTTCGACAACGGCTCGATGGGCAACTTCGAGTCCACCCGCTATGCCCGCGGGCACAAGGCCCTGTACACGTTCGAGATCAATGGCGAGCACGCCTCGATTGCCTGGGATCTCCACGACCTGAATCGGCTCAGCTACTTCGATCATCGCGACGAATCCATCGTTCGCGGCTGGCGGTCGATCCACGTCACCGACGGCGATATGCCGTACATGTCGCACTGGTGGGTGCCCGGGCTGAGCATCGGCTATGAGCACAGCTTCGTCCACCAGTTGGCCGATTTCCTGACGAATACGGCGAAAGGCGAACCGACCTCCGCGAGTTTTCGCGATGCACTGGCCACACAGTACGTCTGCGACGCGGTGCTGGCTTCGGCAAAGAAGGGCGCGTGGGAAAACGTAAAGTCCGCGAAAGCATAGAGCAGAGTGGGACGGACGGAACCAACCGGACCTGTGATGAGAAAGGAATAGAGAATTATGTCTGTGAAGAAAACGGCCGGGATGGCCTTGGAACAAGGGCAAGGAATTCTGCGGCTGGCCCCGAACTGGGTGCCGCGTTCGTTTTGTGTGCCGGGCCGGCGGATCAAGCTGCACCCGGATGACTACTACGCCCTCGGCGGCGAGCGGGGCGGTATCGACGAGCGGTGGTTCGCCTCGACGACGCCCGCCGACAACGGGCCGCTGACCTCGCCCAACGAAGGACTCAGCTTCATCGTCTTCGAAGATGGCGACAAGGTCGAGCGGATCCTGCTTCGCGACGCCGTCGAGGAGCTCCAGGGCCAGATCATCGGCGACCGTCTGTGGAAGAAGCATCGCTGCTGGCCGGCCTACTCGAAGTTTTTCGACAACAAGGGCGCGTTGCCGCACCACATTCACCATCGGGACCAGCACGCCAAGCTCACGGGCCAACTGGGCAAGCCGGAGGCCTATTTCTTCCCGCCGCAGGTGAACAATCACGGCGGCGACTTCCCCTACACGTTCTTCGGACTGTACCCCGGCGTGACCAAGGACCAGGTCCGCAAGGCGCTGCAGGACGCCGCCGACGGTAGGGACAACGCGATCACGTCGTTGGCTCCGGCGTACCGGCTCAATCCCGGGACCGGGTGGGACGTGCCGCCGGGCGTGCTCCACGCGCCGGGCAGCCTGTGCACGTACGAGCCGCAGAAGGCCTCGGATGTCTTCGCGATGTACGAGAACGTCACTCACGACCAGGTCGTGTCCAAAGAGCTGTTGTGGAAGAACACGCCGAAGAACAAGCAGGGCAACGTCGATTGGCTGCTCAGCGTCATCGACTGGAATCTCAACGTCGATCCGGATTTCGTAAAGAACCGCTTCATGAAGCCCAAGCCGGTCTACTCGGCCAAAGAGATGGCCAAGCAGGGTTTCCAGGAGAACTGGATCTGCTACAAATCCACGGCCTTCAGCGCCAAAGAGCTGACCGTTCAGCCCGGCGCGACCGTGACGATCCGGGACAGCGCCGCCTACGGCTTCATCATGATGCAGGGCCACGGCACGCTGGGCGTCTGGGACATCGAGACGCCCACGATGATCCGGTTCGGCCAGCTCACGCACGACGAGTACTTCGTCACGGAGCAGGCCGCCAAGCAGGGCGTTACGATCACCAACCCCTCGAAGTCCGATCCGATCGTCATGCTCAAGCACTTTGGGTCGAACAATCCGGACCTGAAGATTGAATGACCTGCGG
>CAZDTD010000279.1:0-4637 GCA_964507995.1 uncultured Pirellulales bacterium | reverse complement strand
CCGACTTCATGGACGTCAACGCGCTCGGCGGCTTCATCACGAAGAGCATCACGCTCAAACCCCGCAAGGGCAACCGAACGCCGCGAATGGTCGAGACCGACGCCGGCATGCTCAACGCTATCGGCCTGGCGAACATCGGCCTGGACCGCTTCCTCGCGGAGAAGCTGCCGATCATCGCGAAGATGTCGTCGCCTGTGTTCGTGAACGTCGCAGGCGAGCGAATCGAGGAATACGTCGCAGTCACTGAGCGGCTGGCCTGCGAGAAGGCAATTGTCGGTTTCGAGCTGAACATCAGTTGCCCGAACGTGGCCAAAGGCGGCATCAGTTTCGGCCGCGATCCCGTCCACGTTGGCGAGATCACTTCCGCCGTGCGAAAGGCCGCAGGTGACAAGACGCTCATCGTAAAGCTCTCGCCCAACGTGACGGACATCAGCACGCTCGCGAGGGCGGCAATCGATGCAGGCGCGAACGCGCTGAGCCTGATCAACACGTTCACAGCGATGGTCATCGACATCGAGACCCGAAAGCCCGTCCTGGCCAATCGGACCGGCGGCCTCTCCGGTCCGGCGGTCAAACCGATCGCGGTCTATCTCGTGAACAAGGTATACCGCGAAGTGACGAAGCAGGCGGGCATCCCCATCCTCGGCCTCGGTGGCATTCGCACGGCCTCCGACGCCATCGAGTTCCTCATCGCGGGAGCATCGGCGGTCGCAGTGGGCACAGCGAGCTTTGTCCAGCCCGACACCGCGGTCCGGATCGTCGAAGGGATTCGGGACTACTGTGCGCGTCACGGCGTCGCACGACTCGCAGACCTCGTCGGAACGCTCCGGTAGCAGAAGGACCTCGCGCGAGGCCAATATCCATCATCAATAATCGATAATCCATTCAAAGGGTTTCACGGATGAAACGCCGGGATTTTCTGAAGACAGCCGGTTGCGGAGCGGCGGCCCTGCTGGCCGGCTGCACCACCGAGACCACGATAACAACAGCCAAGGCGTCTCCTCGCCATCGCAGCCGGAGCAAGGCGAAGAAGTCCGCCGCGGCCAGCTCGGTATCGAGGCCTCCCAATATCCTCTGGTTAATCTCCGAGGACACGTGCCCGGACATGGGCTGTTATGGCAATCCGTTGGTCAAGACGCCGAATATCGACAGACTGGCCGCCGAGGGGGCGAGGTTCACGCACGCGTTCGCCACCGCGCCGGTCTGCTCGGCCTCCCGCTCGTGCTTCATGACAGGTCTCTACCAGACAAGCATCAGTGCTCACAACCACCGGAGCCACCGCGACGACGGGTACATGCTCCCGCCGCCGGCGACGGTCATCACGGACTATTTCCGACAGGCCGGCTACTTCACCTGTAACTGCGCCGGCCTGAGCTACAAGAAGCCCGGCAAGACCGACTGGAACTTCACGCCGCGAGGCGAGCCCTTCGACGGCACCGACTGGTCGCAGCGAAAGGCCCGCCAGCCGTTCTTCGCCCAGGTGAACTTCAGCATGACGCACCGTGATTTTCAGCGGGACAAGAACAACCCCATCGACCCTGCGCAGGTCGTGCTGCCCCCCTGCTATCCCGATCACCCGGTCGCCCGGCGCGACTGGGCCAACTACCTCGAAGCGATGCAGGTCCTCGACACCGAGATCGGCGTCGTCCTGCAGTGGCTCGAAAAAGAGGGCGAAGCGGAAAACACGATCGTCCTGTACTTCGACGATAACGGGCAGCCGCACGTCCGCGGCAAGCAGTGGCTCTACGAAGGCGGCATTCACGTCCCCATGATCGTCCGCTGGCCAGGCAGGGTCCAGCCGGGGACGGTCGTGGACGATCTCGTCAGCACGGTGGACCTGGCGCCGACGTTTCTGACCGCAATCGGGATGGAGCCGCCGGAGCACTTGCAGGGTTACAACATCCTGGGCGAGAAGAAGCGGACCCGCGAGTACGTCTTCGCCGCCCGCGACCGCTGCGACGGGACGGTGGATCGTATTCGCTGCGCGCGGTCGAAGCGGTACAAGTACATCCGCAACTACTGCCCGGATCGGCCGTACACTCAGTTCAACGCCTACAAGAAACTGCAATATCCCGTCCTGACACTGATGCACGTCCTGCACAAGGAAGGCAAACTCACGCCGGAGCAGGAGAAGTTCATGGCTGCGACTCGCCCGCCGGTTGAATTCTATGACTTGCAGGAGGACCCGCACGAACTGCGGAATCTGGCCGAGGACCCGAAACACAAAAAGGCCCTGCGAAAGCACAGTGACAAACTCGACGAATGGATCAAGGCCACGAACGACCAGGGCCAGACCCCCGAAGATCCAAAGATCGTCGAGCGAGAGCAGGACCAGATGGCCAAGTCCTTCGTCGAGGCCATGGAGAAACGGGACTTGTCACCCACCATCTCGGACGAGGGCTACCTCAAGTGGTGGGAGCAGAAGCTACTGGGTTGAACCGACCCGTCAACAGGAAATCGGAGGTGAGTATGAACAGAGCACAGCATGCCTTTGTCATCCTGAACGGAGCGCAGCGCAGTGAAGGACCTGGCCCGAGGATGAGAAGTCGCTTCCGGCCGAGAACAGACCGCCCCCTCCGCAGGCCAGATCGTTCGCCTGCGGCTCAGAATGACAGATATGCGAACCGGACGTTGTTCCTTGCGTCCACAGTGCTACTGGGCTTGGCGATGATGAACACACGTTCATTCGCCGCTCCCGATGCGCGAATGACATGCGCACAGGCCAGGGCCCGGATTCCTGAGAGACAACTGCCGGACTTCTGGATCGGCGATGTGAAAGGCCTGGCCGCTCGCTTCGATGGTCTCCAGCGAGGGCAGGCGGCGGTGATCGCCGTCACGCCGGGAGGCAGACCGATCCACTTGGTTGCTTATGGCGAGAAGGAACGGGTCCCTCACCGGGCGAACTACAATTCGGCCATAGGCGGACGCGAGCCAGCCGCCTATATGGACAAGGCGGCCCGGAAGAAACCCGTCGTCTTCCTCGTCGGCCCCGTGCATGGCCACGAGGTCGAGGCGCTCACCGGGCTGGTGAACCTGATCCAGATCATGGAGACGGGCAAGGATCTGCGAGGCAGGGATCAGGCCGCGCTGCGACAACTCGGGGACCACTGCCGGCTCCTGATCATTCCCGCAGGCAACCCGGACGGCACGGCCCGATTCGAGCCACGGGCGTTGCAGGGGATGGATGGCGACGACCTGCGATTCTGGGGCCAGGGAACCTGGAAGGACGACACGCTCTGCGGCTGGCCCGCCTGCAAACGCCAGCACCCGATGGCCGGCGACAACATCGGCTTCCTCGGCTGCTACTTCGACGACGCCGGGATCAATCCAATGCACGATGAGTTCTTCGCCCCGATGGGAACCGAAGCGCCCGCGATCCTGAAAATCGCTCGCGACGAAGGCCCCGACCTCGTGGTTTCACTGCACAGCCACGAGTCGGCCCCCGCCCTGTTGCGTCCGGCGTACGTCCCCCTGGAGGTCCAGCAGGACATCCGCTCGCTCGCGGAAAGATACTATGCCCTTCTCGACGAGCGACATCTGCCTCACGACAGCCCATTTGAGGCACGTCCCGAGAGCGGCAGGAACCCCAGCGCGTTCAATCTGACCAGCGCCCTCTATCACATCTGCGGGGCTGCCAGCTTCACCTTCGAGTGTCCCCACGGCCTGACAGACGGCTGCCGGGTCACGCTCGACCAAATCCTCGACATCCAACTGACCCTCTACGAGGCCATGCTGCGACACGAACTCGACAAAAAGAAATAGCCACCGTGCTTCGTCTTACCTTCTGTCGTCCTGAGCCAGGCGAGAATCCCTACCAACGACGAAGTGACCGCAAGACGTCAACGGCCGTCGGTCTATCGCGGAGTCTCGCCGGCAGATCCGCCTGAGGTCTCATTGAGGCTCGCCTTGCGTTTTCGATGCGCGCGTGAGATGAAAACCGCAATCAGCAAGGGAATCAGGGCCTCGCCGATCCGCCGCCCTGTGACCCTGCCCAACGTCTCCGGCGGCAGATCCCTCGCAAGGCCGGTATACGCTCCAATGGCTACCAGAACGACCACCAGGATGATGACCAAGGCCGCGCCGAGAGTCCCTCCGTTCAGGATCGATCTGCCACCTCCGCGATTGACCGCCACTGCGACGATATAGGCAACGCCGACCAGTAGAAGTTCAACCATGCCCCAGAAGCACGGACTCACAGGAGGAGCGGCGGTCCGCAGACTGCGAAATGTGCCCGCGAACTGCGTGAACAGAGGTGGCTCGGCCTCGTCGGTTGTAATGTGCTGAATGGTGAAGACTGTATCAGACGCTGTGAGATAGCTGTACCCGTTGAGCAGCCGGCCATCCGGGAGTGAAGCCTGCCATTGGCTACGAAAGCAATGGGGCAGAGGCGTCATGGATTCGGTCATTTCCAGGGACTTGATCCTGAGGCCACCATCTGCCAGCGACTCCCTCATCCCTTCCTTCACCCCGGCGACAAAGTCGGTATCGAAGCGAGCCGCGAGACCCGACGAGATGACCTGGAATTCAGCCCCGGATTCGGTCTCTTTGCAGATGTACGTCGCTTGAGACGGAGTCGCTCCCCGTCCCTTGCGCAAGAACCACTTCCAGTCACCAGGGGGAGTGGCTATGGCGAAATT
>CAZDTD010000278.1:0-4682 GCA_964507995.1 uncultured Pirellulales bacterium | reverse complement strand
GCAAAGCCACGCGGCCTGGGCACTATCTTGCCCGAGGATCGCCCCGGAGGCAAGTACGGGATGCAAAAGGAAAGTGTGCGGCGGGTCCGGCCGCTGGTCGGGTGCAGGACCGTTGTTGCGAGGTTTGGAGTCCCGTCTTCAGGCGGCTCAGGACCGCGTAAACGCGGGACTCCGAACAGGCGAGAGAAACCGCGACTCCCGGAGTACACCCCTTCGATCGTCTCTCGAATCCGGGGCGTTCAGTCCACGACGGACCCCGGCATTTTGCGCGTTGGGCCAATAGCCTGAGAACAGAGAAGGAGACCGCCGGGACGGACTGCTGCTGGCAGCTGGTTTGTGCTGGTTTCGTCCGGGTATCCCTTGGCCAGACCCCTCGGAGGTACAAGAGTTGGTGCGTGGTACGCACCCGACATGACTGCTACCATGCTGCTGGCGTAAAGCGCAAAATGCCAGGGGGCCGGGGACAGCGTCCCCGGTCATTGTACGGCGGGTCACGCAAAAGTACGCGAAAACCGGATGAGCCTGGTTTCTCTTGACAACGCCTCCGCTTCTGGCAAGATGTCGGTGGGAATTGGCGATTGGCCGGGAAAGCCGTGAGAGATCGAGAAACTGCGTATGTTGGGTATCCTCTGTGGTGAAGATAAAGGGTGTCTATACTATGTCGGGGAAGACCATGATTTGGCTGTGTATAGGGATTCCAGCCTTGATCCTTCTTGCACTGACCATGTTGCTTCCCAGTTCAAGGCGCCTGTACCGGGAGCTTTCCGGCCAGACCCCGCGGCTGCCGGAAATCAGGGGATGCACACGCATCGAAATTGAGTATCGACCTTCCATACTGCAGTCCTTCTTCGGCAATCCTATGAAAAGGAGTCTTCTTAGCGCAGAGGAGGAATCGTATCTTCAGGCTTTGAGGTCCGTCGCGATTGTGGATTCTAATGACATCCGAGTACTGGCGGATGAGGTGGAATCGGCACAGTACGAAGGGGTATTGCGCACACCGACTCAAGCCGCGGAGTATGTCGCCATCACCTGTTACGTTGGCTCCACACTCAGAACCTCCTTCGTGATCTGGGGTTCGGAGTTGGAGATCAAGTGCGGGCGCAGTCTCCATTTGTTTCACAACCCTCGTTTCCCGTTGTGCCTGGCGCAGCTCAGGCCTCAGGTTCGCTCGTTTGAGAACCGTATATACTGCGCATTAAGGTTGCAGGAGTTGCATAGAAGGATGCGCAACGCGATGAACACGGAAAGTGTTCATCCGTCGCCAGCCGAGTGGTGCGATGTGATTGTACACTCCATGCATGCCATGCATCTTCCGGAGAATCGCATCAGATGGACCTTTGTATGTCCAAGCGTTCGAGCGGACCGATGCCACTATGCGATGAACCCCAATTGCGGCGTGGATTCGGAGCCCAACACTGTGCTGCTTTTTGAGACCAAGGCGGGTTGGAATCAGAACGGCGGACCCGAGTTGTTCACCTTCGATAACCACGACCCCAGAGGCGGCTGCGTTCTCTTCAATGACGGCACAGTGAAGTTCATCCGTACGGAGGAGGGGTTGAAGCAACTTCGATGGAAGTAGAGAAAGGCACGGCCAACTATACGACGAACGTGCTGAACCTGTACACTGCCGTGGAGGGGCGCATTAACACGCGAAGTGCAACACAGCCCTTCGCAGGGATCGCAAGCGATCCGGTAGCCCAGTGACATTCGAGAGACCGGGGACGCTGTCCCCAGTCCCCTGGAATTTATCGCCTTGAGCCAGAAGCAGGATAGAGGGTAAGGTGATGGGGTTATAACCCCGTCACCCCTGCCCCTGGGCTGTGACGGCGCTCGGGCTGCTTCCCGGCAGAGCCTTGTCCTCGGCTACGATGGATGCAGTGTACCCGACAGGATGAGTCGCCTCAAGAGCTATCCCGAGAGTTTGACGTGGAAGACTTCGAAGGGACTCTGAAAGCCGAGGCACTTGCGGGGTCGACGATTCAGGTCGTGGACGATGGCACGCAGTTGTTCGGGGCTGACCTGGCTCAGATCGGCGTTCTTGGGCAGGTACTGCCGAAGAAGGCCGTTGGTGTTTTCGTTGGTTCCGCGTTCCCAGGAATGGTAGGGATGAGCGAAGTAGATCGGCAGATCGAGCTTGCGTTCCAGTTCGATCGGACGGGCGAACTCGCGGCCGTTGTCCAGGGTCAGACTGCGGCGTTTCTCGGTGGGCAGTCTGCGAAGCGTGCGTTTCAATTGTTCCGCGACCGGCTCGGCGGCGCAGGCGTGGACCTTGCGTGCGATGACATACCGGCTGGCCCGATCCACACAGGTAACGAGGTGTCCAGCGCGTCCTTTGCCGACCACGGTGTCCCCCTCCCAATCGCCGAGCCGGGAGCGTTCGTTGGCCTCCTTCGGGCGTTCGTCGATGGACCGTTTGCCGAGGATCTGGCCCCGGCGGGAGGGCTCGCCGTAGGGTTTGCGACGGGGTTTTCGGCCGACCCTCGCCCACTCCAATTTTCGCTCCGCGTGCGGCGCCTCACGCCAAGGGGAATGAGCGGCGAGGCGCATCCTGCGAAGGCGACGACGCGGTCGAAACAGACATTGCTCGATGCCCGATGCGCTTTTGGCCTTGCATGTTCCCGTCGGCGATTCTACAATGAAGACAAGAGAAATAGCCGTGCCGAGACTGCGACGCCGGGGCGAGGTCGCAGCGCAGGGAGAGGCGAAGGCAGTCGCTTTTTCGGAAAGGGTACGACGATGAAAGGCAGCACATCGCTCATCCTCGCAGGGACCCTGTTGCTCTGTGGGTCTGTCCATGCGGCGAGCGTCAGTTGGATCGACGGGATGGGGGTGGTGGCTCCGTCCACGTGGTCGATCAGCCCGTCGAATCCGTCCACGACGGACGTGATCTCCTTCTCGGGGCCCACCGACAAGACGTATGGGAACAGTTGCCAGGCCGAGGCGACCTTCGGCGGGACGCCCTATCTGTCCGTCAACCATACCACGAAGATAATCGAGCTGAAGTTCCAGGGCCCGCCGCCCAGCACGTGCATCCTGATCTACAAGCCCGCGGTGGGTTTTCGAGGCGACTTCGGGCCCCTCGCCGCCGGCAGTTGGATCTTTAAATGCACGCAGTCCCTGATCCCGTTCCAGATCAATTTCACGGTCGGGGGCGGGGGAGGCGGTCACGTCATTCGCGTGGATCGGAATGTCCCGCTGGTCATCTGGACGCCCGACGGCAGCAGTTGGACGAGGGCCTACCCCAACCTGCAGGACGGTCTGGCGGCCGCTACGGCCGGGGACACGCTCCACGTCGCCGATGGGACCTACGTGCCGGACGACGGGGCGGGTGTCACGCCGGGGGATCGCACGGCGTCGTTCGACATTCCCGACGGCGTGACGGTGCTGTGCGGCTTCGCCGGCTACGGCGCGATCAACCCGGATGCGCGGGACGTGGACGCCTATCCGACGATCCTGAGCGGCGACTTGAACGGCAACGATCTCTGGGGAATCGTGAACATCTCGGAGAACAGTTTCCATGTGGTCTCGGCCTCGGGATCGGGTACGCTCGACGGCGCGATCATCACCGCCGGCAACGCCGACGGCTCGGGCGACCATCGCTACGGCGGCGGCGTCCTCGCGACCTCCTCGACCCTCCGGATCGCAGGCTGCAAAATCCGCGGCAACAAGGCCGATTTCGGCGCCGGAGTCGCCTGCCTCGACGGCATCGCGCCGGTCCTGATCAACACGGAAATCACCGGCAACTGGGCCTACATCTTCGGCGGTTGCCTGTACAACGACGACGCCAACGTCGAGATGACCAACTGCTTAGTCACCGGCAACACCGCCGGCAGCGCGGACATCCTCGGCGGCGACGCCATCGTCAACGTCATGGGCAGTCTCGACATCACGAACTGCACCATCGCGGACAACCGGCCCGGCCACTCGGCCCCTGCGAACGAGCGGGCCATCGCCAGTGTCGTCTGGGGTCCGGGCTTCGTGGACACGATCTCGGTCAAGAACAGCATCATCCGAAACGGCGGCAACGAGATCTGGTGTTCCGAGCCGGGCATCGTCACCCTGTACTACAACAACATCGAGGGCGGCGCCGCCGGCTTCAGCGGCTCGGGGAACATCGACGAGGACCCGCTCTTCAAGAACCCCGGCGTCTTCGCCATCGAGGGCCAGTGGTTCTTCGACGACGACGGCTACACCCTGCTGGCGGGTTCGCCCAGCATCGACGCAGGGAATCAAGGCCTCCTGCCTGCGGGCCTTCTCGTGGACCTCAACGGCGACACCCGCGTGCAAGGCGGGCAAGTGGATCAGGGCGCATACGAGTCGAGCGGACTGCCTCCGGCGGTGGTCCTGGTCCCCAACGTGGTGAACAAAACCCAGAGCTCGGCCGAGTCCCTGATCGCCAGCGCCGGCCTGGTCGTCGGGACGATTACCCAGGCCTACAGCAGCACGGTTTCCGTGGGACGGGTCATCAGCCAGAATCCGACGGGCGGTTCGGTCGCCACCGTGGGCTCTGCGGTGAACCTGGTGATCTCGCTGGGACCGGACCCGGGATCGTCCTGGGTGCTGCAAAAGACCTCGACCATCAGCATGACGGTCCCGACCCCTCCGCCTTCCTACCTCGTCACGGTCGACGGCTCGGGGACATGGACGTTCTACGCCAGCGGCACGACGGAGTACAAGATTGA
>CAZDTD010000277.1:0-4692 GCA_964507995.1 uncultured Pirellulales bacterium | reverse complement strand
CAGGTCGATTCGCTGGAGGACCTGCCGGAGGGCGCGGGCCCGCTCGGGCTCCGTCTTGCCCAACAGATCGAGCAGCGGCGCCAGCGTCGGGTGGCCCGTCAGCGGACCGGCCGCGCCGGAAAGCGAGATGTCCGTGGGGCGCTCGCCGCCGGAGGACTGTTCCAGGAGCTGGGTAATAAAATCTTTGGGCTCGGGGATGACGCGAACCTCGTAGTCCTTGAGCGAGGCCTTCGCGGCGGCGTAATCGATCGCCTGTTTGAGCCCACCGATCTCATCGACCAGGCCCAACTCCAGGGCCTGCCTGCCGGTGTAGATACGACCGCCCGCCATGTCCTCCAGGGGCTTTCGCAGCTTGCCGGCCCGGCCCTTGGCGACGTGTCCTTTGAAGACCTCGTAGACCTGCCGCATATAGTCTTCGAGAACCTGCCGCTGGTCGTCGTTAAACGCGTGACTGCTGGTGAAGATATCGGCGTTGGCCCCGCGTTTGTGGGCGACCCAGTTGATGCCGAGCTTGTCCCAGAGTCCCGTGGTGATGAGCTTGCCGCCGACGACGCCGATGGAGGCGGTGATGGTCGCCTCGTCGGCGAAGATCGCATCGGCCGCACAGGAGATGTAGTACCCGCCGCTGGCGGCCACGTCGCCCATCGAGACGATGAACGGCTTGGCCTTGAGGATTTGGCGGGTCGCATTCAGGATGACTTCGCTGGCCTCCGCGGAACCGCCGGGCGAATCGACGCGCATCACGACCGCTTTGACCATCGGGTCGCCGGCGGCCTGTTCCAGGGCCTTGCTGATGTCGCCGCTGAAGGCGGCGTCCGCAGTCCCGAAGAACGTCGGCTGGCTGTAGCCCGGCAGGATCGCGCCGGACACGTAGACCACGCCCACCGCGTCCTTGCGCGAGACCTGGGCCGGCTTGAACATCTCCGCCAGGACGGTGAACACAGCCAGCGGGTTCGCAAAGTTCATCTGCGGTCCTTTCGGCTCGCCGTAGCGGTTGTCGATCTGCTCGGGGCCCTCGATCTCCTTTTTCACCCGGGCGACGAACTGCTCCCGCGTCTCGACCGCGTCGATCAAGCCCTTTTCCTTCGCCTGCTCGGCCATGTAGGGGCCGCCGTCGATGAGTTCGCGAACCTGTTCGGGCGTCTTGCCCCGCGACGTGGCGATCATGCCCACGAGCGAATCGTACCAGGCGTCGTAGAGCCAGTTGAGGTTCTCCTCGGCCTCTTCGCTGGGCCCGGTGCGGGTGAAGATCTCCGCGGCGGACTTGTACGCGCCCATGTGCATGAAGTCCGTCTCGACGCCGATTTTGTCCAGGAGGTCCTTCACGTACGGCGACTCCGCGTAGAATCCCATGAGCCACAGGGTCGATTGCGGCGCGACGCTGAGGTGGTCGCCCGCGGACAGGAGGCCGTAGGTGAACGTGCTCATGCCCTCCGCGTGCACGTACACCCGCTTGCCGGCGTCCCTCGTCCGCTGGATCGCCTGGCGAATCTCGTGCAGTTGTCCGAACCCGAGGGACATCCCGTCAAAGGTCAGGATCACGGCCTTCACCTGGCTGTCCGCGCCCGCCCGGTCCAGGCGGGCCACAAGATCCTTGAGGGAAATCGCCTGTCCGGCCATTAGGCCGAACGGGTCCTCGACAGGGACTTCGGTCACCGCCCCGCTGAGATGAAAGTGAGCGACAACCGGCGGCTCCACCGCCGCATCAGCGTCCTGAGCTGCCCAAAGACCTGTCGCTCCCGAAAGCACAACCGCCCACGCCAACCACGTTGGTACCCGTCTCATGGTCCGTCTCCTTTCCGGTCGTCCCGCTTCAAACCCCGTCTCACCAGCATACCGCCAGGACGCAGACAAGCGTCCTGCCGCAAGGGCATAGTATATACGACCTGTTCCGCCTCTGACAGCACAATATGCAGGGCGCAATTCGGAAAGTTGGGGATTGGCCGGACCGCATCGGGAAGCTATAGTACCAGCGGATTCGATTTGCGAAAGGAGCAATCGCCATGAAATATACGACCCACTGGATCTATGGAGTCATTTCGATGTTTGCAACGACGTGTCTTTCGCCTCTGGAGGCATCCGCCAACGAAGGGATGTGGCTGTTCAACGACCCGCCCAGACAACTGCTCAAGGACCGGTACGACTTCGCGGCGAACGACGACTGGTATCTGCACCTGCAGCGGGCCAGCGTCCGTTTCAACAGCGGCGGCTCCGGCTCGTTCGTCTCCGCCGACGGCCTGGTCATGACGAACCACCACGTCGGCGCCGACGGCTTGCAGAAACTCAGCACGAAGGACCGCGACCTGCTCAAGGAGGGCTTCTACGCCAAAACGCTCGCGGACGAGTTCCGCTGCGTGGACCTGGAACTGAACGTCCTGCAGAGCATCGAGGACGTAACCGCTCGGATCAATGCGGCGGTGACGTCCGGCATGAGTCCGGCCGAAGCCAACCAGGCCCGCCGGGCCGCGATGAACACCGTCGAGAAGGAATCGCTCGACGCGACCGGCCTTCGCAGCGACGTGGTCACGCTCTATCACGGCGGACTCTACCATCTCTACCGTTTCAAGAAGTACACCGACGTCCGCCTGGTCTTCGCGCCGGAACAGGGGATCGCCTTCTTCGGCGGCGACCCGGACAACTTCGAGTTCCCCCGCTACGACCTGGACATCTGCTTCTTCCGCGTCTACGAGAACGACAAGCCCGCGAAGATCGAGCACTACCTCGCCTGGAGCCCGAACGGCGCGGCCGACGGCGAATTGACCTTCGTCTCGGGCCACCCCGGTCGCACCGACCGGCTCGACACGATGGTGCACATCGAGTTTCTCCGCGACAGGGTGTATCCGAGCACGTTGCGCAGGCTCTACCGCAGGGAGGTGATCCTGACCGCGTTCAGCGGCGAGAGTCCGGAGAGCGCCCGACGGGCCCGGGACGACCTGTTCGGAATCCAGAACAGCCGCAAGGCCCGGCTCGGCACGCTGGCCGGCCTCCAGGACCCGGCCATCATGGCCCAAAAGTTGGCCGAGGAGCAGAAGCTCCGCCAAATCGTGCAGGAGGACGCCTCGAAACTCCGACAGCCCCTCGGCGATCCGTGGTCCGATGTGGCCGCCATCCTGAAGGTTTGGGACGGCATCTACGACGACCTGGACCTCCTGGAAAACGGAGCCGCCTTCAACAGCAAACTGTTCAGAATCGCCCGGACGCTGGTCCGCCTGGCGGATGAATCCGCGATGCCGAACGCCGAGCGGCTCCGCGAGTACCGCGAGTCGAACCTCGAATCGCTCCAGTTCGAGTTGTTCTCCGAGGCCCCGCTCTACGAGGACCTGGAGACGCTCACCCTGGCCGACTCGCTGGGCATGCTGGTCGAGATGAAGGGCGTCGGCGACCCGCTCGTGCAGAAGATCCTCGACGGCAAGTCGCCCCGGGAACAGGCGGCAAGGCTGATCGCAGGCACGAAGCTCAAGAGCGTCGAGGCCCGCAAAGCACTGGGCCAGGCGACGCCGGAGGCGATCCGCAGATCCGAGGACGCCATGATCCAACTGGCGTTGCTGGTGGATGCCCCTGCGAGGGCGCTTCGCAAGACGTACGAAGAGCAAGTCCAGGAGCCTCTGCGACAGGCCTACGCCAAGCTGGCGGACGCAAGATTCGCAATGTACGGGACCGCGGTCTATCCCGACGCGACGTTCACGCTCCGCCTGGCGTTCGGCGTGGTCAAAGGCTACGAAGAGAACGGTCAACAGGTCCCGCCCTGGACGACCCTGGCGGGTCTCTACGAGCGAGCCGAAGAACAAGGCAACCAGTACCCGTTCAACCTGCCCTCCCGATGGCTCAAACGCAAGGGCAAGCTCGACCTCGATACGCCGTTCAACTTCGTATCGACCGCCGACATCATCGGCGGCAACTCGGGCAGCCCGGTGGTCAACCGCAAGGGCGAGCTCGTCGGGATCATTTTCGATGGGAACATCCAGTCGCTGATCCTGGACTTCATCTACACCGAGGACCAGGCCCGCGCCGTTTCCGTCCACTCGGCGGCAATCCTCGAGGCCCTGCGGAAGGTTTACAGTGCCGAGCGCATCGTCAAGGAACTCACGCCGGGGAGTCCCAGCGGGCGGACACACAAGAATCGTTGATGCATCCAAGCCCTCCTCTTTGTGCGGGCTTGTGGAGTCCCTTATGTCTCAGGGCTATCTCATTGTCATGAAACCACTGGTGAACTTCAACCGCTATGAGAGGTCCTGCTTCTCGGCGCGCAACAGGGAATTCTTAGACGAAATGCGCTCGGCGTTCGCCTGCTTTCCTCCCGAGAAGTATCGAGGAATCGCCCGGTTTCCTCTGGATGGCTGCTCATGGGACGATCCGTCCTTAGTAAAAGCGTTCGAGGACAGCGGAATTGACATGATATCCAATAGAGCTGCCCGAGCGCGTCTGGATGAGAGTCTCGACAAGAGCGACGACCTCGAATCGGACATCTTTCTTGTTCCTCACATGGAGGATGCCTTGGACATTCATGGACTCCTGGACCAGCCGGAGTCATGGGAGATCATCCAGGTCCGACGGGATGAGTTCCAGACGGGTCCCACGACGCTCGGTTTTGACATCGGCTACTGGGGCGGTGATCACTTCTCCCTTATTGCCGACACGATCGTCACTCCGATGTGGCACCCGCCAATCCCGGAAGACTTCGCAGAACTGATC
>CAZDTD010000276.1:0-4693 GCA_964507995.1 uncultured Pirellulales bacterium | reverse complement strand
GTGTCGCGGCACGAACCTGGTCCATCCCGTGTGGGATGGTTACGGAGTTGCGGCAAGGGCATGCATCTCCGGGTCCGCGGGTCGCTCCTCGTAGCAGGTGCGATTGGCAGCCCGGAAAGACCCACAAAGCTGTAATCCGCCGGAATGATAGCAGGGTCCCTGATGGTAGGGATCCGAGACGCTCGATCAGGAAAGGAAGAGGTCTATGCAAGTCCAATCACCGCCTGCAGCGGGTTCCGCTGTATCCCCAACCCTCAAGACCGGTGCCCAGATTATCGTCGATGCGCTGCTTGCGCATGGCGTCGATACCGCCTTCGGCTATATTGGTGCGTCCGTAATTCCTTTCTTCGACAGGATTTGCGACTCGCCCATCCGATTCATTGTGCCGTGTCACGAGCAGGGGGGCTGCCACATGGCCGACGCCTACGCCCGCGCCAGCGGCAAGGTGGGCGTGATCGTCGCCACCAGCGGACCCGGCGCGTGCAACCTCGTTACCGGTCTGGCCAACGCGATGATGGACTCGGTCCCGCTCGTCGCGATCACAGGGCAGGTTCGCACCGACCTGATCGGCGACGACGCCTTTCAGGAGGCGCCGACGACCGGGATCACGAGATCCGTGACGAAGCACAATTCCATCGTCATGGACATAAAGGATTTGGGCAAAACGATTTATGAGGCGTTTCACATCGCCTCGACCGGTCGGCCCGGGCCGGTCCTTGTCGATGTCCCGTCGGATCTGGAATTCCAGAAGTACCAGAGCAACGGCGCGATCCATGTGAACCTGCCGGGCTATCGGGTTCCGAAGAACGGGCACGCAGGGCAGATCGCCGAGGCGGCGGAAGCTATCAATCGGTCCGAAAGGCCGGTTCTGCTCGCCGGCGGCGGGATCATCATCGGCAATGCCTCGGAAGAGCTTCGCAATTTGGCGGTCAAGGCGAATCTTCCCGTCGCGATGACCCTGATGGGCCTGGGCAGCTTCGACCAGAGCCGGCCGGAATCGCTGGACATGGTCGGCATGCACGGGGCCGCATATGCCAATTTCGCGGTCCAGGAGTGCGATTTACTGATCGCGGCGGGAGCCCGATTTGACGACCGCGTGACCGGTAAGGTCTCTACGTTTGCGCCGAAGGCGAAGGTGATCCACATCGACATCGACCCGGCGAACATCTCGAAGATCGTGCCGGTGGATATCCCTATCGTCGGCGATGCGAAGACCATTCTGGCGGCGCTGGCCGAGGGCGTAGAGCATCGGGAGCGGGCGGCGTGGTTCGCCCGGATTGCGGATCTCAAGAGCCGATGCGGGATGGATTACGACCGCCAGGCCAAGACGGTCAAGCCGCAGTATGTCGTGGAGGAGTTGTTCAAGAGATCGACCGATAAGACCATCATCACCACCGGTGTCGGGCAGCATCAGATGTTCGCGGCCCAGTTCTATAAGTTCAGTCGCCCCAGGCAGTTAATCACTTCCGGCGGGCTGGGCACGATGGGGTTTGGCCTGCCGGCAGCCATCGGGACCCAGATCGCTCGACCCGAGGCGACGGTGATCGATATCGACGGCGACCACAGTTTCAACATGACGATGGCCGAGTTGAATACAGCGGTCCAGCACGAGTTGCCGATCAAGGTCTGTATCTTCAACAACGGCTACATGGGCATGATCCGCCAGTGGCAGGAGCTGTTTTACGATAAACGCTATGTTTACAGCTACTTACGGAATCCGGACTACGCGGAGTACGCGAAGGCGGTCGGCGCCGCGGGGATCACGGTCGAGTCGAAGGACCAGGTCGGTCCGGCGATCGAGCGGATGCTGGCCGAGGACGGGCCGTGCGTCGTCGATTTCCACGTCGATGCGACGGAGAACGTCTTCCCGATGGTCCCCTCGGGCAAGAGTCTCAACGAAATGGAGGGCCTGCACATCCTGCAGAACGCGATGTGAAGCGGGTCGTATGTGTCCTATTGGTCCCATAGGTCCCATTCGCCCGACTCCGGCCAGGGCCGGAACGATTGACAAGAAGGCAGTCGCGGCGATAAGATTCGTGACCCTCGATTGCTCAAGAAAGGATAACCAATGCCAGCAAAATCAGAAACACCGGCTCCCGCGGCCGAGACCTCCACAGTGAAAACCGGCGCGCAAATCGTCGTCGATACCCTCCTCGACCTCGGCGTCGATACGATGTTTGGATATACCGGAGGAGTTGTACTGCCTTTGTTCGACAAGCTCTTCGGCTCGCCGATCCGGTTCATCATTCCGCGGCACGAGCAGGGCGGCTGCCACATGGCCGACGCCTACGCCCGCGCCAGCGGCAAGACCGGCGTGATCGTGGCCACGAGCGGACCCGGGGCGTGCAACCTCGTGACCGGTCTGGCGACCGCGATGATGGACTCGACCCCGATGGTCGCTTTCACCGGCCAGGTCCGCACCGACCTGATCGGCAACGACGCCTTCCAGGAGGCCGATACCACGGGCATTACCCGTCCGGTCACGAAATACAACTCGATTGTCAAGAACATCAAGGACCTGGAGCGGACTGTCCGCGAGGCCTTCCACATCGCCTCCACCGGTCGGCCCGGCCCGGTCCTGGTCGATCTGCCCGTGGATATCTCGGTCGGCAAGCTGGCCTGCAACGGCAAGGCGGAGATGGACCTGCCCGGCTACAAGCTCCGCACGAAGGGCCACGCGAGGCAGATCTCGATGGCTGCCGAGGCGATCAACAAGGCCGAGCGGCCCGTCCTCTACGTCGGCGGCGGCGTCATCATCGCCAACGCCGCCGAGGAGCTTCGCGCCCTGGTGGAGAAGGCGCACCTGCCTGTGACGATGACCCTGATGGGCCTGGGCAGCTACGATCAGGGCAAGCCCGAGTCGCTCGACATGCTGGGCATGCACGGCTCGCCGTACGCCAACTTCGCGGTGCAGGAAAGCGACCTGCTCATTGCGATCGGCGCCCGGTTCGACGACCGTGTCACCGGCAAGCTCGCGACGTTCGCGCCGAACGCCAAGATTATCCACATCGATATCGACCCCGCGAGCATTTCGAAGAACGTCCACGTCGATATCCCGGTCGTCGGCGACGCCAAGCACATCCTGACCGAGCTGACTAAGGAGGTCGAGCACAGGGACCGGACCGAGTGGTTCGCGAAGATTGCGAAGTGGAAGAAGAAGTATCCGTTCCGATACGATTCGAAGTCCGCGTGCATCAAGCCGCAGTACGTGATCGAGGAGGTCTGGCGGCAGACGAAGGGCGCCGCGACCGTCGTCACTGGCGTCGGCCAGCACCAGATGTGGACTGCCCAGTTCTACAAATTCGCCAAGCCCCGCCAGTTCATCACCTCCGGCGGCCTGGGCACGATGGGTTTCGGCCTGCCCGCCGCCATCGGGGCCCAGATCGCCCGGCCCGGTGAAACCGTCGTCGACTTCGACGGCGACCACAGCTTCAACATGACCATGACCGAGCTGGCGACCGCCGTACAGTACGAGTTGCCGATCAAGGTCTGCATCATGAACAACGGCTACATGGGCATGGTTCGGCAGTGGCAGGAACTCTTTTACGGCCGCCGCTACGCGTGCAGTTACCTGAAGAACCCCGACTACGCGGGGGTCGCCCGCGCCCTCGGGGCCGTGGGGATCACCGTCGAAAAGAAACAGGATGTGCCGAAGGCCGTCACGCAGATGCTCGCCGAGAAGCAGCCGTGTGTCGTCGATTTCCACGTCGAGCGCGAAGAAAATGTTTGGCCAATGGTCCCTGCTGGCAAGAGCCTTGAGGAAATGGACGGCCTGGATATCCTGGAACGACTCATCTGATCGAATCGCATAGAAAGCGGGGTCTCCCATATGAAGCATATCATAAGTGCATTGGTTGAAAACAAACCGGGCGTTCTGGCCCACGTCGCGGGCATGTTCGCCGCTCGCGGCTTCAACATCGATTCGCTGGTCGTCGGTCGGACCGAAGACCCGAAACTCAGCCGGATGACCATCGTCGTCATCGGCGACGACCGGATCGTCGAGCAGGTTCGCAAGCAGCTCGCCCGCATCGTCCCGGTCGTGAAGGTCCAGGATTTCACCGGCAAGCCCCTCGTCGCCCGCGACCTCATGCTCGTCACGGTCGCAGTTCCGCCGGAGAAACGGTCCGAAGTCTTCAGCTTGGTCGAGATGTTCCGGGGCCGCGTGGTTGACATCAGCAGCAAGTCGCTCATGGTTGAGGTCAGCGGCCCGGAGGCGAAGATGGAAGCCTTCATTGATGTCTGTCGGCCTTACGGCGTCAAAAACGTCGCTCGCACCGGCACAATTGCCATGCCCCGTCAAGGCGGCGGCGAAGACTGACGCCGCGACCTGTGACTCGTGCCCCGTCACGAGTGGCGAAGCCGGCGCTGAAATCAGAAGCAGGAAATTCGACCCCGCTTTGGCGGGGTCGTGTTTTGAACCTCGGATGTGCGTTCTGGGATTGAAGATCACGCAGGGAGAGAGGCAGGTCGAATGATGGACCTCGCATTGACCCCTTTGACGCCCGCCGACGGTCCGGCCGCTTCCGCAACATCGTCATCAAACAGGGCACCCCCTTCGACACCATCTGGATGCAGAAGACCCTCTGAACAGGCGTTTCACCACAGAGGCACAGAGGACGCGGAGGTATTGGATATTGTCATTCCTGCGGAAGCAGGAATCCATCCAAGCGACGAACACAAACCACAGATGAAC
>CAZDTD010000275.1:0-4703 GCA_964507995.1 uncultured Pirellulales bacterium | reverse complement strand
GAGCAGTCGCGAAAGAGCGGCCTGGGCTGCGTACTGCTTGCGGGGCGCGCCGCCGGACTCGAAGAACATGTTGCCTGCGTTGTCTTCGTTGAGAGCACTGCATGTGCCTGCGTGATAGAAGATCTTTCGCACCCCGGCGGCGCAGAGGATCGTCGCGAACTTGACCAGATCGCCTGCGGTCCGCAACTCGCTCGGACGCAGAGCGGAGTTCATCGAGCTATCCCCGACCGTGAAGGGAGTGAACGCCGGGTCGTCGTCGCCGTAGAATCCGATCTCTGTGACCCAGATGGCCCGCTGCGGCTGCCGTTCCTGCACTCGCTGCCGGCAGTTGCGAAAAGCATTCTCATACGCGTCCGGCGAGCCGCGATGCGGATACAAGTGCAGGTTCATTGCGTCGCACCATTGCAGGCCGCCTTGCTCGATGAATTCATTGACCCATTTCGAATCGGGCCCGGCGGCAATCCCGCCGATGATGGTGCACGAGGGATCGGCCGACTTGGCGGCTTCCCAGGCGGCGCGAAGCAGAGCGATGTAATCGGCGGTCGTGCAACCAAACGTCGACGGCATGGCGTAGGTTGTGTAAAGCGGCTCGTTCAGGATCTCGAACGCGCGAATCCGACTGCGATAGTGTTCGACGGTGGCCCGGACGTACGCCGCGAAGTCTTCCAGGCGTTCGGGCCTCTGGGCCACGACGAGACGCTCCCGCAGGTAGCGGTCGTTTCCGGCTTGTGCCTGCACTTTCGCCATGTCCGGCTTCGTCGCCCACGGCGCGGACGGGAAGGGCAGCAGGACGAGCACCTGTCCCTGCACGTCCTGCACACGCTCGATCTGGGCGTCGGGAACGCGGAAATCGAATTCACCAGGCTTTGGTTGGACCGTGTGCCATTTCACCGACCAGTCGCGCCACCAGCGAAGTCCTGCGTCGTGCGACAGACGCAACAGGAAGTCCCAGGAGAACGCATGGTTCATGCCGAAGAGAGTGTCCCGCTCGGACGAGGGCTCGATGAGGGCGCATCGCAGCGTCTGAGCGAACCCCTGCTCCGGCTGCCACTGCAATCGATAGAATCCCAGCCGGCCGGGAAGGACGTGGTCGTATTCGACTGTTGTGATCTCCTTCGATGCGATGGATTGCTGGACTTCCTGTCGCCAGACGGGCTGGTCGAGATAGTCCGTCAGGGTCAGGACGCCCTTCAGCATTCGCGAACTGTCCGCGGCGTTCGAGATTCGCAGGCGAAAGGCCAGACCGCTCGACGGGTCCGTGAAGATGTTCCCAACCCGTGAGGTTTGCGCCAGGGACTCCAGCGCTTCTCGCGGACGATAGGGCGAAGGCTCTTGGCCTTGCTCCCATTGGATTGCATCGAGCCAGAGCGTGCCTTCCGGCTCTTGCCCCTCGCGCAGGTCCAGACCGACGAATCCGCAGGCGAAATCGGTCTGGGCGGTGAATGCGAGTTGGACCCGCGTCCAATCACGCCCGATGGAAAACGTCCGCTCGATCCGGCGGCCGTCCGCCTGCCGGCAGACCACACGCACAGGCAGACCCTCGCGGTCCCCTGCGACGTATGCCGAGAACACGTAGGACTGTCCTCGCTCGACTGGGACCCAGCCCTCGTGCCCGATCAACAGTGTCCTGATGGGCGACTGCATCGGATCGAAGTAGTCGAAATAGCAGATGGGAAGCGTCTCGGGCGAGAGCGAGAGCTTCCAACTGCGTCGTCCTTCGAAGGCCCGCGAGTCGTCCCAGTCGCCCAGCAGGCGAAAGACCTGGCCGCCCCAGCCGGGCAGGTCGCCGCCCCAGCAGCCCCAGTTTGCACCGCCGCACTCGAAACCACCGTTGGGCAGGGCATTTGTCACGCCGGCGGTGGGCAGTTGCGGATGCCATTGCCGGCGGAACTCCGCAATCGGCTCCATCGTGACATCGTCCATGTACAGGGCGCCGGTGCCTGCGAACCAGATCTGGAATCGGCTGTCCTGCGGATTCAGATCCTGCTTCGCTCGAAAACAGAACTCGAGCTGCTCCCACGTCGCGTGGGGCGCAAAGGAATCGGCGAGTCCTGCGTTGTCCCATTGTTTGCGGTTCACCAGGGCGATCTGCGCCGCGCCGGATTCGAGGTTTTCCGCTCTCGCCCACAGGCGCAGGCGATACCACTGTCCGGCCCGCACGCCCATTCGATCCAGTTGCGCGAGCATCGCGTGACTGTCGGGAAAGCCCGGCTCGAACCGGCGACAATCCAGCCTGACGACGCGCCCTCGCTGCGGATCGGCGACCACGTTCAGTTGCTGCTCGACGCCGGCCCGCCCGTAGGCGGCCCAGCCGTCCGGAACGTCGTCGGCGTCCGAATCCTGCTCGAAGGAGCCGTTGAAGACGTACATATCTGCCTGGGCCGTCACAGACACGTTCGAAATGAGGGACATCGCGATCCATAGCGTCAGTGTCGAGGTCGTCATGTCGGTTCACCTGCTAAAGCAATGCCGCAACTCGTTAGATTCTCACGCCGGCCATTCTACCTGTCGCCGCCCATGTCCGGCGAGCGTATAATGGACGCCGGGCGCTTCGTGTGATTGCGAGCGCCGACAAGATGTGTCTGAAGGAGATTGTATGAGAAGTCATGTATTGACGGTTGTTGTCGTCTGTGTCGTCCTGGTGATCGCGGCGATTTCTCACGCCGAGATTCGAGTTGTCGCGGATCATCACGCGAGCGATTTCGCGTCGTCGGGCTTTCAGTTCGCGACGGTGCCCCTGCCCTCGCAGAACGATGCGGCCACGAAGGCTGTGTTTACTCTCGTCGATGGCCGGAGGGACCGCAACGGTGGTGAACTCGACGCCCTTCACGACGGCAGGGTCCCTATGGAGGAGGATCAGCCGGGTGCGAACTTCTTCTTCAACGCCGGCGCCGACGGTGGCAGAATTCTCGTGGACCTCGGCGGCGCCATCGAGGTCAAGCAGGTGAACACGTATTCGTGGCATCCGGGCGCGCGAGGACCGCAGGTGTACGTGCTCTACGCGGCCGACGGCAGCGCCGAAGGTTTCAATGCCCAGCCGAAAAAGGACGTCGATCCTGCGACGTGCGGCTGGATGCTGATCGCCCGGGTCGATACCCGGCCGCAGCAGGGCGACGTCGGCGGGCAATACGGCGTCGGCATCTCCGACTCCGCCGGACTCCTCGGAAAGTTCCGGTATCTGCTGTTCGACGTCTCCTGCACGGAAGCCGAAGACCCGTTCGGCAACACGTTCTTCAGCGAGATCGATGTGGTCGATCCGACGACGCCTCCGGCGCCCATTGCGACCGGGCCGGCCGATGGCGAGGGTCGCAGGGAGGTCGTTGAAGCCGAAAAGGGGAAGTACCGGATCGCCATCGATACGACCGAGACGCCCGATCTGACGGAATGGGCGCATAAGGAGCTTGCGCCGGTCGTGAAGCAGTGGTATCCGAAGATCGTCAAGATGCTGGCCAGCGAGGGGTATGAGGCCCCGACGCAGGTCGGCATCCTGTTCAGCGCGAACATGCGAGGCGTCGCCGCCACAGGCGGTACGCGCATCCGCTGCGCCGCGTCCTGGTTTCGCCGGAATTTGCAGGGCGAAGCGAAAGGCGCGATCGTGCACGAGCTGGTGCACGTCGTTCAGAATTACGGCCTGGCCCGTCGGAACAATCCCAATGCCGCTCGAACCCCCGGCTGGGTGGTCGAGGGGATCGCAGACTACATCCGCTGGTTCCTGTACGAGCCCGAGACACGCGGCGCGGAGATCACCGCCCGTGGTATCGACCGCGCCCGGTACGACGGCAACTACCGCGTCAGCGCCAACTTCCTGAACTGGGTCGCCACGGCGTACGACAAGGACATCGTCGCGAAACTGAACGCCGCCGCACGCGAGGGCAGGTACAGCGAGGACCTGTGGAAGGAGGCCACCGGTCGCACCGTGCTGGAACTGGGCGACGAGTGGAAGGCGAGCCTGCGGAGAAAGATCGCCGCCGAGGCCGGTCAAGAGTAAAGCAGGGAAACTCGATATGCGAATTTTGGAAATGGGCCTGTTCTCTTTCTGTTGCTGCAATATCGCCTCGGCTCTGAGCGTCTTATCGCGTATGTAGCCGAGAACCTGGATTGTCGCTCCTGGCGTCGGAGTTCGCGGATTGCTCACACACATTTTGTTGTTGGAGGAAAGGACCATGAGGAAACGAACTATTCTCGTCGTCGGCGTTCTATTGACCGTAGTCCTGGCGTGGACAGCGATTGCGCAGCCCCCCGCCGGTGGCGGATTCGGCCGGATGCGGGAAGCGCAGCAGAATGCCCTGGCCTCGCTCCAGGAACAGGCGGCGAAACTCAAGGCCATGATGGACCAGGCTCCGCAGGGGATGCAGGGCAGGAGCTTTCAGGACATGACCGAAGAGGAACGCACCAAGCTGCGCGAGGAATTCACCAAGAGGCGAGAAGAGCAGCGGACGATCATGACTACGATGCAACAGCAGATGGACATTCTCAAGGGCGGCCGGCAGCTCATGGTGGAGCATCAGGAGGCGCTGGCGCCGTTGAAGGATCTGCTGGCCTCCGCGAAGAGCGAGAATGCGACTGCAACCGCAGCCAAGGTCGAAAAACTGATTGCCGATCGCCAGAAGCAATTCGAGGATAAGATGGCCGCGATGGGCTTCACGCCGGAAATGCTCGAACGGATGAGCCAGAGACGCCCGCAGCAATAGTGCGTTTGGAGT
>CAZDTD010000274.1:0-4757 GCA_964507995.1 uncultured Pirellulales bacterium | reverse complement strand
AAGATGACCATCGCCAGAGTTGCCGACCTGCCGGTGCAGCAGAACATCCTGGCCGCCCTGCAGCAGCCCGAACTGCTGCTCGGAGCCTACGAGGAATTCGTTCTGACCGGCTGGTACTACCGCGAGTGAATCAAGGCATCGAGCACGAAGAATCGCATCTATCAGATGCGCAGGGGCTGGCGGGTTGCTGGGCCGTCAGCCCTTCCGTTTCTCTCGGTCTTCTGCGGTTGAGAGGTCATCGCCTGTGATTTGTGTGTAGTGGCTTCGCGCGAGAGACAGCCGTGTATCGGCCGACCTCACGGTTCACCGGTCTGCGCGTGAGCGGGGGACAACTACTGCGGCCGTCTGTTCGAGCGGTAGTAGGTGGCCAGGGTGGACTCGCCCCGGTTTGTGGTGATGCGGACGAGCGAATTCTCCGATCGCGTGATGCGGAGAATTGCGAGGGGGTCGTCCGTTCCCGGCGAGGCGTTCAGTTCACGCAGGACGAGCCTGTTATTTGTCGTCTCCGCCTGAACGATCTCGAATCGCACGATTTCGCCGGGGTGGCCGTCTCTGGAGGGTCTGGTGTACGCTCCGCAGTGTTCGGCGGGATTCATGTATCCGAAGCAGATCGTGTCACTGGGGTTTTCGCAGATCCAGTATCCGCCGAGCCAGGAGTACGACGCCATGGACCGGCCGTCGGGATCGCCAAGGGAATAAGCCGAGGAGGCATGGAGTCGCACCAGGTCCGTCGAGGCCACAGCGATCAGGATGCCGAGAAGCGGAACGACAATGCACGCGAACAACTTCTGGCTGGAGCGTGGGGATTGCGTCCGGGGGGCGTCCGGCTGGTCCGACGCACCTCCCTTTTCCGCCAAGCCGCACAACGCTCTGCCGGTGATGGCCAGTGCATGCTGGGCGATCCAGTCGGCTATGGGTCTTGCGTGGAATCTTACGAGCATTGCGTGGTCGCAGTGGTTACAGGACCATTCGGCCAGAAAGGATTGATTGGGCTCGATGAGGGCTGCGTCGTGGTTGGATGTGCCGCACGCGCTGCACGTCCACTCAAAGAGGCCGGACAGGTTGTTTCCCGAGCCGACGAGGCCGTCGATGAATCCAAGAAACTCGACCTGCTCGGGAGGTTTCGTGATGTCGAACATGCACTCAGCCGGCATGTCCTGGTTGTTTTGTTCATCGGCCATAATCACCTCCTGCGACGTCGGGCCGCGTACAGCGGATCCGGCCTGCGGTCGCGATGAGTCTTACGGATTGACACGAAGAGAGTCCGTCGCGGGCTCCTCGAATTCGTGCAACGCCCTCAACGCCGCATCCCGGTCGGCCGCGAATTCGAAGCACATGTCCAGGCCGACGGTGCGGAAGATGCATTTCGTGACGAGCCGGAGGTTGCACAACACCAACCTGCCGCCCCATTGCGAAGCCGTCTCCTTCAGCAGCAACAAATACCCGATGCTCGGCGACGTGATGATCTCGACGCGGGGAAAATCGACCACGAGGTGCTTGCCTTCGATCCGGTCGCGCTTCTCCCGCATCCCGGCGAGTTCCGCCCGCAACTGCGGTTCGCCAGGCAGGGGGACAAGCAACACATTGGGTTCGAGTTGTCGAATATCCATATGTACCCTGCAATCTGTAAATGGCCACTGTGTCTGAAACCATATCGGGTGTACACGGCATCCGCCTTAGCAGATTCTCCACAGAACGAAGAGACGATGGCAGGGATTCGATGGAGACCCTGCTGGCGCTCTGTTTCGGCTACAACGCCGATTCCGGCGACGAAGACCGGATGGTGCGTTGTTGTTTCTTACAGGGGGTCCCATAATCCGGCCCCGGCGGCGAATGTGCTCCGTGCCGCGATGGTTCCTGGCGGGTTTGCGTTGGGAAATGCGACGATTTGGCCGGTAGATACTGTAATTCCTACGTAGATGTGCCGACAGACGGGAGGACATTGCGTCGTATAGAACGAACGAATGGATTGGGTGAGTACTGACTATGGCGTTCACAGCAGAATCAGACCGAATCCGGCAGGTTGCCGAGATTCTTGCCAGGATTGAAGCGGCCCTTTACGACGTGTTCCACTATTACAAGTTTGGCCGATATCGAGCCGGCGGGTGCGAGACGCCGTACTTCCTGCTCTCCCATTGCTCTCATGTGATGTTCTCTCTGTGGCTTGCCGACCAGGAGAGCGGAGGAACGCTCCTTGACAGTGTCTCCCTGCCGGCGGTCTTCACGTCGGGCCAGGATTTCAAGTGGCTGCGGTATGTGGAGTATAGCCGACGCATGGTGCACGCCGACAGCGTCGAGGAACACATCAAAAACGAGCCCAAATGGTTCGTGTTCTGGGTACAGACGCTCGAATCCCTGGACGTGGCCGGAAGCGGATGCTTCCAGGAATTCGCTCAGGGACTCCTGAAACACGTGGAAGATCAGGTGTTTCTCGAACACAAGGCGAGCCGCAAAGAGACTGCGAGACTGGAAGCTCTCATGCAGGACGACATGACCAGTCGTCTGTTGCTCCGCAGCATAGCGGTTCTGGAAGACCTGGCGAGGTCCATCATTGCGCGTCTCGGCACGGTCGACGCAGGATCACATTTCAGCGAGCAAATCGTCGCGATCATCGGCTTGTTGTGTCGAATCCGACGGACCGTTGTCTGCGAGACGCCTGCGAAGGGGCCCTACCTTCCATCTGTCGACAAGAGGTGGGGGACACCGCGGTTGTTGGGCCTGTTGGGACGGCGTGGCGCGCACGGATCTCTGACGGTTGTCCCCAGACGCGACGGCAGCGGGATCGTGTGCCGCTGCGACCGGACGTCGGGCACCGAGGCGAAGAGCCACCAGTGGACGCTGCAAACGCATCGGTTGCGGCATCCCTACGAGGAGGAACTGTTCAAGACGTGGTCCTACCACGAGGGCCAGTACGTGGAAAGCCCCTGCGATCCGTCGGAGTCAAAGGCGTGTTGGACGCTCCAGGCGGAGGAAGCCGCCTATCTTGAGAATCTTGCGAGGCAGGCGGACATTCTGTTGGGCCGTCTCGGAGAATATCCCGTGTGCCAGAAGATGGTCGAGGTGGTCGCCGGGGTTGTGCGGCACAATGGGCATCGATGGAAGCCGGGAGAGCTGTCGTGGACGCATATCTCGGAGTTGGATCAGGTAGTGAAGAGACTGAAGCTCGTCTGTCGGGAGGCGAAGGTCGTCGGTGGCGACAATCCCGCGCAGTGGGCGATCGCGAAGGCCTGGCCTCCAGCCGATGCGCCGGTCGACGCGCAGGAGCCGCAAGAACGCGAGCCTGTCGCGGTCGAAGCCTGAGCGATCGCTATTCGATTCCCAGTTTCCGCTGGATCTCCTCCAGGGGCACACCCTTGGTCTCGGGCATGTAGAAGATCACCCACAGCAGTTGCAGGACCATCATGACCGCGTAGACCGCGAAGACCGGGCCGCCGCCCAAGCTGCCCGCGATCGGTTTGAAGGTCCAGGAAACCGCGGCCGCCATGAACCAGTGTGTGAACGAGCCCAGCGCCTGGCCCCGAGCCCGCACGCGGTTTGGAAAAATCTCGCTGATGAACACCCAGATCACCGCGCCCTGGCCGAAGGCGTGGGACGCGATGAAGACGATCAGGGCCAGCAGGACCGCCTTGCCGCCGGCCGGGGTGAACTCCGTGCCGTACGTGAAGAATGCGATTGAAGCCGCCGCGAGGCTGATGATGTACCCGATCGAGCCCACGAGCATCAGACGTTTGCGTCCGAAGTGGTCGATGATCGCCAGCGCCGCCATGGTGAAGACCAGATTGGTGAAGCCGATGATGACCGATTGCAGCATGGCGCTTTCGGCCGCCGCTCCGGCCATGCGGAAGATGCCGGGCGCGTAGTACAGAATGGCGTTGATTCCCGAGAGCTGGTTGAAGATGGCGATCATCACTGCCAGCATGATCGGCTTGGTGTATTTCTTGCAGAAGAATGGCTCCCGAAGACTGTGGTGCTCGACGTCCAGCGATTCTTGAATGGCCTTCAGCTCCTCCTGAACGGTGGTTTTGTCCTCGCCCAGACGCTCCAGGACGGCCCGGGCATCGTCGATTCTCTTGCGGGCGACCAGCCAGCGGGGGCTGTCGGGATTCGCGAAGAGGAGGAAGAAGAAGGCCGCGGCGGGGAAGGCCTCGACGCCGAACATCCAACGCCACTCGGTCGCGCCGAGGTGCGTCAGCGTGATAATGTAGTTGGAGAGAAACGCCAGGAGGATGCCGAACACGATGTTGAACTGTGTGATCGCGACGAGCCGGCCCCGCAGCCGCGCAGGGGAGATCTCCGCGATATAGGTCGGAGCGACGACCGTTGTGCCGCCGATGGCGATGCCGCCCAGGAATCGGAAGACCAGGAAGAAATACCAGTCCCAGGCCCACGCGCTGCCGACCGCGGAGATGAAATAGAGGACGGCCATGGCGATCAGTGTCCACTTGCGTCCGAACCAGTCGGAGGGTTTGCCGATGCTGATCGAGCCCAGGATCGTCCCGATCAGCGCACTGGCGACCGTGAATCCATACCAGAAGTCGCCCAGATCGAAGACGGCCCGCAGCGCTTCCTCCGCGCCGGAGATCACGGCAGTGTCGAATCCGAACAGCAGACCTCCCAATGCGGCAACGAGTGAACTACGCAACAATATGCCTTTGGACACGGCCGGGGCTCCTTATGGGCAGAAGACAATTATGGGGTGACTGCCAGATGTCACGCACGGTGTCTGTGTCATCCATGATCTCCAGGCCGGCTCCCGC
>CAZDTD010000273.1:0-4763 GCA_964507995.1 uncultured Pirellulales bacterium | reverse complement strand
GATCAATCGTGTCGCAGAGCGACGACCGGATCGACGCGGGCGGCCCGGCGGGTCGGGTAGATTCCCGCGAGGAGGCTGACGAGGATGGAGAAGAGAACGGCGCTCAGGCACAGCCACCAGGGGAAGTTGAAGTAGGCCATGCGGGGGGCGCCCTGGCGGACCATCAGATGATTAACAACCTCGTTGATGACGAAACTCGTCACCCCTGCGAGAAGCAGGCCGAAGAGACCGCCGAGAAGACCGATGGCCCCGGATTCGAACAGGAAGATCCGCTGCACGTCGCCCTCCGTGGCGCCGACCGCCTTCATGATTCCGATCTCGCGATACCGCTCCAGGATGGACATCACCATCGTATTGACGATCCCGAGCGAGGCCACCGTGATGCCGATCATGCCGACCGCGATCAGGAACATGTCCATGATGAGAAAGCCAGTCCGCATCTCCTGCAACTGGTCCATCAAGGCAAACGTGCGATAGCCCTGCGATTCCAGTTCTTTCTTGACGGGTTCCACATCCTTCGGCGAGGCGACCTTGACGCTCACCATGGAGTAATCCGCCGCTTGACCGGCAGGCTTGAAGAAGTCCCAGATGCTCGTCAACGCCAGCTTGTGCATCCTCGCGGCCGCTCCCGGCGGGATGTAGACGTCGCTGCGAACGGGCATCGACCCGCCGAAGCCCATCCGCTGCGCCACGCCCACCACCTTGAACCGGTAGCTCTCGCGAGCCAAGGGAAGCGTCTGATCGCCGACGGGAAACGCCATGCGGAACAGCCGCTTCAGACTGAAGTCCAGCGTCAGCGTCGCCACCTCGATCTGGCGGCCGATCGCCGTCTCGGGTTCTTTGACGCCCAACCGACGCAAAAACAAACCGCTGATAATCAGCTCGTTCGGCTCGTCCGACGCATAGGCAACGCCCGCCCGCAATGGCACGAGCCCTGATTGCGACGCCGTAGCCGACAGGACCTGGACCAGGGTGAATTCCTCCCTGTCGTCCAGGCGGACCTGGGCAGGGAACCGCATCTCGGGAAACGCCGCGACTACGCCTTTGATCGCCGCGACTTCCTCCAAGAATCGGGCATCCAGTCCCGGCGCAGCCTGCCGCTGGTCCGAAGGCGCATGGCCGGCGGGGGCATCCGCCTTGTCCATTCCGGCATCGGGGTCGTCCGGATCGTGCGACGCCGGCATCCCGGCTCCGCTGTTGCGGGCGACGACGTTGACGTAGTTGAACAAATCGAGCTTGTTGAACTGGTCGGTCACGTTCCGCTGGATGCCCTGACCAAAGGCGAACATACAAACCAACGCGCCGATCCCGATCACCACGCCGGTGATCGTCAGGAACGTCCGCAGCTTCTTGCGCCACAGATTCGCACAAGCCTGCTCGATATAGTCCGAAATCCGCATAAGGATGTCCACCCGGTCAATTGGGATCTGCGGTCGCTTCGCAGACGACCACCGTGCCGTCCTGCAAGGCGATCATTTCGTGGGCAAATTCCCGCAGCAGGTCCTGCTCGTGGGAGATCATCACGATGGTCAGACCACGACGGCGGTTCAGTTCCGCGAGGATCTCGACGATCTGACGCGAGGTCCTGCTGTCCAGGTTGCCTGTGGGCTCGTCCGCCAGCAGGATTTGCGGTTCGTTGACTAAGGCCCTGGCAATTGCGACCCGCTGCTGCTCCCCGCCGGAAAGCTCCGTCGGCCGGTGGTCCTTGCGGGTCTCCAGGCCCACCGCGTTCAACAGTTCCACAGCCCGATCGTGCCGTTGTCGCTTCGCCACCCCTGCGAACAGCAGCGGAAAGGCCACGTTCTCCAGGGCCGTGTAGGCGTTCACGAGATTGAACGACTGGAAAATCATACCGACCGTGTTGCGCCGGTAGAGGGCGAGATCCCGCTTGCTCAACTCCGAGATCAGCCTGCCTGCGACGCGGATCGAGCCCGACGACGGGGTATCCAGGCCGCCGAGCAGGTTCATCAGCGTGGATTTGCCTGAGCCCGATGCGCCAGTCACGCCGACGAGCCGGCCCCGAGCGACCGACAGCGTCACGTCGCGAAGCGCCGTCACCTCGACCTCGCCGACGACGTACACCTTGCTCAGTCTCGTCGTTTCGATAAAGGCGTCATCGTCCCTGTTCAAGGAAAAATCTCCGCAATCCTTCGAGATCGTCCGTATTGATCAGATCGACGCCCGCTTCGAGCAACTGACGCCAAACCGCGTCCCGGGCCGGCGATTGCATATCCGGCGTCGCCCAGAATCGCACGAGCCGACCCTTCGCGTGCGATTTGCGAACGATCTCATCGAGCTTCTTCCGTTCCTCGGGCGGCATCGGTCCATCGCCTCGCCAGGCGAAATTCCGGCCCCAGTGGTCGCTGATCATGGGGATGACGTCGGCCGGAAGGTCGGAATCGAGGTCGCTCAGGCGACCGTCGCAGCCGGCGTAGCGGACCTGCTGCGATCGCATCGGCTCCAGGGGACTGTTCCCCGACAGGATCACGAGAATCGCCCCCTCCCTGCGGCCGTCGGGACCAAACGTGGTGAGCATGTCCCGGTACTCTCCGAGGACCTCGTGCAGCCTGCGGTAGGTCGGCTCGGCCGCAGTCTTGAGATCGATCAGGAGCGTGAACCGGGGTCCCTCCCGATAGACCCGGCCCCCGTTTCGCTTCACCCGCTCGCGGAGCGGCTCCAGGTAGAGCGACTGCAACGTCCTGTCGGGCGTGATCTCCCTCGACTCATGCGCCACGCAGAGCTTGTCGCCCACAAGGAAGATGTCCGCCTCCGCGCTGGTGAAACCCTGGCCGAGGGCCTTGAGCAACGGTGGGTCGTGGAGATAATCGTTGTGGGCGTGGGCACCCGGCACAGGCGTCACATCGGCCTGGGGAGCCGCCCCCAAGGCCAGCAATACACCGAGGACACAGGTCATTCGAATCATGCGATGCTCACTCCGTCAGTGCACTAAGCAATTCGCGTCGAGAAAGATCTTCCCCCATACAATACCCTCACCATCGTCGGTAGACAATCACAACCCGCTTCGATATCAATTCCTGGCGAGAGGCCAATTTCCCCGCAATATCGCCACTGGCATTGCACGTCTGTACCTGCGTCCATAAAATGAGACGATGCTTGCGCCAGCGCAGACGCAGAATTCCGTATCTGGACAGCGTCCAGGAGACATGATTGGAGTCTTCGATGAACCGGACAACACCGCCAAGCACAACGATCCTGGCAGCTCTCCTCGCGATCTTCGTCTCCGGACAGGCCCTGTCCGGCGAAACCGTCCTGGTCCCAATGCGCGACGAGGTCAAACTCGCCACAGATGTCCATCTGCCGGCGGGCGACGGGCCCTGGCCGGCCATCCTCGTGATGACCCCCTACAATAAGAACGGCGTGGCCGCCTTTGCCGCCGAGACCGGCAAACGAGGCTATGCCCTCGTCGCCCAGGATTTCCGAGGCCGATTCGCATCGGAAGGCGACGACTTCCCCGTCTTCCTCCATTGTGGCTGGGGCGACCATCAGGACGGCTACGACACCGTCGAATGGATTGCCGCCCAGAAATGGTCCAACGGCAAGGTGGGCGGATGGGGCATCAGCGCTCCAGGGATCGCGCTGAACATGACAGCTCCGAGCCGGCCGCCACATCTGACCTGCTGCTACGTCGGCGTCGCGTTCTCCAACATGTACACGCAGGCCGCCTACCAGGGCGGGGCCTTCCGAAAGGGCCTGCTCGAAGACTGGCTGACCCAGAGCAAGTTCACAGCCAGGAACCTCGAACTCTTCCGGGCTCATCCCAACTACGACGACTTCTGGAAGGCGCTCAATCCCGAGAGCGTCGCCGACCGGGTGAACGTGCCGACGATGTTCCTCGGTGGCTGGTACGACATCTTCGCCGCCGGAACGATCGACAGTTTCGTCACGATCAACCAGCAAGGCGGCGAAGGCGCCCGTGGCAAATGTCGGCTCGTCATGGAGCCCTACGGCCACGGCCGTTGCGACGACCTCGTCTTCCCGAACGCCGGCCATCCGAAGGCGGCGGACATGTGGAACTGGTTCGACGTCTGGCTCAAGAACGACGGCCGGGGGATCGAGGAAATCCCCGCTGTACAGTACTTCGTGATGGGCGATCCGGCCGACCCCAACACGTATGGGAACAAGTGGAAAACGGCCGACGACTGGCCGGTCCCCGCGAAGATGGCGCCGGTGTATCTGCACACGGACAACAGACTGCGACTCAGAGCCTCGCAAGAGTTATTCGGCTCGCTATCCTACAAGTACGATCCGAAAGACCCGATCCCCACGATCGGCGGCGCAAATCTGACCGGCACGAAAGGCCCCATGGATCAGCGTACCCTCGAAGGACGGCCGGACGTGCTCGTGTTCAACTCGCCCGAGTTCGACCGGTACATCGAGTTCACCGGGCCCGTCAAGGTCAAAGTCTGGGCCTCTTCGACGGCCCCAGACACCGACTTCACCGCCAAACTCTGCGATGTCTATCCCGACGGTCGGAGCATGATCATCCTCGACGGCATCCTCCGCGCCGGCCATCGCAATTCCATGGAGACCAGCGAGCCGATGGAGCCAGGCAAAATCTACGAGCTCGAAATCGACCTGTGGTCCACCAGCCTGGTCGTGGGTCCCGGCCATCGGATTCGCGTTGCCATCTCGTCGAGCAATTCCCCTCGCTTCGAGCCCAACCCGAACACAGGCAACGTCCCGGGCACCGACGATAAGACCAAAATCGCCACGAATACGATCTACATGAACGCCAACCACCC
>CAZDTD010000272.1:0-4793 GCA_964507995.1 uncultured Pirellulales bacterium | reverse complement strand
GCTTCTACCATCCGGCGGTGTGGTGGGTCTCGCGCAGAATCCGCATCGAGCGGGAGAACTGCTGCGACGACATGGCGGCCCGGGCGCTGGGGGACAATCTGCGCTACGCGAGGGCCCTGGCGTCGATGGAGGACCTTCGCGCCGACCGGCCGGAGCCGGCGATGGCTGCAAGCGGAGGCAGCCTGCTGGCGCGCATTCGCCGGCTGGTTGGCCGCGGTCCCTCCGAAAGAACCTCTTCCACCTGGGCGCCGGCCCTGATCGTTGGCCTGCTGCTACTCGTCGTCGCGATCCCCACCGGCCTGGCGATCGCCCAACAGTACGCCAGTTCGACGGACGATCTCGAACAGAAAGTGCTGAAGGGTTTCGCGCAGAACCGGGACAAGTTCACCTGCGGGGCCCTCGCCTGGACCAGCGTCACCGAGGACAAAGCGGGTATTGGCGGTCGGTCCATACCGCAAGGCGGCCTGAGACTCAACGGGCAGTATCGGATGGGGTGGGATGGGGACAAGGTCGCCACGAAGTACGCAGAGGAAGGGGTTCACAGCTCTCGTGAGACTCCGCCGGCCGAGAGTCAGCCAACCTGGCAGGGAAGCGATGGGACGCACTACTGGATCGGCCGAAACGAGGGCAGCAACGTCTACACGGGCGGCCCGCTTGGCCGGCAACCCCGGTGGAGACCCTATGAGAACTGGCTCGAAAGCGTAATCCGCTGGCGTGGCCTGGCGGCTTTGGACAGGCTAATCGTCGAGGCACGCCATGCGAAAGACATGGCAGTGGAATGGTCCACGGTCGACGTCGATGGGAAGAAGTTGATCCGCCACGTGGTGAAGAGCACAGACCCCACCGCATCCACCTACGGCGGTTACCGCGTCGAGCACTATGACCCCGCCAGAGGATATGGGCTGGTGCGTGAGGAATGGTACACGCCCAACGGATTCCGGGGCCTCGATCGCACAGTCAGACTGGAAGAGGTCGTTCCGGGGGCATGGTTCCCCGTCGAAGTCGTCGTGGAACGCTTCAACCCCAAGGACGGCTCGGTCATATTTCACCAGCAGACGACGTTGGACCTGGCGCAGTGCCGCTTCAACGACAAGACCGCTCTGCCTGACGGGATCTTCGAGATGGCGCCGCTGCGGGAGCAGGATGAGTTGGGACAGATCCTCGAGGAGATCCATCAGAAACAGGCGACAACGCAGACAGCCGACGCCGGAACACAGAGCCAGGGGGCGCGGACGACGGTGCACGACTTCATCACAGCAGTGATGAATGGCGAGTATGAGAAAGCCGCGAGGTATATCGATCCCAAACACCCCACGGACGACCTCAAGCAGTTCAAGGAAATCCTGACGGGCCAGGAACTGAACGTGATCGCGGTCCTGGCCGATGCCCAAGCCGCACGGGTCATCACATCGGCCATCCGCGCCGACCACGGAAGAGCCGGCCCGTTGACATTCGCTCTCGTGAGATCGCCGGGTTCTCCGGCCGGATGGCTGATCGACGACATCGACGTCGAAACACCCCAGGGAGCCAAGGAGCAAATCGAAAGGTTCCTCCAGGAACACCCCGCGGCCGCGGTGACATTCGTACAAGGTCAGGGCTCGGCGCGCGTGATTCATTTTCCGGTGGATCGTTCCATCGGGACGCTCTACACGCGGGAGTGGGACTTCCCGACCAACGGCCGTCAGACATACGACGATTGGCACTGGCTGGGCCATGCCAGCGGCGACGTGACCGTGCCCGATGGCAAGGCACTGAGGCTCAACGTACGCGATGACGCATGCCAGTCCGGGGCACTGTTTGCCACGCTGGGACCGGACGACGTCCAGATGCTTGACTTCAGTGAGTGCAAGAGTGCAAAGGCATCCCTACTGGCGGATGTTGCGAAGTTGCACGGCCTGAAAGCACTGAATCTGGCCGGCACAGCAATGGCCGTCGAGGGATTGGCTACCCTCAAGAACATCAAGAGCCTGAAGTGGCTCTCGCTCGAAGGCGCTCCAGTCTACGACAAAGGGAAGTTCGAGCTGCGCGATCTGGGCGCGCTGGAGTATCTCGACGTGGGTGCCACAGGAATCGGGGACGATGGATCGATGTACATCGCGAGAATCGAAGGGCTCAAATCGCTGTATTTGGACAACAGTTCCGTGACCGACTGGGGACTGGGCTGCATTGTCGCCGGAGTCAAAGGCCTCAGATCGCTGGGCCTGAGTTACACCGACGTGACCGACACGGGACTGGCTCACATCAAGGACCTGACTACTTTACAGGACCTGCGATTGGCGGGGACCAGCATCACGGACGAGGGACTCGCGAACCTCGCGGGACTCACCCAGTTGAGAACGCTCGACTTGAGCGGAACTCAGACCACAGATCGAGGACTGGTCCACCTGTCCAGGATGCAGGATCTCAGGGATCTACACCTCGCGAGCGTAGGCATTCAGGGGGAGGGGCTCGTGCATCTGGGGGAACTCAGGTCGTTAGAGACCCTTGACATGACGTCGATCACCGATGTCTCTGACGAGCAGTTGGCCCACATGACCGGGCTGGACCAACTCAGGAGTCTGCTCGTCATAGGCGATTCCATCACCGAGAAAGGGCTCAAGTCGCTGGCGGAACTGGAATCCCTGAAAGGCCTGAGTACGGGAGGACGGGGGATTACGGATACAGCGATGCCGACCTTCGCGACATTTTCCTCCCTCAAAAGTCTGGCCATTCAGGGCTCCCCCATCACGAACGACGGACTATCCCAGTTGGTGAAGCTGACGTCCCTGACGAAGCTCTGGCTAATAGGAGTCGATATCACGGGCGAGGGATTGGCTGCGTTCAAGGGGATGCCTTCGCTCAAAGAACTGACCCTCGACAACCTGGCTGTCGGCCATGGGGAGTTCTCCGCTCTCGGCGAGTTGGACACGCTGGAACACCTCGGCATAGGGTTCCAGATCGGCTTCAGCAAGATGGCATTCAGCGACCAGGACATGGCGTGCCTCGCCAAGCTGAAGAACCTCAAGAGCCTGACAATCGTCTCCAATCACGTCAGCGACGAGGGGCTTCGGTACCTGGAGGGATTGCCCTCGCTCGAAAGCCTGAGACTGTCGGGCGACGGAATCACCAACGCCGGGATGGAACACCTGGAGGGATTCCGCTCGCTACGACACCTGTACCTGTCCGATACGCGAGTGACCCGCGAGGCGGCAGAGCGACTCCGCAAAGCCATCCCCGGCCTGGAATGCCGACTCTGAACCCGGTTCGGACTTCGAGTTTCGCCGAACGTAGAAGACTCACACGGCGCCCCGCGTCCATCAGGTACACGCCGTTCATTCCCAGCGACCATTCCTTGCATCGGGAGGCGATCCCCGGTACTCTGGCTCCGAAGGCTGCATGTTTCAGGGCCTTGTCATGATTGAGGAGCAAGGAATGAGCCGCTTGGATTCGACCATCACACGTCGAGGATTCCTCAAGACAACCGCCGGACTGCCGCTGCTGCTGCACGGCGTGAGTCCCGCCGCCGGTACGGGATCGAAGCCGAACATCCTCTATCTCATGACCGACCAGCATCGGGGCGATTGCCTCGGCTGCGCGGGCAACAAGCTCATTCGGACGCCCCATCTGGATTCGATCGCCGCCGACGGCGTGCTGTTCCCCAATACGTACACCTCGACACCAAGCTGCACGCCGGCCCGCAGCGGGATATTGACGGGTCTGTCGCCCTGGCATCACGGCATGCTCGGCTACGGCCGCGTCGCGGGACAATATCCGTTCGAGCTGCCCCAGGCGATGAGGGACGCCGGCTACTACCTGTTCGGCATCGGAAAGATGCACTGGTACCCGCAGAAGAAGCTCCGCGGCTATCACGGCCTGCTCGTGGATGAGTCGGGCCGCGCCGAGACGCCGGGCTTCGTCAGCGATTATCGACTCTGGTTCCGGCAGCAGGCCCCCGACCTCAACCCCGATGCGACCGGCATCGGCTGGAACGACTATCGCGTCAAGGCCTACGCCCTGCCCGAAAGGCTCCATCCCACGACGTGGACGGGCGATCGAGCGGTCGAGTTCATCGACAGCTACGATCGATCGGAGCCGTTCATGCTGAAGGTCTCGTTCGCCCGACCCCACAGCCCCTACGATCCGCCGCAACGGTTCCTGGACATGTACAAGGCCGAGGACATGCCCGCCCCCCATATGGGCGACTGGGCCGATCGATACGCCCCGCACGACGATCCGCCCAACCCGAACCAGTGGCACGGCGACCTGGGCGTTCGTCAGGCCCAGGAATCGCGACGGGCATACTACGGATCGATCACGTTCATCGACGAACAGATCGGGCGAATCCTCGCGGCTTTGAAAGAGCGGGGCATCTACGACAATACAATGATCGTCTTCTTTGCCGACCACGGCGACATGTTGGGAGACCACAATCTCTGGCGAAAAACCTACGCCTACGAGGGTTCGGCGAAGATCCCCATGATCCTCCGCTGGCCCAGGAGTATGGGCATGGACGACCGACGAGGCGGCAAGCGCCCGCAGCCCGTCGAACTGCGGGACATCCTGCCGACTTTCCTCGACGCAGCCGGAGCGCCGATGCCAAGCCATCTGGATGGCAAGAGCCTGCTCGATCCGGTGCGAGGACGAACGGACGGTTGGCGTCCTTTCATCGACCTCGAACATTCGATGTGCTACGGCAACGACCACTGGACGGCTTTGACCGACGGCAAACAGAAGTACATCTACTATGCCTATGACGGGAGAGAACAGCTCTTCGACCTGGAGAAGAACCCCGGAGAATGCCACGATCTGGCGGG
>CAZDTD010000271.1:0-4878 GCA_964507995.1 uncultured Pirellulales bacterium | reverse complement strand
ATGGCTTGTCGCAAACCCAAGGTGGTCGTGATCGGAGCCGGGGCGGTCGGGACGACGTATATCTACGCCCTGCTGCAAACGGGTATGGCCGAGGAGATCGCGTTGGTCGATCTCGACGCGGACCGCGTGCAAGGCGAGATCATGGACCTCTCGCATGGGCTGCCGTTCATTCCCCCGGTGCGCGTCAAGGCAGGGACCTATGCCGACTGCGAGAACGCGAGCCTGATCGTCGTGACGGCCGGCGCCAAGCAGGCCCCCGGCCAGTCGCGCGCGGACCTGATCCGCAAGAACGCCGGGATCGTGCGGGCAATCTGCGGGCAGATCGACCGGTATTCCAGTGACGCGGTCCTCCTGATGGTGACCAATCCCGTCGATACGCTGACGCAGGTCGCGCTCGAATCGCTGGGCTGGCCGCGACAGCGGGTGATCGGCTCGGGCACCGTGCTCGACAGCGCCCGATTCAAGTATATGCTCAGTCGGCATTGCGGGATCGACGCTCGCAACGTGCACGCCTACATCATCGGCGAGCACGGGGACAGCGAGGTCGCGGCCTGGAGCCTGTCGCACATCGGCGGCGTCGCCATTTCGGACTACTGCCGGATCTGCGGCGTCTGCAACAGCGGACAGTATCACAAGCAGATCGCCGAGCAGGTGCGGGATTCCGCCTACCACATCATCGACTACAAGGGCTCGACGTTCTACGGCATCGGCCTGTCGCTCGTGCGCATCACCGGCGCGATCCTGAGAAACGAAAACAGCGTCCTGACCGTCTCCAGCCTGCTGCAGGGCGAGTACGGGATTCACGACGTCTGCCTGAGCGTGCCGTGCATCGTCGGCGAAAACGGGGTCGTCCGCATCATCGACGCGCGTCTCAACCCCGAGGAACAGGAGGCGCTGAACCGCTCGGCCCAAGCCATCGCCCAAACGCTCGCGACGACCCGGTCGGAACCGCCGTCGAACCGTTAATCGCGATGCGACGCTCGCACGGATACACGGGGGGCAATATTCTTGCCTTTTTCATGCGTTTATGTTATCCTGAAATGGAGTTGATTGGGGTATGTTCGGCGGGTGATCCGATGAAAAATCGGGTCGTGTCGCCCATCAGGCATGAACCGGAATCCGGGCGAGGGTATGAACCGAAGATCGTTTCTCAAGGTGGCCGGTTTTGTCGCGGCCATGGGCAATTACGCCGCCGCTCGCGGTCTGATCCTTCTGAAGATCCGGGAAACCATCTCCATTTCGAGAATCGAGTGGTTCCTGTACGGAATGGGTAGACAAGATACCGAAGACCAGCCCGACCGCCGCTGTGCCCTGCGCATCACCGCCGAGCCTGGGATTCACGGCTGGGCGGACGTGTCCGAGGCGATAATGCCGGACGCCGAAACCGCCGACGCCATCCGGGTCCGTTTGCTCGGTCGGCAGATCGATTCGCCTTCTTCGATCTGGCGCGAGCTCTATGAAAGCGGCCTGCCCCTGGGGGTCCTGGCCGCGGTCGATATCGCCCTCTGGGACCTGCTGGGCCGGCTGAAAAACCAGCCTCCACGCCCTGCTCGGCACACAGCGACAGACGGTCAAAGCATACGCAACGACCCCAGTCAATCTTGGCGACCCCGGCCGATATGCCCAGGAAGCCCTTGCATACAAGCAGGCCGGAGTCCACGGCTGCAAGATTCGGCCGTACACAGACTCAGGCATCGGCTCGACCGGCTCGGAAGGCCTGGCGTTTCCCGATCGCGATATGGCGGCCTATCAGGCCGTCCGCGAGGCGGTGGGACCGGACTTCGCCTGCATGGCGGACCCCGGTGGCGTCTACACGTTCGACGAGGCACTACGCGTGGGCCAACTTCTCGACAATCTCGGGTACGAGTGGTTTGAATCCCCGATGCCAGAAACAGAGGCTTGGCGTGAGCGATATATCGCCCTGGCCGCACAACTGAAGACGCCGATTTGCGCCCCGAAGACCCTCGCAGATTCCTACCCGGCCCGTGTCGTCTGGCTTTCGTCCAGGGCCTGTGACATCGGCAGCATGGACGCATCCATAGGCGGTTTCACGCCCTGCATCGAGCTGGCCCGGGTTTGTGAATCGCTCGGAACGAGACTGGAACTGCGGGACACCGGCCTCGACGCCTATCCGCACCTGCAACTGATGGCCGCCACATCAGAATCGCTTATCAAATACGTCGAGGTCTCATCGCTCCCCAGCGAGAGCCGAATTCACCCCGGCCGGGCCAGCAACGAGCCAACGGTCGACGCACAGGGGTGCATCGCAATCCCCCAGACCCCCGGCATGGGTCTCGAACTCGACTGGGACTACATCTACACTCACCGCGTAAACTGATCCGGTTTCGGCAAATTCTTCGTAACAATCCCCACGATGCGCGTCTTACAGGTGGATACCATAGGACGTACGATGGCGATGATGGATTCGGACCGATTGGCCGTGTGGTATGACGCGTGCAGCGACGCGCTGGTGCTGTATGCCCGCGCCCGGCTCGGACGGGACGACGCTCAGGACGCGGTTCAGGCAGCGTTCGTGCGGCTGATGGGCCAGTCAATCGCGCCGACGGACGTCAAAGCGTGGCTCTTTCGAACGGTTCGCAACGAGGCCATCACCCGGCTCCGCCGCCGGCAATGCCGTCGGCGTCACGACCGGCAATTGTCCTCGCAGCAATCCCTCTGGTTCGAGGGCCGCTCGGACGACCTGATCGACGGCCGGCGGGCACAGGAGATCCTGGAGACTCTGCCCGAGGCCCAGCGGGAGGTCGTCCTGCTGCGAATCTGGGGCCAGCTCTCGCTCCAACAGATCGCCGAGATCGTCGGGAGCCCGGTGAGCACGGTTCACAGCCGGTACAAGACGGCGCTGGCCGCAATCAAAGAGAGGATGGAACGATCATGCACGACAACGACAGACTGACACCCGCCGAGAGAGAGCTGGAGACTCTGCTGGGCGGCCTGAGGCCGGCCCAGGGCATCGCCAGTCGCGACCGGATTATGTTCCTGGCCGGTCAGGCGTCGGGACGCCGGCAGCGTCGCGCATGGCAGGGAGTCTCCTGCTGCTTGGCCGCTGTGATTGCTGTCCTCGCCTTGTGGCCTCCGGCCCGCGTAACGGACATCGGCCCAAGTCCCACAATCATCGCGACGGACCACGCCGCACCGTCGGCATTCCCGGCGGAGTTTCGCGACTCGCTGAGCCTGCGACAGAGCGACTCGCTCGCCAATTATCTGCGTCTGCGCCGCAGGGTGCGGGATCGGGGTCTGGACGCCCTGCCGCCCCTGGCGCCGCGTCCTGCTTCCGAAGAGGAAGAGCCGTGGACGAGGGACAACATCGAGAAGATTCTCTCATCGACCTGACCGCGGTCTTTGTTTCGTAGGAACTATCACCGAGCACTTTCGACTCACGTCAATGAGCAAGGGAGACTGACTATGACCCGTAGACTGCACTATCTTGTAGCTGTCGCGACGATTCTGCTGGCGGTTTCGACCCCGTCGGCGCGATCTCAAGAGGCCGGCAATCGCCCCAGGGACACGATTCGCACGGTCCAATTGCAGGTCGACCCGAGTCCTGCGCCCAAGCGGGCCCTGGCCTGGCGCCTGGAGACACCCTACCTGGAACGACGCGCGGGCGACGGCGCAACCCTGTATCAAACCGCGGTGTCGCTGGCCGCCCAGGTCCAGAGCAAGTGGCCCGACATCGACGAGCACAAACTGGATGAATGGATCGACAATCCCGTGGACCAGTTGCCCCGTCAGGAGGTTCGCAACGCTCTGAAGATGTTCGACCAGGCGGTCCACTACCTCGACCTGGCCGGTCGCAGCGAACGGTGTACATGGGAGTACCCGATCCGTGAGGAAGGGCTCCGTTGTGCGACGCCGGACTGGTCCGGGTATCGAATGTTGTCGCGGGTTCTGGCGTTGAAGTACCGCCTCCAGGCCGCGGACGGCGACATCGAGGGCGCGATCCAGACCCTACGAATCATGCTGGCCATGGCGAGGGACGTAGGCAACGGGCCGCTGAGCGCACAAAACGCGGTCGGGTACGGCCTGGCCGGTCGGGCGCTCCGGGAGATCGAGGATTTCGTCCAGAAGCCCGGCGCGCCGAATCTGTACTGGGCGTTGACGTCGCTGCCCTCTCCCTTGATCGACATGCGTCTGTCCCTCCAGGCGGAATCCGGCGCGATCTACGTCGATCTGCCCGAGTTGAAACGCGTCGACCGGGAGGTCCTGACGAACGACGAGGTGATCCGCATCTGGAACAAGGCCGCGGGTATCTACGCACCGGCGTCCAGCGGCTTGGAACAGACGGCCGTCAAACTCGCGATCACCACCAGCGCGATGAAACTGTACCCGATGGCCAGGCAGGCCCTACTGGAGCAGGGCAAGACGATTCAGGAGGTCGAGTCCCTGCCCAATCTGTACGTCGTGCTGGCCTACCAGCACGAGCGGGCCTGCCGCTCGCGAGACATGATGCTCAAATGGTGCGATGTCCCCTACTGGCAGGCGGCGACCGGAATGAAGGCGGACGAGAAGACCTGGCAGGAAGATAGGAGTCGAATCCAATCCGACTGGGACGTGATTGCAGGCGCCTTCGCCAACAATATGCCCTATTTCCGCTGGACATTCTTTGCAGGCACGTGCCGGGAGCGGGACATTGCGATGCTCCGTTGCGTGGAGGCGATCCGCCTGTATATGGCGAAGCACAAGGGCGTCCTGCCGAAATCGCTCGACGACATCGTGGAAGTGCCGATTCCCCTCGATCCCCTCTACGGGCGTCCGTTCAGCTATCGGATGACCAACGACAAGGCGATCGTCGAGAGCCCGGCGCCGCCGGAAGAGAATGCGCGATGGGGCACGCGATACGAGATCACGATCCGGCCCAGT
>CAZDTD010000270.1:0-4885 GCA_964507995.1 uncultured Pirellulales bacterium | reverse complement strand
CTGCCGGCACCACAGGGAGCCTGCACATCGACAACGTGGAGATTGGGACGGTGATCCCCGGATCGGCCAAGGACCCGAGTCCCGCCGTCGGCGCCACGGACGTGCCCCGCGAGGTCGTGCTCGGCTGGACTCCGGGCGACTATGCTGCCCAGCACAATGTCTACTTTGGGTCTGCCCTGGAAGACGTCAACGACGCCACGCAGCCTGTCGCGAGCGTGACGGACGCGGCCTTCGATCCGGAGGGCCTGCTCGAATACGAAAAGACCTATTATTGGAGGATCGACGAGGTCAACGACGCGCCGGACTACACCATAATCGGCGGCGACCTCTGGAGTTTCACGACCGAGCCGTACGCCTATCCAATCACGAGCCTGACCGCTGCTGCGTCCAGCGCGCAGCCCGATTCGCCCGCAAGCAGGACAATCGACGGCTCCGGACTCAACGATCTCGATCAGCACAACGTCGAACTCAACCAGATGTGGCTGACACCCGGTGGGTTGCCCGCCTGGATCCAGTATACATTCGACAAAGAATACAGCCTGTTCGAGATGTGGGTCTGGAACGCCAATTCGCAACTCGAGCCCTACATGGGCTTTGGGGCCAGGGATGTGACGGTCGAGTACTCCACCGACGGCCAGACCTGGACCGTGCTGGAGAACGCGCCGCAGTTCGCCAAGGCACCGGGCTCCGCGACCTACACCGCGGGCACCATCATCGATTTCGGCAGGGTCATGGCCCGCTATGTTCGGCTGACGATCACCGACAACTGGGGCACTGCCACGGATATGGTCGGTCTCAGCGAGGTGCGGTTCTACTATGTGCCTGTCACGGCGAGAGAGCCGCAGCCGGAAGACGGCGAGGCCGAGGTGGCCCTGACCGCGAAACTGACGTGGCGGCCAGGACGAGAGGCCATTTCGCACAAGGTCTACTTCAGCGACGATCAACAGGCCGTGGCGGAGGGGATCGCGCCCTCCGAGATCGTGACCACCAACAGCTATGAGGCCGGCGGTCTGGAATACGGCAAGTATTACTACTGGCGCGTGGACGAGATCAACGACGCGGCGGGCGTTCCTATCCGCAAAGGCGACGTCTGGACCTTCTCCACCATCGACTACTTCGTCGTGGATGACTTCGAGAGCTACGACGACGATATCGACGCAGGCACCACGATCTGGCATGCCTGGACCGACGGCGTGACCGATCTGCAGAGTGGCTCGCAGGTGGGCTACGACAACGCCCCGTTTGCCGAGAGGGTGATTTTCCACAGCGGGTCCCAGTCGATGCCGTTTGCCTATAACAACGCCGATTCGCCGTACTACAGCCAGGCGTACCGGGAGTTCTCGCCTCCCGTGGACTGGACCGCCAACGGCGTGACCGATCTGATCCTGTACGTCCGCGGCTATCCGGCGGTGGGCGAGGTCGCGGTCGCCGAGACGGGCGGCAAGCTCGCCGTCACCGGCGCCGGCGCGGACATCTGGTACGACTCGGACGAGTTCACGTATGCCTACAAGCCCCTCACCGGCAACGGCTCGCTGATCGCCCGCGTCGTCAGCAACGGGACCGGCTCCAATACGTGGGCCAAGGGCGGCGTCATGATTCGCGACAGTCTCGATGGCGGGTCCATCCATTCCCTGATGGCCCTCACCGGCGGCGGCGGCAACGGCGCCGCATTCCAATACCGGATCGAGACCAACGGCGACTCCGCCAGCCTCGACAGCGCATCGACGATCGCCCCGCCGTACTGGGTCAAGATCGTTCGAGGGGACGGCGTCTTGACGGGGTACGTCTCCGGCGACGGCAAGACCTGGAGTTCGCTGGGCACGATGGGCGACACCCTGACCGATCCGGTCTACATCGGGTTCGCCGTGACCTCGCACGAGGCCGGCGTGGATCGGACCTTCGAGTTCGACAACATCAGCACGACGGGCGCGGTCAGCGGCGACTGGCAGGGCGCGGTCATCAACTCCCCGCTGCACAACAGTCCGCAGAACTTCTACGTAACCGTCCAGGACAACTCCAAGAGCGCCACGGTGAACCGGGCCGACGTCGTGACGGCCGCCGACTGGACCGAGGTGCGGATTCCGCTGTCCGACTTTGCCGGCGTGAATCCGGCCAAGGTCAAGCGGCTGTACGTTGGCGTGGGCGATCCGGCCAATCCGACGCCCGGCGACACCGGCCGGATCTTCATCGACGACATCCGCGTCGGCTGCGTCGTCGAGCGGGTTTACAAGAACCTGCTGACCAACAGCGGCTTCGAGACCGGCGCTGTCGATCCGTGGACCATCTACGGCGGCACGATCGAGGCGGTCCCGGCCGACACGGTCGAAGGCGATTTCTGCATGCAGGTGACGGTCGAGACTGCGGGCGCCAACTTCTGGGACAGCGGCATCAAGCAGACCGGTTTGACGTTCCAGAAGAACCGGGCGTACACGCTGTCGGCGTTCTGCAAGTGCGACGCGGGCACCCGGCAGATCAACTTCAAGCCGGAGCTGGATGCCGATCCGTGGACGGGATACGGCGCGACCGAGTTTACGATGACGGACGAATGGGCCGAATACAGCCTGACGACGCCTGTATTCTCACAGGACGTCAATCCGGGTTGCATCACGTTTCATGTGGGTTTCGCGGCCAGCGTGATGTGGCTGGATTGCATACGGTTCTACGAAGGGGAGTACGTATCGCCCGATCTCGGGCAGTGATCGTTTCCAGGAGTATGTTTCCGGGGCCCGCGTCTACATGGTGCGGGCCCCGACGTGTTCCGGCGGATGGTCAAGATACTCCCCTGAACGTGGATTACCGGACGAGAGGATACACTCGTCCGTGAACGCCAGTCGGGCACCCCCGCTTGCGGGCCCTATTGGTGCGGATATGGGGACAGAAACATCGAGAAACCACTTGAGAATGCGGCCGGTTCGGCCGATGTAGGGACGATAAGTGCCTCGGCAACCGTGCCGGGGACACGGTGGTGGGAGGATCCGCACCTTTTCCGCGGGCCGGTGGAGAGTTTATGACAACGACTGTATCGTTTGAGGACGTGATGTTGGACGGCGCGAAGGAGGTCTTCGCAAGCATGGTCTCAATGCCAATGGAACGGCTGGCCGATCCGACGTCACAGAAAGACGACGCGATGTTCCTCGCGACCATCACGTTCACGGGCGACGTGGAAGGCTGCTTTGGAATCTCCTGCAGTTGCGAGTGCGCAAAAGCCGTAGCGGCCGGCATGCTCTGCATGGAAGATAGCTCCGCCTTGAGCGACAGCGAGACTATCGACGCGATCGGCGAGATCGCGAACATGGTCATGGGCGGGGTCAAAACCCGCATACAGCACGAGATCACGAATATCGAGATCTCGATTCCATCCGTCGTCTACGGCCGGCAACTGCAGAATCGTCTGGGCGAGGGAATGATCCGTGTCGCAATACCGGTGACAATCGGGAAGCAATACCAGGCGGAGTTGTCACTGGTGCACCGGCAGCGCGGTAGTTGAGCCGGCCCACCTACACGGGTTCCAGGCCGGACGAGGAGATGTATCGCACCGTTGGAGGTCGATCATGCAGACGTCTGGCCATCCGACTGATGCGCAACGGCCAGTTGCCGCTCCAACCCTCGTCCATGGCCTGTTTGCACATCTCGATGGCACGCCCGTAGATGTCCTGCTGCTCCAGGATGGTCGTCGCGTACTGATATCCCAGATGGATGGGCAGAGGGGTACAGGGAAATCTTTCATGAAACGCCTGGGCCACTTGTGCGGAAATCCGTATCTGCTTGTGGCAGGCGGCAAACGCCAGGTCCGCCGCATCCGCGAACTGATCTCGCCATCGCAGGTGCAGGCGAATCGTCTGGTGATAGGCGGAATGCAGACCGAGCAGGTCGTTCTCGACGAGAGCGCGTTCCTCGGCCTTGGCGAGAACCAAGCAGGTGAGGGACCGGTTTTCTGACTTGTCGCTGAGCCGATCCGCCAGGAGAACGAGCAATTCCGCCGCTGTCTGAACGCACAGCAACCCACGATCTTTCGTCAGGGGCCGTGCCCCGGCCGACATCGCGGGACCTCGAACGGCCGCTTCCATATCCTGACGCTGTTTCGCAGAGAAGGTCGCGAGCCACCAGGGGCCCAGGCCGAAGTAGCCGAGTTCGCCCTCGACATCGACGTTTCTGTTGAGAATTCGATTGATTAAATGCATGTCCCGGATCCATCTGCCGCCTCAGTCTAACATCCAATAAAGCATAACAAGCGCCGCCCGCCAAGCCAATGACGCGAATTCCTCTTTGGAGAAACCGCATGGGCCGGCAATTTGCGTGCCTTCAGGTGGCCAGGCGGGTAAAATGTCGTCCTCAACATGGAAACACAAAACGTCAGAGATCCGATGGTATCGGCGAAACCGGCCGGTGATGGCGCGTATCTGAAGGCTCGCAGACGCACGCGAGAAGTCCTGGGCCACGCGACGGCCGTCGATATGCCGAGCCGTGTCTTCGACATGTTCATCGTCGGCCTGATCCTGCTGAACGTGGCGGCTATGGTCGTCGAATCCGTCGATCGCATCCACTCGTCCGCGCCAACCTGGTTCGCCGCCTTTGAGTACTTCTCAGTGGCTGTCTTTTCCGTGGAGTACGTCCTGCGGATGTGGTCCTGCGTGGAGAACCCCGCCTACGCGAATCCTGTCGTCGGCCGGCTCCGTTTCGCCTGTACCCCCCTGGCGTTGGTGGATTTGGCCGCGGTGTTGCCTTTTTATCTGCCCTTCGTCGGGGTGGACCTGCGCGTGCTTCGCATGTTCCGCCTGTTTCGCGTCATGCGGATCATGCGAATCGCCAAGCTCGCGAGGTACTCGGACTCCCTCCAGATGCTCCTGCGGGTCGTCAAGAGCCGGCGGGATCAGCTCCTCAGCGC
>CAZDTD010000269.1:0-4936 GCA_964507995.1 uncultured Pirellulales bacterium | reverse complement strand
ACGACCTGAAGACCGGCAAGTGGAACGGGCGGATCGCGACGCGGTTCCCGCCGGAGCCGAACGGCTATCTGCACATCGGCCACGCCAAGAGCATCAACCTCAACTATGGCATCGCCGCCGAGTTCGGCGGGCAGTTCAACCTGCGCTTCGACGACACGAACCCCGAGAAGGAAGAGCAGGAGTACGTCGATTCCATCATCGAGGACGTCCGCTGGCTCGGGGGCCAATGGGATGATCGGCTCTTCTACGGCTCCGACTACTTCCAGCAGATGTACGACTGGGCGGTCGAGCTGATCCGCAAGGGCAAAGCCTACGTCTGCGACCTCGTTGGCGACGAGGTTCGCGAGTATCGCGGCACGCTCACTCAGCCGGGAAAACCCAGTCCCTACCGCGACCGCACGATCGAGGAGAATCTGGACCTCTTCGAGCGGATGCGCAAAGGCGAGTTCCCCGACGGCTCCAAGACCCTCCGCGCCAAGATCGATATGGCCCACCCGAACCTGAATCTCCGCGACCCGATCATGTACCGGATCGTCCACGATCGCCATCACCGCCAGGGCGACAAATGGTGCATCTACCCGATGTACGACTGGGCCCACGGGTTCGAGGACTCCATCGAAGGCATCACGCACTCGATCTGCACGCTGGAGTTCGAGAATCACCGACCGCTCTACGACTGGTTCATCGACGCGGTGAACGAGGGCCGGACCGACGACGGCTCGGGACCGTGGGGCAGGAAGATCCACCATCCGCAGCAGATCGAGTTCGCCAGGCTGAACATGACGTACACGGTGATGAGCAAGCGAAAGCTGCTCAGGCTCGTCAAGGAGAAGTTCGTTCGCGGCTGGGACGACCCGCGCATGCCCACGATCTCCGGCATGCGTCGTCGCGGCTACTCGCCCGCCGGCATCCGCCAGTTCTGCAAACTCATCGGCGTCAACAAGTTCAACAGCACGGTGGACGTGGCTCTGCTGGAGCACTGCCTGCGTGAGGATCTGAACAAGACCTCGCCCCGCGTGATGGCTGTGCTGCATCCGCTGAAGGTCGTGATCGACAACTATCCGGAGGGCCAGGTCGAAGAGCTGGACGCGATCAACAACCCGGAAGACCCGTCCGCCGGCACGCGAAAGGTCCCCTTCTCGCGGGAACTGTACATCGAGCAGGAGGACTTCATGGAGGAGCCGCCGAAGAAGTTTTTCCGGATGGCCCCCGGCCGGGAGGTCCGCCTGCGATATGCGTACTTCATCACCTGCAACCGCGTCGTGAAGGACGCGAGCGGCAAGGTCGTCGAGTTGCACTGCACCTACGACCCGGCCACTCGCGGCGGCGACGCCCCCGACGGCCGCAAGGTCAAGGCGACGCTGCACTGGGTGTCCGCCGAACGGGCCCTCAAGGCCGAGGTCCGGCTCTACGACAGCCTGTTCACCAAGCCCGATCCGGACGAGGCGCCCGAGGGCCAGGACTTCACGTCGAACCTGAACCCGAACTCGTTGGAGACTCTAACGGACTGTTACGTCGAGCCCGCGCTGGCGGCCGCGGCCCCGCAAAGCCGCTACCAGTTCGAACGACTCGGCTATTTCTGCGTCGACCCGGACACCGCGTCCGATCGGCTCGTCTTCAACCGTACCGTGACACTGAAGGACACCTGGGCCAAGATCCAGAAAACACAGACGGAGTGACAACAAGATGGAACAGGGGAATCCGATCACCGAGATCGAGAACGCTGTTCAGCGGATCGTAAATCGATTCCGCCCGGCCAAGATCATTCTGTTCGGCTCATACGCTCGCGGCTCGGCCGGGCCGGACAGCGATGTTGATCTGCTGGTTGTTATGAAGGTCGAAGGCTCCAAGCGTCGCCAGGCCGTCGAGATCGACCTGGCGCTGGCGGATCGCAGATTTCCATTGGACCTGATCGTTGTCACACCGGAAGAATTCGAAAAGTACCGGGACACAGCAGGCCACATCGTGTATCCGGCCGTCCGGGAAGGCAAGGTGCTCTACGATGCGGCCTGAGCAGGTTCATCTCGTGCGGCAATGGATCGAAAAGGCCGAAGAAGATTACAGAAACGCCGAGTACGTCCTCACCCTGGGCGATGATTGCCCTGTGACCACGGTCTGCTTCCACACTCAGCAGTGCGTCGAGAAGTATCTGAAGGCCCTTTTGATCTGTTGTTCGTTGCCAGTTCCGAAGAGCCACGATCTCATTGAGTTGGCTCATCGCATTCCTGCGAGCCACAGGCCCAACGTGCAGGAAGAATCCCTGGCGATTCTGAACCGCTATGCCGTGGAGACCCGGTATCCGGGGGACTGGGACATCATCAGTCGCCGCGAGACAGAAGATGCGTTTGACATCGTTCGACGGGTTCGCGACGTCATCCGTCCACAGCTCACTACGATCCTGGGACAGGGATCGGCCGGGAACCCGCCTGCGGATGGGGACGTTCGACAGGATTGACGGGATCGAATTGCAGACCGCGAATAGGGTTGCGCGGACAAGTTAAGGATGCTTACGCGTCGCAAGATCAAGCTGGTGATCGCCTATGACGGCACCAACTACCATGGCTGGCAGATTCAGCCGGGGCTCAAGACGGTCCAGGGGACCCTCTGCGAAGCGGCGGGCTTGCTGCTGCGCTGCCCAACTCACGTCCAGGGGGCCAGCCGGACCGATGCCGGCGTCCACGCGCGAGGGCAGGTGGGTCTGATCGAGACGGCCCATTCCATCGTGACGGACGATCTTCCCCCTGCGTTGAACGACCGCCTGCCGCCGGACATCACCGTCCTCGACGCTCGCGAGGTCGAGCCGGAGTTCAGCGTGATGGCGGATGTCACTCGCAAGGCGTACCGTTACACGATCCACACCGGCCGGCGGGGACCGATCCGCAACGCTCGGTTCTGCTGGCATTTCCCGGCTCGACTGGCCGTGGAGCCCATGCAAGCGGCGGCGCAACACCTTGTCGGATTGCACGATTTCCACTCCTTCGCCGCCGCGGTAGAGGAAGGGGACAACACCATACGGACGATCTTCCGCTGCGAGGTCGCACAGGGCTGCGAAAGCAACCCGGATGCCGTGGCCATCGACGTGGAGGGCGGCGGTTTCCTGCACCACATGGTCCGCATCATCGCAGGAACGCTCATCGACATCGGACGCGGCCACTGGCCCCCCGAGCACATGGCCGTGATCCTGGCGGCGCGCAACCGCAGGGCGGCAGGCCACCTCGCCCCGGCGAGCGGCTTGTGTCTGGAGTGGATCAAGTTCCGCAGGGATAAAACCGACCGGTGAGCTATAAGCCCACGGCAGCGGCCCCCCTCGCAGGGCCGGCGTCCCGGTTCTTTCCCAGGAGCAATCAGTCGAAGGCGTCCTGGATCGCCTGGCCAGCCTGCTCAAGGTCCTCGCCGACACCTTCCATCGTGTGACATCCGACGGCCGTCACGACGGCCATAGCCAACAGGCACCCGAGAAGCAGGATTCGCACGTATCTCATAGCTCGACCTCCAGATTGTCTGTATCGTTTCATGCATGCCCTCGTCAGGCGGCCAGGACTTGTCGCAGTCCTCGAACGAGCCGGTCGATCCCCTCGGCGGCGGTGTCCTTCCGCAGGGCGCCGTAGGCGACCCGCAGCAGGCATTCGTCCCGGACGCCGAACGTTTCGCCGGGAATGACCGCGACTTTGTGTTCCTCGATCAACCGCTGCGCCAGACGCATCGGGGCCATGTCCGTGCGGACGCGAAGCAGCACGTAGAATGCGCCCTCGGCTCGCGGGATCGTGACCAGGTCTTGGATCGTCGCCAGTTCCTTCAGGAAAATCGCGCGGATCTCGCGGGTCTCGGCAAGTTTCTCTTCACAGTAGGACTTGCCAACTTGCATCGCACCGAGGGCCGCCCATTGCGAGACCACCGGAGCGCAGATCAGGATCGTGTCCTGGATCTTGCGGACCGGCTCGAAGAGCCGCTCGGGAATCACCATCCAACCGATCCGCCAGCTCGCGAAGCCGTAGGCCTTCGACAGGGAATAGAGCGAGATCGTGTGCTCCAAGCTGCCCTCGATCGCGCCGGGTGCGAAATGCTTCGCGCCGTCGTAGACGAAGTACTCGTATGCCTCGTCCGAGATGTGGTAGACGCCATGCCGGCGGCAGATATCGTTCACCTGACGAAGGGCATTCTCCGGATACACGGCCCCCGTCGGGTTGTTGGGCGAGATCGTGACAACCGCCCGCGTCCGGTCCGTGATCGCCTTCTCGATCCGACGTGGTTGCAACTGGTAGTTCTCATCCGTGGGCACGCAGACGGCCTTGCAATCGGCCATCGTGATCGCCATCTCGTGGTTGAAGTAGTAGGGCAGGTTCAGAATGATCTCGTCGCCCGGATCGGTGATGGCGAGGACCGCGTTGACGAAGCCCATGTTCGCGCCGGCCGTGACAATGATCCGCTGGCCGGGCCCGATGCGGACGCCGTTCTCGGCCGCAAGCTTGCTCTCGATGGCCTCCAGCAGTTCGGGAATGCCCTGGACGAGCTTGTACTTGTGGTTTTGCGGATCGGCAAAGAACCGCTCGACATACTGGGCGACCTGGGCCGGCGGACCGTAATAGGCGACGCCCTGGCCGAGCGAGATCGTGCCGGGATTGGCTCGGATCAACTCGCCGACAACGGGAATGATCGGCGTCTGCACCGATTGCATGCGGAGACTGTCGTACATCAGTTTGCCTTCAGGCCAGGGTCAACAAGAAGATGAGCCACAGAGGGCCACAGAGATACACAGAGGTTGGAATGAAGTGTGAAACAGATGAGATAATCCTGTTTCCCTTGCTTTCACCAATCTTCTCTGTGCTCTCTGTGTCCTCTGTGGCAAAAGGTCTTTTGTCACACGACGTAGGTCGAAGCGCGGGTCGCGCCGCCCCGGCCGGTCCAGTTCGTGTGGAAGAATTCGCCTCGCGGCTTG
>CAZDTD010000268.1:0-4957 GCA_964507995.1 uncultured Pirellulales bacterium | reverse complement strand
GATGGGTCATCCGGGTTTGTTGAAACTTGATCAGTTGTGCGTCGATACGATTCGTTTTCTGGCGGTGGATGGGGTGGAAAAGGCCAAGAGCGGCCATCCCGGCATGCCGATCGGCCTGGCCCCGGCGGCTTACGTCCTGTGGACCAAGCACCTGCGCCACAATCCCACGAATCCCCAGTGGCACAACCGCGACCGGTTCGTCCTCTCCGGCGGGCACGGCAGCATGTTGCTGTACTCGTTGCTCTATCTGACCGGTTACGGCCTGACGCTCGACGACCTCAAGCAGTTCCGCCAGTGGGGCAGCAAGACGCCGGGACACCCGGAATACAACCCCCAACTGGGCATCGAACTGACCACCGGGCCGCTGGGACAGGGGATCTCCAGCGCCGTCGGCATGGCCATCGCCCAGAAGTACCTCGCCAGCCACTTCAATCGCGAGGGCTTCCCGATCATCGACTACAAGGTCTACGTCTTCTGCGGCGACGGCGACCTGGAAGAGGGCATCTCCTCCGAGGCCTGCTCGCTGGCGGGCCACCTGGGCCTCGATAACCTCGTGGTCATCTACGACGACAACCACATCAGCATCGACGGTCAGACGGAACTGTCCTTCACCGAGGACCGGGCCAAGCGGTTCCAGGCCTACGGCTGGCACGTCCAGAAGGTCGAGGGCGACGGCAACGACATGAAGAAGTTCGAGCGGGCTCTGATCAACGCCAAGAGCGAGGTCGAGCGTCCCTCGATGATCCAGCTTCGCACGCACATCGCCTACGGCGCTCCGACCCTGCAGGACACTGCCAAGGCCCACGGCGCTCCGCTGGGCGAGCAGGAAATCAAGGGGATGAAGGAGAAGTTCGGCTGGGACCCGAATCAGCAGTTCGTTGTCCCGCAGAAGGCCCTCGACCACATGCGCCAGGCGGTCGAGCAGGGAACCGAAGCCGAGAAACAGTGGAATGCCTTGTTCGAGCAGTACGCCCAGCAGTACCCCGATCTGGCGAGGGAGTTCCAGGATGCTGCCGAGGGTCGGCTGCCCGTGAAACTGGACGAGATCCTGCCCAAGTTCGAGCCCGGCAAAGCCGTCGCCACCCGACAGGCATCGGGCAAGGTCCTCGACGCGATCATGCCGAAGCTGCCGCTGGTGCTTGGCGGCTCGGCAGATCTGACGCCCTCGAACAACACGCAGTTCGCCGGTGCGGCTGATTTCCAAAAAGATGTGCCGGGCGGCCGGTACATCCGCTACGGTGTCCGCGAGCACGCCATGGGCGCGATCATGAACGGTATCAGCGTCTCGCGTCTGTTGCGGGCCTACGGCGGGACCTTCCTGGTCTTCTCCGACTACATGCGGGGTGCGGTTCGCGTCGCGGCCCTGTCGAAGTACCCGACGATCTTCGTCTGGACGCACGACAGCATCGGCCTGGGCGAAGACGGTCCGACCCATCAGCCGGTCGAGCACTTCGCGGCGTTGCGTGCGATCCCGGATCTGTTGGTGATCCGTCCGGCGGATGCCAACGAAACCGCCCAGGCGTGGAAGTACATCCTGGAGCATCCGCACCAGCCTGTCGGTCTGCTCCTGAGCCGCCAGGGTTTGCCGGTCATCGACCAGAATCGCTACGCCTCGGCTGCCAATCTCAGCCGGGGAGCGTATGTCCTGACCAGCCGGGGCAACCCGGAGGTCATTCTGATGGCCAGCGGTTCGGAAGTCCAGATCGCGATGGAAGCAGCGACGAAGCTCGACGCCGAGGGGATTGCCTCACAGGTGGTGAGCATGCCGTGCTGGTCGCTCTTCGAAAAGCAGGATGAGAAGTACCGGCATTCCGTGATTCCGCCGCAGGTGAAGGCCCGCGTCGGGATCGAGGCCGCGACCGATTTCGGCTGGCATCGCTGGCTCGGCGATCACGGCGTCTTCATTGGGATGCAGGGCTTCGGCGCCTCGGCTCCGTACAAGGCGTGCTTCGAGAACTTCGGCATCACGACCGACAACGTCGTGAAGACCGCCAGGGAGATCGTGAAGAAGCTGAAGGAGCAGGGGCAGTAAGCGGCAGGCAGGAAAATCCGAAATCCGAAACTCGAAATCCGAAACAAGCACGAATGACCGAAATTCAAAACGGACGACCGGACAACTTGTCGTTGTTTCCGCCATTTGGATTTGAGTCATTTGGATTTGTTTCGGATTTCGAGATTCGTGCTTTGAACATTTCGGATTGATGGATTTGCAGCGTGACAAGGTGGTCTCGGAGGTCGTCGCCCGACTGAGCCGCTCGCAGGGGCCGGTGAACGTCGAGGGGACATGGGGGTCGTTTGCGCGCCTGCTGACCTCGCACATCTCCAGGACGCTCCATCGGCCGATTCTGCATGTGTGTCCGCACATCGACGAGGCGGACCGGGCCTTCGATGATCTCAAGACCTTCGGTGTCGAGCAGGTCGAATTACTTCCCGCCTGGGAGGGCGAGGAGGAACTGGCCGACGCTACGGACGAGACACGGGCTCAGCGATTGCGGCTTGTGTCACTGTTGAGCGACGTCGAAACAGGCCAGGGCAAGGGAGTCGTGATTGCCGCGCCGGTGCAGGCGCTGTGCCAGCCCATCCCGAAGCCGTCGGCGCTGCGTCAAAGCGCGCTGCTGATCGCGCGGAATCAAACCGTGGACCCGGAGACTGTGATCGAGTGGCTCGTGCAGAACAACTTCGAGCGGGTCGATGCGGTGGACCTGCCGGGCCAGTTTGCCCGCCGCGGCGGAATCATCGACATCTACGCTCCATTGGCCCGCATCGCGGGCGGAACCGACGTCGCATCGATTGACGAATCGCAGGCTATCCGCATCGAATTCTTCGGCGACACGGTCGAGAGCGTTCGCGAGATCAATCTGGACACGCAGCGGTCCACGCAGGATATCCGCGACATCCGCATTGTCGCTGCGGCGTCGGAGGCGGTCGTCGAGCAGCGGGAGCTGTTCACGAATGTCCTGCCTGCCGATGCGATTGTCGTCTTCGAGGAGCCCGCGGAGGTGGAGGAGGTGGCCAGGGTCTTCCTCGCCCGCATCGAGAAGGCGGACCGCCTGTATCCCTGGCCCGAGATCTACGACTCCGTCGGGCGGCTCGCACAACTGCACATCTGCCGATTCGCGACGGACCCATCGCAGGAACCTCTCAAGCTCGACGTCAAGAGCGTGCAGCAGTTCGAGCGGGCGTCTACGTCGCTCTGGGCCGGGCACAAGGCGGCCCTTGACGAGCTGGTCCAGCGGGCTAAGGAAGGCAGCAACGTCCTGCTGTATTGCGAGAGTCCCGCGGAGACTCAGCGCGTAAGCGAGATCGTTCGGGAGATCGCCGGCCAGGTTCCTCGCAATCTCCAGCTTCCGCTTGGCTATGTCCACCAGGGTTTCTTCGTCGAGTCGTTGAACACGATCCTCGTCAGTCACCACGAGCTGTTCGGCCAGTACGCCCTGCGAAGGCGGGAACGACCGGCTCGGGCGACGACGCCCGTGGACAGCCTCGCCGATCTCCAGCCGGGCGAGTACGTGGTCCACGTCTCCTACGGCGTCGGTAAATACCTGGGAATCGAGACCATTGAGGAGAAGAATTACGGGCAGAGCCTGCCCTCGACCCGATCGGGGGATGCCCACGATACGCAAGGACAAGATGCCCTCGCCACGAAAGGCAAAGGGGAGTACCTCACCATCGAGTACGCGGACAGCGTGAAAATCCACGTCTCGGTCCAGAATATCGCGCTGATCCAGAAGTACATCGGCACCAGTCCGAAGCGGCCCACGCTCAGCAAGGTGGGCACCAAGCGCTGGCAGAAGCAGAAGGAGAAGGTCGCGGAATCCGTTCGCGACCTGGCCGTCGAGCTGCTCGAAGTCCAGGCGAAACGCCAGGCCACCGGCGGCATCGCCTACGGCCCGGACTCCCAGTGGCTAATGGAGTTCGAGGAGTCGTTTCCGTACCAGGAAACGCCCGACCAGATCGGAGCCATCGGTGAGATCAAGACCGACATGCAGCAGCCCGTCGCCATGGACCGGCTCCTCTGCGGCGACGTCGGCTACGGCAAGACCGAACTCGCCATGCGGGCCGCGTTCAAGGCCGTCGAGGGGGGCAAGCAGGTCGCGGTTCTCGTGCCGACGACGGTGCTCTCCGTCCAGCACGGCCGGACCTTCAGCGAGCGGTTCGCCGATTTCCCTGTGACAGTCGAGGTTCTCAACCGCTTCAAAACGGGCCGGCAGGCCAAGGAGATCCTCACGCGAGCCAAGAGAGGCGACGTGGATATCCTGATCGGCACGCACCGCCTGCTCAGCAAGGACGTCGCGTTCAAGGACCTGGGCCTGCTGATTATCGACGAGGAGCAGCGGTTCGGCGTCGACCACAAGGAGCGGCTCAAACGCATGCGGGTCAACGTGGATATCCTCACGATGACCGCGACGCCCATCCCGCGCACGCTGCACATGGCGATGCTCGGCCTGCGGGACATCAGTTCGCTGACGACCGCGCCGCTGGACCGCCGGAGCATTGTGACCAGCGTCACGACGTACAACCAGGATCTGATCCGCAAGGCGATCTATCGCGAGCTGAACCGCCAGGGCCAGGTCTTCTTCCTGCACAACCGCGTCCAGTCCATCGAGAAAAAGGCCTGGGAAATCCAGAAACTGGCCCCGGAGGCGCGGGTTCACATCGCCCACGGCCAGATGAGCCGACGCGAGCTGGAGGATGCGATGGTCAAGTTCGTGCTCGGGGCCACCGATGTGCTCGTGTGCACGACGATCATCGAGTCGGGCCTCGACATCCCGAACGCCAACACGATCTTCGTCAACGATGCTGACCGGTTCGGCCTGGCCGAGCTGCACCAGCTTCGCGGCCGGGTCGGGCGGTACAAGCACCGCGCCTACGCCTACATGCTGATGCCGAATTCGAGGCCGGTCTCGCCCATCGCCGCCAAGCGGCTCAAGGCCATCGAGGAGTACTCGCATCTCGG
>CAZDTD010000267.1:3884-4959 GCA_964507995.1 uncultured Pirellulales bacterium | reverse complement strand
TCGCCGAAGGGGCCTGCGACAATTGCGGCCCGCCTCCGCCGTATCGCGCAGCCATCGATTCGCCGGGGACAACCTGAGAACGGCCATCCCCTATGCGGTGGACCTTGGCCATCTGTGTCTGCTCGTAAGGCTCATTTGTATCCTTCGGGTTCCTTGCGATCGGATCCGAAAGCTGCGGTATCTCCACCGGTCCCTGGGAATCATCACGCCAGCCCCTCTTCTTTGCAGGGTGGGCGTTCATCTTGTCGCCACGATGCTTCTTTTTCACCGCCGATACCTCCCGGTCGCGAATCGGACCCAGGACATCTACGCACACTCCACAAAGCGGTTTGGACCGAAGACCCTTCTTGCGATCACACGGAGCAGGAATCGCGAGAGGATGATCTGCTGGGAAAACCTTTTACGAGGTTCCATCATGAGGCGAAACAGAAATTCGGTGCCGGTGACGCGAAAAGCCTTCGGAGCCCTCCGTAGACTGCCCGCCGCGATATCGAAACTCCCGCCGACTCCCATACAGAAGGTCGCCAGGATGGCGTCCCGGTGCTGTCCGATCCAATATTCTTGTTTTGGCGAACCCATCGCCACAAACAACAGGTCGGCTCCGCTGGCGTTGATCTGCTCAACAATCGCGAGGGAATCCTCGAAGAATCCGTCGTGCGAACCCACAATCCTCAGGTTCGGGTACATCTCCTGGAGCCGCGATCGCGCAGCGGCGTTCGACTGCGGGGAAGCCCCCAACAAATAGACACCCCACTGCCGGCTTGAAGCCAGGCCAAGCAGCCGGAGGAACAGATCACAACCCGTAATCCGCTGTATGCCCCGTCTGTGGAGTATTCTCGCTGCGATCGAGACCCCTACACCATCGCAGATGCAATACTGCGCCCTTCGCAACAGATCCACCAGCTCAGGTTCATGCCAAGCACGATAGATCTTGATGGGATTCATGGCGATACAGAAGGATCGGTTCTTCAACTCGATCGTCTGCTCGACGCACGTAAGAACGTGTTCGTAGCTTTCGAACGGCATTACCGGCAACCCCATGATGTCAAGGGGAGCCGGCATACCCGCCGGAGCC
>CAZDTD010000267.1:0-3784 GCA_964507995.1 uncultured Pirellulales bacterium | reverse complement strand
CCGAGGGGAATCGTGAACGTGATGATTCTCGACAAGTCCTGCTGTGCGTACGGAGATCTCCAGATCTCCTCGTCAACCCGGCCATCGGCGTGGATCACCTTCAGGGCAATCCATGCGAAATCCATCCGGTTCGCCGCCTCGCACAGGGCCTCTCGCCACTGCTTCGCATCGCGAACCTGGCGGAAACGCAACTGCAGTTGCTCAAAGGTTCGCTGTTCCCCCCGCTCGTGCAACGAGTACTCGTACTTTTCTCGAAGACGGGTCACTACCTGCCGGAGGCGAACGACCCCGGCCAGCCGGAAGAGGCATACGATGAGGAGCAGAACGATGCCGAACACGATCAGCGAACCGAGGCTCTCCCGCACCATCATGAGCAATCCGAGACCGGCCGCCACAAGGGTCGCGGTATAAATGATCAGGACGGCATGTCGCTGCGTGAATCCCAGTTCCAGCAAACGATGATGGAAATGGCTGCGATCGGGGGCAAAAAGGGATCGTCGCTCCAGAAAACGCCGCAGCATGGAGAACAGCGTGTCAAAGATCGGGATGCCTAAAGCAAGGGCAGGCAAGGCCAGAGCAACGAGAGTCGCCGATTTCGACACGCACATGACACTGGCGGTGGCGATCGTAAAGCCCAGGAACAAACTTCCGCAATCCCCCATGAACACTTTGGCGGGATTGAAGTTGAAGATCAGAAAACCGGCCAGGCTGCCGACCATCGCCAGGGAGAAGACGGCCATCATCACGTCGTTGCTTCGCGCCATCCCATCGTGGATGATACTCCCATGCAGCGCAAATGCGGCGATGACGCCGCAGGTGATCGCCGACACGCCGGCCGCCAAGCCGTCGAGGCCGTCGCTCATATTGACGGCATTCGTGATTCCGACGATCCACAACACCGTGATCGGATAACCCAACCAGCCCAAGTTCAGATCGAATGTGTTCAGAATCCCAATGTGCCCGATTTTCACGCCGACGAGACACATCGCCACAGCGCCGAGCAACTCGGCCGCAAATTTGACCCGCGCGGGCAACCCCTTGAGATCGTCCACCAAACCGATCAGAAAGATCCCGCTCACTACCCCCAGAAAAGTCAGAATCTGAAGCCGGACATCCCGGAATCGTTCCCCGATCGTGTTGTCCAGGAGCAACATGCCGACGATTACGCCCACCGTGGCAAAATAGATCGCTACCCCACCGAGCCGCGGGATTGGGTTGGTATGAACGCTGCGGATGGTCGGATTGTCCACTGCGCCGATTCGCCGTGCCAATCGGATCACAATGGGCGTGAATGCCTCCGCCAGCAATGCAGCGGCAAGAAATACAAAAATGTACGTGTGCATGCCACCTCTGAAGCACCGGTCCACCGGCAGTTCCCGCATAGGAAGAACATCCATGTGGATCAGGCGAGACACTGCCCTCCGGGCAGACTCCGTCCCCGTCGGCAACGGCCCCAAAATGCAGAGGCCGCTTCTCGCCGGCCGACGCCGGTATCACATCCGTGCCAGGACTTACAAAAACACAAGCAGACAAGCAGATAGAGAGGACTTCGTCTCGCCTATAGCGGGTCACTACCCGCGTGGATGCCGGTGTAGATCAATACCTGCACGCGTCGGCGAAGACCTTCATTGACTATCTGCGACCCTTGGCAGCCAGGCAGACTGAATCCATGAAGCCTTGCGCCCACAATGTGGAGGCATGCCGAAGCAAATGCTTCCCGCGATGCGCGAAGTTCACAACCTGCCATGTCCACCAACGAAGTCAAACCGCCCTGGATGTCCCAGAATCCAAGCGATCCGCAAACCTTGTCATTCCAGTCGTAGGCAACCGCTGTATCGATTCGGCCTTGCGCACCCCTGAATGCATTTTGTCGCACCTGTGACTCGCCATTTCTGGATGCGATGAGTAAGGAGAAATGACTCTCACAAGAGTGCCGACGGCATTTGCTACGTTAGACTGACTGCCGTTCAGACTGCGTCGGAACACTCTGTTCCCCCGTCAGCCTTTCACCGACTCAGTCACAAGCGCAAACCGTTGGGTGTGATGCTTTTGATGTTCGCCTCCATTCAGTTTTCGCACCCCTCTGCATTTCTCCTCTACACGCCGAACCTAAACCCCCAGGTGCCAGAATCTGGGGTCTTCATTATCCACTGCACTATATCAGTGAACGCCGCCGGAAAACCGTGCGACAGCAGCGTCCTCCCTCGCCTTTGCCTTTTCTCCAACCCTCTACCCAAACCCGGCAGTGCGAGGATCCACTATGAAATCCCTATCCGGGAAATATCCCATTTATCAATCTAATTGTACCAGCCGCCCATGGAAAATGCAATACGTATAACTACGTATTTTTTGCCCGGTTGTTGTCCTACGACACCCGTTGCCCGCTGCGAAAAAGTCCAGCTCTCCCTACCAAGACTTTTGCAGCATCCGCATGGCCGACTCGAAACCATGTTTTTTTCTTGCCTACGTTGCAACAAAGGTACATCATACGCCCATCATTTATGATGGCCCAGGATGGATTGGGGGCACTCTTTTCAAGCCCGAGAACCGATTATAAGGGAGGTTTCGCCATGATAGGCAAGGCAATACGATTGGAGCGAATCATCGACCGCAACTCTCAACGGACAGTCATCATTCCGATGGACCACGGCGTCACAGTCGGACCGATCGAAGGGCTCATCGATATGCGACAGGCCATCAGCCACATGGTCACAGGCGGCGCAAATGCCATCCTGATGCACAAAGGCATGGTCCGCGCCGGGCATCGCCGTTCCGGCCAGGATGTCGGTCTGATTATCCACCTTTCCGCCGGGACTTTGCTGAGCCCGGACCCGAACGCGAAAGAACTCGTCTGCACGGTCGAAGAGGCCCTCAAGCTGGGGGCCGACGCCGTCTCGATCCATATCAATCTCGGCGCCGAGACCGACAAAGAGATGCTCCGCCAGTTCGGCATGGTCAGCGAGCGGTGCAGCGACTGGCAGATGCCGCTCGTGGCCATGATCTACACCCGCGGGTCCAAGATCAAGAACGAGTACGACGTGAAGAACGTCAAACTGGCCGCCCGGGTCGGCGCCGAACTCGGCGCGGACATCGTGAAGGTGGGCTATACCGGCAGCGCCGAGACCTTCAAAGAGGTCGTCGATGGCTGCCCGATCCCGGTCGTCATCGCCGGCGGGCCCAAAATGAACAGCGACGAGGAAATCTTCAAGATGGTCGAAGGCGCCCTGGCCGCCGGAGCGGCGGGCCTGTCCATCGGCCGCAACGCCTGGCAGCACGCAAAACCCGACAAAATGGTCCGGGCCCTCAGCAAAATGGTCCACGAAGACGCCTCCGTCGAAGATGCCATCAAGATCCTCAACAGTTGATGATTGATTCCATCGCAACTGGGGTCAGGCTGGCACTTCCATCGCCGGTCTCCCGAGTGTACAATGGATCCATAGATTGAGGCTCCTGCTGTGAGGTGCTGTGATGATAGATCGAATCGAAGTCAATCCGGCTGTGCATTTTGGCAAACCCTGCATTGCAGGCACACGAGTCACAGTTCAAAGCGTCTTGGAACTGATTGGCGAAGGCATCGGGTTCAGCGAGATCATTGACAGCTATTATCCCGATCTGACTGTGGAAGATGTCCGTGCCTGCCTGAACTACGCGATTGCGCTTGTATCCGGCGAAGATATCCACCTTACGGCGGCCTCCGCATGAGGTTGCTGCTCGACCAAGATGTCTATGCGGCGACCGCCCAATTCCTCGTGGCATCGGGGCACGATGTTGTCCAAGCTGCTCA
>CAZDTD010000266.1:0-4966 GCA_964507995.1 uncultured Pirellulales bacterium | reverse complement strand
TGGACGAAGGCCGGCAACGTCCAGCCGGAGGACTGGCCCGAGTGGATGCGAGGATTCAAAGAGTATTAAAGCACACCGCGGGCAAATACCGTGGGGTTTTGGAGTTGACATAAGATGATTGCAGTAGACTCCGTGTAACTGGAGGAACGTAGGTCAGGGAAGTGCACCTTTTCGAGACTATTCCTGGTAATGTGGGCATAACATGCACGGAATGTATGTGCGTGTCTCGAAGGTTGACCTGGAATACGGAAACATTGCGAGGTGGGTGACGCAGCAAGAGCCATCGAGTCTTTTCTGGCCAGATTGGCGACTCGAGCAGGAGTCTCGCTGGCCGGTGCGTCCGGCATCGGCCAGAAGCTCGAGAAGTTCCGCGCGGGCAATCATCTCCCCAAGAAGACTGTGGAAGCGGCCAAATACTTAGCCCAAGTCAGGAATGCTGCGGACCATGGCCTTGACGTCGATCCCGACGTTCGAGCGGTTTGGTCTATCCAGCCATCGACCGGCATTCAATATGTCTTTGTCGCGTGCGCATTCATCAGTGCGGCTTTGGAGCGAGAAGCTAGCGGCCGATTCGTAATCTGATTTCACCGAATTAGGAGCGCATTTGGGAAACCGGGGACGTCCACCTATTCTTGCTTCGTCATATCCGCCGTTCGTCTTGGTTCTCCAACTGCTGCGGGTATCACGTCATCCGTGCCTCTCTCCACCCATCGGCAAACAGGGTTTGGCGCTGCCACCCGATCCTGGAGGAGGAGGTCTCCTGGAAGATGGTGCGTGATACGCACCCTACAAGACGGCGGCTCCAAAGCGGAGAGACTCCCGCCGGGCCGGCGAGGTCTTTCTGCTTGTCGCGGGGAGGCGGGGGCGGTAGCATTTGGGCTTTGGAGGGGTGGGAGATGACCTTATTGACTGGATTGACCCTGTTGACGGGGTGGGTTGGGGGGACGGGAAAGGAGCGGAGAAGAGATGGTTGAGCTGTTCGACAAGCACGGCGGATTCCGGAGATTGCACTCCTTCACGCTGGCGACGATCATCCAGATCGAGACGCTGCGGTTCTGCCGGCGCTTTCTGACGCACGACAGCCGCGAGGCGGGGGACAAGTTCTACGATCCCAAGGGCCGGCAGTATGATCAGATGACCCAGGCCGCCCGCAGCGGGCGACAGAACATCATCGAAGGGTCCGAGCGGGCCGCGACGAGCAAGGACACCGAAATGAAGCTCACGGACGTGGCGCGAGCGAGTCTGAGCGAGCTGCGCGGCGACTACGAAATCGTGATTCTCGACCGGGGCCAGGTTCCCTGGTCGGTGCATTCGGCCCAGGCGAAGGCGGTCAACGCCGTCTCGCTGGATCCGGCGCCGTTCGAGGACGACATGGTCCACGAGTCGGCCAAACACGCCCTGGAGCAGAGAAAGAAGTACGCCGCGTGGCTGGACGCCGACGATGCGGCGGTCGTGGCCAACGCCATGCTCATCATCATCGGGCGGGCGTTGAACATGCTCAAGAGCCAGATCGAGGCGCAGGGCAAGGCCTTCGAAGAGACCGGCGGATTCCGCGAGCGGCTGACTACCAAGCGCATCGAAGCCAGGGGGAAGGACAAGCCCCCCGCGCCCCAGTGCCCGCTGTGCGGCAAGCCGATGCGCCGACGGAACTCGGCCAAGGGCGAGTTCTGGGGCTGCTCCGGTTTCCCGGACTGCAAGGGAACGAGGCCGATATGAGGGGGAGGAGATCAGAAGGAAGGGAGGGATCTTATTGACCTTGTTGACCGCATTGACAATGAAGTCAATGGGGTCAATCTGGTCAGGAAGAGGGATCCTGCTGCAAGGGAATGGTCGCGGTCTTGGGCTGGCGGTGGAGGATCGTCTGGGGGGTAAGCGCGCCCGGGCCGCAGCGGGTGCATTCTAAGCAGCGAAGGCAGCGCGAGTCGTTCGGGCTTTTTTGCGGGTCGATGTTGTACTTGCACAGCTTGCTGCAGCGGCCGCAGTCGGTGCATTTGTCGTGGTCGAATCGCAGGAAGAAGGCGGAGCCCTTGTTGAACACCGAGAAGATCGCGCCCAGCGGACACAGGACCCGGCACCAGGGCCGCCGGAAGAAGAGGATGGCGACCAGGAAGACGCCTGTAATCGCCAGTTTCAACGTGTTCGGCCAGACAACATCCTGGCCGGCCAGGGCCTGGCTCACGACTTTGGGAATGCCTGCTTCAAGGCAGCCGGCCGGACAGACCCGGCAGATGAACAACGGGTGCTCGATGCCAAAGAAATAGGGGATCGCCAGGACGGTCCCGCCCAGCACGACGAAGCGGAAATACCCCATCCATCGCGGCACTTCGAACTTTGGCGTGGGGACCCTGGCTGCGAGGTCCTGGAGCCACCCGAAGGGACAGGCCCAGCCGCAGAACAAACTGCCTGCGAAGGCGCCGAACAGGATCAGCAGGCCAATCGTGACGAAGGGAACGACAGGTACTGCGACGGCCTCAGCCACCATGCCGATGGGGCAGCCGAAGGCCGCGAGCGGACAGCCGTAGCAGTGAAATACCGGGGCGCAGATGCCATGCAAGCGGGTCCCGAGGGGGGCCAGCCAGAGCGCCAGGAACGCGGTTTGGATCCACAGCCGGTAGGGCTGCAACTTGGCGAAAACGCCGGCGAATCTCGTCTTTTCGGCCACGACTGCCATGGCTCCTTTTTTGCGGGGGTGTCGATCTGAGTTCGTCTAAGCCGTGGACACCACGGCGGGGCTACTGTGCTCAGGTAGGGCAGGCCGCCGCGGCCTTTTTGGGCGTCTCTTCTGTCTTCTGGGCCTGGCTGGATGTCTCCTGCGCGACCTTGCCATCTGCGGCAACCGATTGCGTGGCCGGGACTTCGGATGTCGGCGGGACTTGGACCTGGCTCGGCTCGCTGGAAGAAGCGACGCCGGCCCGCGAAGACAGGCCGTAGAGCAGCAGGCCCGCGCCGACAACGATCAGCAGGACCGACACGGCTGTTCTATGCTTTTCCATGACGTACCTCACAACTCGAATCTGAAATCACCGATCTCAGATCGTATATGCCAAAATGGCGGAGGCGAATGGGAATCGAACCCACCCAGGACCTTCTCGGCCCTACACTGGTTTTGAAGACCAGGAGCGCCACCAGACGCCAGTCACCTCCGCGATCCGTAGTGCTCTGGTTCAACTTCAAGTATATGCCATGATACGCGAAAACGAAAGATTTTTCCACAATCTTGCCTTGTGGGGATAGCCTTGGTAGAATGAAGTTCATGCGGAGCCTTGCAGTGAACATCCTGTCGTGCGTATGTGTCGTATGGGTCTTGGCAATTGACATTCCGGCACAGGCCGAGACCGCGGAAAACCCACAGACCATTCAACTGATGCCGTTCCATGGACCGAACGTGACAGGCCTGACCGGCTATGGCAACTGCCAATGGCTGTATCCCCTCAACGAGCCGAACGAGAAGCTTGTATCTGAGCCGAGCTACAAGTCCGAGAAACGGGTATACTACGCCGCCCGGTACGGCGACGCCCAGGACAACGTCTTTACGCTCGTCATAGACGAGAGCCGGGGCACAGGGACCGGCTTCAACACGGTCTATGCGGACCTGAACAACGACAATCGGATCACGCCGGAGAACGAGAGATTCGGGTTCCAGTTGGGCACCACCCGGGGCGCGGAACCCGTGAGGATTACGCTCTCCGTCTCCACCGGCGGAAAGACGATCCCCTACGCCTTCGAGTTCACGGTCTTCCCTTACAAGGACCAGAGCGATCCCGTAGAGAGAATTCACGCGAACTGTCGCAATTCGACTATTATGATGGGCGAGGCGATGTTCGGTGACAAGCGGTGCAAGGTGGCCCTGGCCGACCTGAACTCCAACGGCCTGTTCAACGACTATGAACAGGATCTGTTCCGTGGCGACCGTTTCTTTGTGGACCTCCATGCTGATAGCTCCCGCCGAGGGGGTTCCGAGCACATGCAGAGCTTCCCCTACGCCCAATATGCCCGGATCGACGGGAAGTGGTACACAGTCGAGGCCTCTCCCGACGGCGGGACAGTGCAAGTCAAGCCCGCGGAGCCGACCTTCGGCACGGTCAAAGCCCTCGCCAATGTGACGTCCGTTGGGCTCAGCTCCCCCAGGCAATTCCAGCGACTCGAATTCAAGGACGGCCAGGCCCAGGCTCTCACCGGCACATACGAGGTGCGAAACATCGCATTGGAAATCGTCGATAGCGATGGTGTGCGATGGACCACGAACGGACGATACCGGCAGGGAGGGCCGCAGGTTGTCGTGAAGACCAGTCAGGAGACGACCCTGTCCGGCGGAACGCTTCCCTTCACTATTCAGGTGGACGTACGACCGACGGGCGAGGCCGGCGTCGTCGAGCTGGAGCCGCGGATGGCAGACGGCCACGGCGGCCTGTTCAGCACCGTGAGAAAGAACGGCAGCCGGTATCAACCGGCCGCACGCCTGGCCATCAAAGACGGCGACGGCAAACGGATTGCCGAGGCCGCACTCGAGTATGGGTGAAGCTCCTTCTGTGCGTATTCGTGGCGAATACCCCGAAATCTGACAGCAACCTGCACGATCACGCCGATCATCGACCTTGGGCCGTTCGGGTCGAAGGCGGTCGATGCCGTCATTCACGTCAAAGAGGGCCGATACGTCCCGTCGACGGATTGACCTCCACACCGATGGCTTCTACTTGTCCGAGGCGTCAAGGACCTGCTGGTAGAACACCATGGCCGGCGAACCGGCGAAGCTGATGCCCATCCAGGCGGCCTCGTCGATCTCGGCTTGCGTGAAGCCCTTCTTCCGAGCGTCCTTCAGGTGCATCTTCAAGCACGGCTCGCACCGCAGCGCCACCGACAACGCGAGGGCCATCGCCTGCTTCGTGTAAGCGTCCAGACCGTGCGGCGAGCTGGCGGCGCTGAGGAACTGCTTGAATGCGGCCTTGACCTGGTCCATCTCGTGTAG
>CAZDTD010000265.1:0-5002 GCA_964507995.1 uncultured Pirellulales bacterium | reverse complement strand
GCCAGATGTCACGCACGGTGTCTGTGTCATCCATGATCTCCAGGCCGGCTCCCGCATTGTCCCCGTCCTTCGGGGACGGCTGTGGGCCGGACTCACGACGAGCGATTATGGCCGGGTCGCGCCACGATGTCAAGCACCGCCGTCGCAGGACACATGCCGCACGCCGTCTTCAGAAGCCTGCGCGTCTCAGAACACCGCTGCTACAAACAGCAGGAGGATGCCGACTGCCGCTCCCGCGAGGGTGATCTGCAGCCACTTCGTGTACCGCGCGTATTCGGGATGCCGGTCCTCGAACTCGTGGTAGTAGTCGTCGAGGTCGGAGTCCTCGCCGGGACGCAGGCGAAGCCTCACGTACAAATGCGCAACGGCCGACGCAAGGAACAGCAAGCCGCCGACAAGATAGAGCAGGCCACTCATGCGTCCCATGATACGCGGCCCTGGCCTCCGAGCCAACGGGAAAAAGCTCGCAGCGACGCCAGAGGATGCTGGCTCCTCGCGTTTGAGTTTGAAGTGCGAAGTGCCAAGCGGGAAGGCTCGGCGTTGACGGTGGGGAACTGCGGAGCTATCCTCTGCGGGCGATGGACCGTATCGACGGCCCCTTGAATCCTATAACGGAAGGCGTTCTCTCATGCGAGTAGTGGACCTGCGCAGCGACACGGTGACCCTGCCCTCCGACGAGATGCGGGAGGCGATGGCCCGTGCGGAACTCGGCGACGACGTATTCGGGGAAGACCCCACCGTCAATCGGCTCCAGCAGATGGCCGCCGAGCGGGTGGGTAAAGAAGCCGGCCTGCTGGTCGTCAGCGGGACGATGGGCAACCTGGCCTCCATCCTGACCCATTGCCGGCGGGGCGAAGAAGTCATCCTGGGCGATCAATCGCATACCTTCATCTATGAAGGCGGTGGCATCTCCGCCCTCGGCGGCGTCCATCCGCACACGGTGTCCAACCAGCCGGACGGTACGTTGCGGCTGGAGGATATCGAGGCCGCGATCCGCCCGGAGAACGTCCATTTCCCACGCACCCGGTTGATCTGCCTGGAAAACACGCACAACCGATGTTATGGCACGCCGCTGTGTCCCGAGTACATGGAAGCAGTCGGAGAATTGGCGCGCCGGCACGGGCTGGCGGTCCATCTCGACGGCGCAAGGATCTTCAACGCCGCGATTGCGTTGGGTGTAGACGTGAAGAAACTGACCCGCTGTGCGGATTCGATTACGTTTTGCCTCTCGAAGGGCCTGGCGGCGCCGGTCGGCTCGGTGCTCTGCGGCTCGAAGGCGTTCATCGGCGAAGTACGTCGGACTCGCAAGGTCCTGGGCGGCGGCATGCGCCAGGCGGGCGTCCTGGCGGCCGCCGGCATCGTGGCCCTGGAGAAAATGATCGACAGGCTCCGCGAGGACCACGACAACGCCATGCGACTGGCCCGCGGGATTGCGAGGATCGACGGCCTGTCCATCGACCTCGCGCACGTCCACACCGACATCGTCTACTTCGAGGTCGTCCGCGACGGCCTGACTGCCGAGGAGTTGGCGAAGCGGCTCGACAGCCGCGGCGTCAGAATGCTCAGCGTCGGCCCGAAGCGCATCCGCGCCGTCACGCACTACGGCGTCACGGCCGACGACGTCGAGTCCGCGATTTTCGCGTTGGAGGACGTGATGCGATAGTCTACGCCGACCACCGTAATTCGGTGGGCTGATAGGTGGGCGTTTCTTCGTAGGTTGGGCGTCCTCGCCCGACCCTCTTTGACGAGCGGGGACGCTCGTCCTACGAAGAGCCGAGCCTCCTCCGATGGCACACACCCGCCCAATCGGAATGGACGGCGTAGCAGGAGTTGTATGTCGTTTGTAGGGTGCGTATCACGCACCGTTCCGTTCAGTCTTCGTGCCTGCGTTGATACACGATCTTTCCCGCCACGAGGGTCGTTCGCACGGACAGGTCGTCCTCCAGAATGACCAGATCGGCGTCGTAACCCGGTGCGATGCGGCCTTTCTTGTTCGCCAGGCCCAGGACCTTCGCCGGGTTCTCCGTCACCGTGCGGATCGCCATGGACAGTGGGCACTGCGTGAATCGCATCAAGCGGGCCGCCAACTCATTCAATGTGACCGCGGTCCCGATGAGCGTCCCATCCTTGTATCGCGGTGTGCCGTTCCTGCACTCGTATTCCAGGCCGTTGTAGACGTACCGCCCGTCGGGCAGGCCCAGGGCCTGGATGGCGTCGGTGATCGTGACGAACCGCTCGGGTCCGATCGCCTGATAGGCGAGCCGGACGACCGAAGGATGGAGGTGGACGCCGTCCGTGATGACCTGGCAGGTGACGCCGGGATGCTCGAAGATCGCCGCCAACGGGCCGGGGGTGCGGTGGTGCAGCGAGGGCATCGCGTTGAACGTGTGGGTCGTGTGCGAAATACCCAGATCGAAACCTCGCACAGTCTCGTCGTATGTGGCGTTCGAGTGCCCGAACGACGCGACCGCCCCGTGATTGACCAGCGTGCGGATGATTTCGTCGCAGCCCGGCAACTCCGGCGCGACGGTCATCATGCGCAGCGTGTCGCCGAGGAGGGTGTAGATGTCGGCCAGGATGGCGGGGGAGGCCTCGCCGAGGCAGTCCGGCTGGATCATGCCGCGTTTGTGCGGCGAGATGAAGGGGCCTTCGAGATGGGAGCCGAGCAGGCGGGCTCCGCCCAGGTCCCGGCCTGTGTGTTCCGCGGCGACGCGGAGGTGATCGTTTCTCTGGCCGGGCTTGTAGATGGTGGTTGCGAGAAAACCTGTCACGCCGAACCGGGCGCAGGTCTTCGAGATGGTCTGGAGAGCCTCCGGCGTCGCGTCCAGGACATCCGCTCCGCCGGCCCCTTGGATATGAACGTCGATGAACCCGGGACTCACGATCCGTCCTTCCGCGTCGATCTGCCGATCGGCGGCGGTCCGCCAATCCGCGTCGGCAATCCGCTCGATAGCGCCGTCGCGGACGAGGATGGATCGCAACGGCGCCCCATCGTGAGTATCGGGCAATCTGCAATTCGTGATGAGAAGCGAAGTCATGTCGTCTCCATGCAAGGAATCACTCTGTGCGGTCGCGCGTCGCAGGCACGGAGCCGGCGGCAACCGCCGTTCGATGGAGGATACGCCCACGGCTTGCGGAATACAAGGATCAAGACCCGGACCGCGGGCCGGTTTTGTTTGACGTCGAAGGCGGTTTGGGCTATCGTACCGGTGCTTATGCGGCGGCGACTTTTGCGTTGCGATTCAAAGGCAGGATGAACGACAGCACAGGCCGCAGGACCCCCGGAGAAAAGCCGCCGCGATGGGGGGAGCCTGGATGGGCCCGTGCGATAGGGGAGGTTGTCTCCGTGCAGAACGGAAAACCCATTGTCAAAGATGTCTACTGGGTCGGCATGAACGACCGGCGGACGGCCCTGTTCGAGGGCATCTGGCCGATCCCGCTGGGCGTTTCATATAACTCGTATCTGATCGTCGACGAAAAGACCGTCCTGATCGACACGGTCAAGGACCTGTCGGTTGACGGGTATCTGAGCAAGCTCAAGCACATCCTGGGCCCGGATCGGCAGATCGACTACTTAGTCGTCAACCACCTGGAGCCTGACCACTCCGGCGCGTTGCCCATCATCAAGCGGGTCTTCCCGAACATCCGGATCGTGGGCAACAAGAAGACCGCCGAATTCGTCAAGGAGCTTTACGGGTCCGACGACATTCACCTCGTCCAGGACGGCGACGAGCTGTGCCTGGGCCGTCGGACGCTGAAGTTCTACCTCACGCCGATGGTACACTGGCCCGAGACGATGATGACCTACGAGACCACCGACGGTATCCTGTTCTCGGGCGACGCCTTCGGCGGCTTCGGCGCCCTCGAAGGCGGCATCTTTGACGACGAGGTGGACCTCGACTACTACGAGAACGAGATTCTGCGATACTTCTCCAACATCGTCGGCAAGTACTCGCCCATGGTGCAGAAGGCGATCGCGAAGCTCTCGGGCGTGGACATCCGGATCATCGCCGCCACGCACGGCCCGATCTGGCGGACGGACCCGGGCCATATCGTGCGTCTCTACGACCGTTGGAGCCGACAGGAGACCGAACCCGGCGTGGTCGTCGTGTTTGGCTCGATGTACGGCGCGACGGAGAAGATGGCTGAGGCCGTCGAACGCGGCGTCGCCGACGGCGGCGTCAAGGCCATCCGGTCGCACAACATCTCGACGAGCCACGTCTCCTACGTGATTCGCGACGTCTGGCGATATCAGGGCCTGATCCTCGGCAGTCCGACTTATGACCTGGGCCTGCTTCCTCCGATGGAATCGGCGCTGCGGCTGCTCTCGGCCAAGAAGCTCTGCAATCGCTCCGTCGGCGTGTTCGGCAGCTTCGGCTGGAGCGGCGGCGCCGTCAAGGCGATGAAAGAGTTTGTCGAGCAAAGCAAGTTGGAACTGGTCGAGCCCGTCGTGGAGGCCCGGTTCAACGCGACGACGGAACAACTCGAACAGTGCCGGGCCCTGGGCCGGGCTATGGCCGAGCGGGTCCGCAGGGACGAGCGCTGAAGACATTGAATTGAGAGAACGCAGAGATATGGCAGATACGCAGAGAAGTTGGGAAAAACGCCTGAGTTCCAAGCCGGATGAACTGACGGTGGACTACGTCGAGTCCCTGTCCTACGACAAGCGGCTGTACAAGTACGACATCCTCGGCTCGATCGCCCACGCCGGGATGCTTGCGGCGCAGGGATTCATCACGCAGGCGGAATTCAAGGCCATCGAGAAGGGGCTCAATTCCATCGGCGACGACATCGAAGCGGGCCGGTTCGAGTTCGACAAGGCGGCCGAGGACATTCACATGGCCGTCGAGGGCGCGTTGATCCAGCGGATCGGCGAGCCCGGCGAGAAACTCCACACCGCGCGGAGCCGCAACGACCAGGTCGCCACCGACATCCGCCTCTGGATGCGGGACGAGATCGCGACCCTGCAAGCGGCGGTCGCCCGATTGCAGAAGGCCCTCGT
>CAZDTD010000264.1:0-5010 GCA_964507995.1 uncultured Pirellulales bacterium | reverse complement strand
CGGCATGGGAGATTGCTTCGCTTCGCTCGCAATGACATTCCCGGCAGCTCTCTGAAAGACTTTGCTTTCGCCCTGCCGTGCGATGGGACTTATCGGACTGATGGGACCCACGCGACGTGCCACTGCTCCGGGCTTGCCGTTGACAGTCGGGCGGTCGGGCCTATACTCCAGGGGAGATGAAACCCAGAGTGCTTTTGATTAACCCGCCGATTTATGACTTCGCCGCCTACGACTTCTGGATCAGGCCGTATGGATTGCTGAGTATCGCTGGCCGGCTGCGCGGGCAGGCGGAGTTCCGGCTCTTCGACTACATGGACCGCCGGGCGGACGAGAACGCGGGCCCTTCGGACCGGTGGGGACGCGGACGATTCCGCAGCGAGCGGATTCCGCTGCCAGAGCCGCTGACGCGCATCCCGCGGTATTACCGCCGATTCGGCCTGCCGCGGGAACGGTTCGCGAGCTGGCTGCGAGAGCAGGGGCCTTTCGATTACGCCATGATCCAAACCATGATGACGTATTGGTATCCAGGCGTCGCCGAGGTGATCGAAGACCTCCGTCGGTTCCGGCCCGAAGCCAAAATCGTTCTCGGCGGCAACTACGCGATCCTGTGTCCCAATCACGCGCGAAGTCTGGGGGCCGACCTCGTGGTCGACGGAATCGACGTGCAGCCGCTGTGGTCGTTCATGCAGGTGGAGCCCGATCCGGCGCAGACTGCGATCTGGGAGGTCTACGACCGGCTGGACACGGGCGCTCTGAAGCTGACCGACGGCTGTCCCTTCCGATGCAGCTACTGTTCCGTCCCCCGCGTCTACGGGCGGTTCCGGCCACGCTCCATCGAGCGGGCACTGGCCGAGCTGGAGCTTCTGATCTTACGCGGCGCTCGGAACGTGGCGTTCTACGACGACTCGCTGCTCTTTGACGCGGAGCACGTCCTGTCGCCTTTCCTGCAGGAAGTCCTCCGACGGGGCGTTCGGGTGAATCTCCACACGCCAAATGCGTTGAACGCCCGTTTCCTGACGGCCGAACTGGCCGATCTGATGGTCTGCGCGGGCTTCAAGACGTTCTATCTCGGTTTCGAGAGCGCGTCCCGCCAATGGCAGCAGGGCACCGGCGGCAAGGTCTTTTCAGAAGAGCTTGCCCTCGCGGTCGAGCGGCTGTTGACCGCCGGCGCCGACCCGGCGGACGTCACGGCGTATCAGATCGTCGGCCATCCCGCCAGCGACGCACAGGAGCTCGAAGAGTCGATGCGATTCGTGCACAGTCTCGGCATTCGCGGCATGCTGGCGGATTTTGCCCCGATTCCCGGCACACCGGACGGCGAAGCCTGCCGCCAGTGGGTGGATATCGACGAACCCCTGATGCACAGCAAAACGGCCTTCCCTATTATACGCTTAGGCTTCGCCGAAGTAAACCGTCTTAAGGACCTGCAAAGGGCGTTCAACCGCGATTTGGCACGCCGGGAACCGCCTTGAGACGGGCCTTACCGTTCGCGCGAACGGGATTTGAACGGTGAGCGGGCCGCCAGTTGCCGGGTATCGTAAACGAGTGGAGGATGTTCTTGGCGTGCCTGTTTGTGCCGGCGAGTTTGCGGAGCCCCCGGCGTAGCTCGCCCATGAACTGCTTCGTGAAGACCCCGTCCTGCATCGCGTTCAGGAGCATGTGCGCCACCGAGTGGTCCTCCTGGGCGGTGAAGTCGTAGTCGCCGAACCACCCGGTGAGCTCCTTCCTCATCGCCGACCACAGTACGCGGTCCCTCTCCCGCACACGGGCGAGCTTCAGCACGCCGTGCCTGTGGAGCCTCATGCAGAGGTCAAACGCGAACTGCCTCGTAATGGCCCCCTGTTCCAGGGCGTCGAGAACCAAATCCGCTGCCGGTAGGCCGTAAACGCTGCCGTGCGACAGCACTAGTTCAGTCTTTTTCACTTCTGTCTCTCCTTCGTCAGCCGGAGGACGATGTTCTTGGCGTGCATGATAAAGTCAGGATTGAGGACAACCGGGTCCTTAGCCCTTCTGATCTTGTCCAGGCCGTAGTACAGGTCGTCCATGAACTGCTTCGTGAAGACCCCTTTCTTCGCAGCGTAGAGGAACATCTCGGCCACCTGGACGTCGTTGCCCGGTATGCTACAGGGCATCTTCGGTTTCTCCATGTCCTTCCCTTTCAGAGGAGTCTCTGCGCCGTGTATCGGCCGGTTCGCGGTCCCACTTTAGCCTTAAACCCCACCAGCAGAAGAGTTTTTCTCTCGCCTACGCGCCCGCCCATACCATGTAAGCATGAATGTTTGTGCCAAACCATTAGAAAAGATTCATATCCTCACGCCGCAGTCGCTTGCGGACCTGCTCGGGTATTCCCTGCGGACCGTCGAGGACTGGCGGCGCAAGGGCACAGGTCCGCGCTACCTGCGGATAGGGAAGCACGTCCGCTACAGGATGTCAGATGTCGAGAGTTGGCTGGAGACCCGATATGGCGATGATAGACAGACCCGCGCTACTGCTTAGCGGTCCCATGCGGGACTACTGCCTCGCGCTGGAGCGACGCGACGAGTGGATAGAACTCGGACCGCACTACGCTCCGTGCTTCTTGGTGGGGCGGGACCGCAAGGTCACCTGCCACATCTACGCATTGCCCGCTCCGGCCCAGGGGGATATCGTCCCGCAGGCAGACGTAGACAGGATCAATGAGACGTTCTTCTGCGCGCGGAAGCACAACGGGTGCGACTGCGGGCAGTGGATCTTCTCCGTCGTGCAGGTCGCGGGGCTCGCGCTGCCGGTACTCCGTCTGTGGCTGCCGAAGGACGTGCGGGAGGTGCTCGGTGAAGGGCCCAGCCCGGTGAAGGGCATCCCGATGTGCGATTTCTGGTGGACGCACCCCAGCAAGCGCATCTACGACCGCGTCGTGATCGTTCCGCGAGGGGAGAAACCGCGATGAGGCCACGCGTCGTGATCCAGCCGCAGGAACTCCTGGGCCTACCCCCGGTGAAGAACAAGGGGCAACGGACTTGCTCTCCCTACGGGGTGCGGCACGGCGACGCGGTCATTGTGGTTCAGCTCTCCCACCACCCGATAAAGGTGTTCCCGGGCCTTGAATACACGGCCCGCCCGATCCGGGGGACGAAGCTGGTCAAGGTGACCTATCGGAAGATCACTCCGACCCGCGTCCTGACGTAGGGCCGGGCCGGGATGCTTGAAATCCCTGGCTCGCGCCATCGTGGCCGGGCCAGGGCTTCTTTTACACTATGTTGGGGGATTTCAAGATGATTGACGAAAAGGTAATCACGGCGTTCCGTTTCACGTTCCCGAACCTCTTGGAACGGCTCGCGGTGTTGCGGCGGCTGAGGATGGCCGTGCTGACACGGAAGTATCACTGTGGCGACGCTGCCCTAAAGGACACCCAGATCGTAAAAGATGAGATCGCACGGACCATGAAGATGGTGAGCATCCCAGCGGCACTACGGTTGCTGGACCCCCAAGACAACGGGGACTGGACGTCTGATGGCCTCGCTCGCATAGATCGCATTCAGGAACTGCTGAATGACCAAACAGTCACACGTGCAGAGATCACGGCGGCCGATCCGGAGTTCTGTAGAGAGAAGGCCCGATGACCGACGAACAGATGCACATCCTACGTGAGTGGTTCGACCACTGGCCCAGGGTATCGCCGTGGTTCACCGTTGCGGCGATCAACCCGGAGAACGGCACCATCCACACCAAGTCCTTCGGCTGGGATGAGGGGGACCAGTTCGCCCCGTGGGTCAAGGACCACAGCAACCAAGGGTGGAACCTGTACTTCTCCCCGAATCCGCCGACCGTCAAGGACAAGAAACCGGGCAAAGAAGAGATAGAATCTATCCGCTTCCTCTGGGTGGACTGCGATCCGCTGCCGGGGGAGACCGTGCCCGCCGCGCTCGCCCGCATCCTGGCACGAGTGAAGGCCACCACGGTGCCGCCGTCGTACGTCGTCAAGAGCGGCAGAGGCTACCAGCTCTACTGGCAACTGAGCGAGCCCCTCACCGACAAGGCGCTGGCCGACCGCTACCTGCGGCGACCCAGGGACGACTGGGCAGGCGACCCCGGTTCCGCCGAGTGCGCCCACATCATGCGTCTCCCTGGGCCTACGAACCACCCAAACGAAGCGAAGCGAGCAAAGGGCTACACCGAGCCCACGCCAACGGACTTCTTCTATCAGGACATCGCTACCGGGGGCCACTACCCCCTCAAGCTGTTCTCTCCTGCCCAGGAGGGGGCAAAGGCCAAGGTGGCTGTCGAAATCAAGGTGGATACGGCCAACATCCGCCGGGTCAAAGACCTCGACACCGACGAACGGGTGAGGGCGCTACGCAACGACGATGACGGGTTGAAGTGTCTGGCGGTCGTCAACCTGGGCGAGGACCCCATCTACCCCAAGGGCCACCCGCAGTCGCCGTTCCCGTCGGATAGCGAAGCCGTGTGGTTCGTCGTCAATTCGATGCTGCGGCACGACTGTTCAGACCAGACCATCTTCGAGATCATCACCGACCCTGACCACAAGATCTCGGCGCACGTCCTGAGACAGAAGGCCAACCCGAACGACTATGCGATCAAGCAGATCGCGAAGGCCAAGGAAAAGGCAACCGCCATAGCCAGCGGGGCTATCATCATGGCCCCTGGAGATCGACGGAAGGTCCTCGACCAGGTCAACGTAGCCTTCGCCCAGAAGGACGTGAACCTCTACCAGCGCGGCCCGTTCCTTGTCTATGTGCGAGAGGTGTGTGAGGACTCTCCCGACACCGACGACCTGCGATTCTACAAGGGGTGCCAGATCATCGAGCGGTCGGACGCCTACCAAACTGCCCTGGAGATGCAGGCGGCAGCGAAGTTTTTTCAACCGGGCAAGAACGGAGCCCTGGGGCGACCAGCAGACGTGCCGGTTGAACTGGCAAAGTTCTACATCAAAATGAAGCAATACGCCGTGCGACCTCTGCTTAGTACGACAGCGCTATTTTGGCTCAAGATTTTGTGAGATGTGATCCGATG
>CAZDTD010000263.1:0-5019 GCA_964507995.1 uncultured Pirellulales bacterium | reverse complement strand
TTCGAGATCTTCACGAAGGGGCGGACCAAGGGCGTCTTCCAGTTCGAATCCGGCGGCATGCAGGACATGCTGATGAAGATGCAGCCGGACCGCATCGAGGACCTCATCGCGGCCAACGCGCTCTACCGTCCCGGCCCGATGACCCTGATCCCCGACTACATCGACCGCAAACACGGCGCCGACTGGACCTGTCCGCACTCGATCATGACCGAGGTGCTCCAGGAGACCTACGGCATCATGTGCATCCACGAGGATGCTCGGATCGCCATGGCGGACGGCACGGAGAAACCCATCCGGGACGTGCGGGCCGGCGACTCCGTTCACTCCCTGAACCGAGCGACGTTGCAGTTCGAGGCGAAGCTGTGTCACGGCTGCGGCCCGACCCGCCGCGGCGAAGGGGTGAAGATCACGCTCGAAAACGGCTTCTCCGTCACGCTCACCGACGATCACATGGTCTACACGTTCGCGGGGATGAAGGCGGCCGGCGAACTCGACCCTGCCGACGACCTGGTGGCTGTCGGGCGGCATCTGCCGCAGTTGCAGACGACCGCCAGGCATCTGGCGCCGTGGCTTGGCGCGGATGAGGATGTGGCCTATCTGCTCGGTTCGCTCGTCGGCGACGGCGCAATGACCGGCAAAGGCCTGTCGCTGGCGACAGGGCGGGAGGAAGACCATCGCAAGCTCCTGGCCTGGATCCACGAGCGATTGCCGTCGTTGCACGCTCACGAGTATTTTCATGGGCGAAGCTGGTACTTGAGCCTGTCGGATCCCCATCTGCTGAACGACCCGTCGCACGGCAACCGCAAGACGCGTCTGCACCACCTGTTGGAGACGCTGGGGATGAAGGTGTCGGCTCGGAACAAGGGCGTTCCGGAGGCGATCTTTCGGTGCAGCAGCCGGGTGCGAGCGGCGTTCCTGGCCGGGCTGTTGGATGCCGATGGATGTACCGCGACGGGAAGTCGAAACGCCGGAGTCTGCTTCCTTTCCTCCTGTTCTCGCACGCTGTTGCAGGATGTTCGACGCCTCTGCCAGTTGGAGGGCGTCCCAACGACAATTCGTTTGCATCGGATTCAGTTCTGGGATCTGGTGACGTTGTCGCGTCTGACGGAGCCGTATCTGCTCGTGCGCAGGTTCACCGGGCGGCTGACCCGAGGGCAGTCCGTCGGCCGGGTCCCGCGATCTCGCCTGCTGGAGGCGGTTGGCGCCGACGAGTCCCTGCGGGCGTTTTCCGAACGGACCGGCATCATGCGCGCCGGAATGAAACACGATAGCCCGTTCGTCAAGTCGATCACCGCTCTGAAAGCGGGGATCGATCTCGGGGGTGTTCGCTACTATCGCATTGCGAAGGTCGAACGCGTCTGCGACCAGCAGTTCTACGGGATGTCCGTAGCCGACTATCACAACCTGGTCGCCGACGGCGTCGTCGTGAAGAACTGCTACCAGGAACAGGTCATGCGGATCTGCAACCGCATGGGTGACATTCCGTTGCGCGAGGCCTACGCCCTCATCAAGGCCATCAGCAAGAAGAAGCTCAGCATCATCGAAAAAGAGAAGGAGCGGTTCGTTGCGGGCTGCGTGTCCAAGGGGCTCAAGAAGAGCGAGGCCGAGCACATCTTCGAGCTGATCGAGCGGTTCGCTGGGTACGGCTTCAACAAGAGCCACTCGACTCGTTACGCGTTCGTCGCCTACCAGACCGCCTATCTGAAGGCGTACTACCCGGTCGAGTTCATGGCCGCGCTGCTGACCTACGACAAGGGCGACACGGAGAAAGTCGTCGAGTACATCGGCGAGTGCCGGGAAATGGGCATTGAGGTCATGGCGCCCGACATCAACGAGAGCGACGTCGATTTCACGCCGGTGTGCCGCAAGGACACCGAGGGGGGCAAGGACGTCATTCGGTTCGGCCTGGCCGGCGTCCGGGGCGTCGGCGAGAAGGCGGTCGAGCAGATCATCGTGGCCCGCAACAAGACGGGACGGTTTCGCAGTCTGTTCCAGTTCTGCGAGAACGTGGACCTGCGGGCGGTGAACAAGCAGGTCCTCGAGGCCCTCATCAAGGGCGGCGCCTTCGACCGGCTCGGCGGCAACCGCAACCAGATGATGATGGGCCTCGAGCGCGCCATGCAGGTCGGGTCCAGCCTGCAATCGGACAAGGTCCACGGCCAGATGAACTTCTTTGGCCAGATCGCCAACGACAAGCAGTACGCGGAGGACCACAAGGCGCTGCCGGACGTGCCGCCCTGGCCCGAGATGCAGATGCTCACCTTCGAGAAGCAGGTCCTGGGCTTCTACGTCACGAGCAATCCACTCGGCCAGCACGCGGAGGTGATCAACGACTACTCGACGACCAATACCGCCCGCCTGGCGGAGGTCCACGGGCAGAACGCCGAGAACGGCGCCAGCGGTCCCGGCAACGGACATGGCAACGGACATGGCAACGGACACGGCTCCGGCGGCGGTGAAAAGCAGGTCACCATCGGCGGCATGGTCACGAAGATCCGCTACAACATCACGAAGAACGGGCGGAACGCCGGCTCCAAGATGGCGGTCTTCGTGCTCGAAGACCTGCAAGGCCAGGTCGAGGTCGTCCTGTTCCCCGATACGCTCGCGGAGTACGGCTCGCTGCTCGTCGAGGACAGCGTGGTCTTCGTCAAGGGCAAGATCGACTGCCGCCGGGAGCGGGCGAACATCCTGGCTTCCGAGTTGATTCCGCTGGAGAAGGCCCGGGAGAAACTCGCCAAGGGGGTCTACATCAAGCTGGACGCCCACGACGTGACGAAGGAAAAGGTGATGGAGATCCGTAGCGTCTGCCAGTCGCACCGGGGCAGCCGGCCCTTGTCGATGGTGATCGTGACGAACCGGGGCCGGGTCCACGCGACCGCGGATCGCTCCCTGTGCGTCAACCCGGACGTGGAGTTCTGTCGGAAGATGCGTCAGCTCGTCGGCGCCAACAACTTCTCCCTGGCGAAGTGACAACCGGACGGCGGATGGCCCGCGACCCGCGTTTCTCGCCTGAAATCCCACAATCCCACAATACCGGAATACCAACACAGGCCCCGTGTGGTAATGTGGTATTCTGAGAACGTGGCCGACCCATGAAGAATCACGGGCGCGCGGGTTCCATGCTTACGCTTGCGTAAGCATGTTCCTGAGGCAGAGAAGACATGTCCACGCAAGCGTGGACATGGCACCCGACACCAACTCTTACGCCCATGCCCACAATACCGGAATACCAACACAGGGCCTATGTTGGTAATGTGGTATTGTGGTATTGTGGTATTGTGGTATTGTGGATTTTTGCGTCGTTATGAGGGGTATTCTGGGATTGTGGCGTTCTGGCGGGCCGGTATAATGATGACGGTTCGGTTCGGCCAGCCGGGGACTTGCGGCTCGTGGCCGAAGAACGTCGGAGTTCCGTATCGCGAATAGGCTGAAGGAAGGGGTTCCATATGGACAGAACGAATCGCCAGATCAGCAGAAAGGTCATAGCGGTTGTTGCCGTGTCTTTCGCGACGATGGTGTTGGCGGGCTGTGCCGCCGAGAAACAGTCCCATCCGGCCTATCTGTCGGATGATTCCCGCGTGGTCGGCGGCGGCGTGCTGATCGAATGGAAGGCCCCGGAACCCGGCACGGCCTATCTCGTCGAGAAGGGCACCGGCAAGCTCGTTCAGACCGTCTCCCTGGACTTGGGCCAGACCTATGAGTTTGTGGTCAAATCCGTCGTCGAGGCCCAGGACCTGGAAAACCTGATCGGGACCGACGTGCGCAAGGCCGAGTTTCTGCTGTACTTCAAGCCGACGCCGTCCGAGAGCCGGACGCCATGATGCTCAGAGATCACATGTTGAACGACACCACGCCCGAGGCCCTGGTCGTGCAGATCAAGGGTTTGCGCGGTCTCGATATGGCCGGTAGGGCGGCGATGACCTTTGAACTCAGCGCCAACGTGCGTCAGATCGTCCGAGATGGCGTTCGCCACCGGCATCCGGACTGGGACGAAGCCTGTATCCGACGCGAGACGTTTCGCCTTGTGTACGGCGATCAGCTCTACACCGAGGTCTTCAAACGGAGTGGAACCGGTGATGGGTGAGCAGCGGGAGTTTCTCAAGCAACTCGTCGAACGGTTGGAGGCGGCAGGTATTCCTTACATGCTGGCGGGTTCCCTGGGAAGCAGCTTTCACGGCCATCCGAGAGCCACCAACGATGTGGATCTCGTGATTGCTCCTACTGAGACGCAGCTTCGACAGTTTTTGAGCAATCTGGGGTCCGGCTATTACGCCAGTGAAGAGGCCGCATTGGCGGCCTTGCATCGAGGATCAGCAAGCTGGAGTGGGCGAAAGAGAGCAACTCGCAACAGCAGATCCAGGATGTGCTGGGTGTCCTGCGTGCCCAACGGGACACTCTGGACGAGCAGTACCTCCTGAAGTGGGCCGGAGAGCTGGGTGTTCGCGACAGGCTGATCGAAGCGCTGGAGCAGGCCAAAACAGAGAGTGAGCAGTGTGACCGTGAATCGTGACAAAATCATCCATCATTCAGTATTCATCATCATTATCAATAATAATAGTAGTAGTAATAATAATATAAAGGACTCATCCGGTTTTGGGGTACTCCATGATCCCGGCACGCCCGCAGCGGGCGTGCGGAGGAGATTTTCCGCTTTACGCCAATAGCATGGCAGGAGAACCACGCGACGGTATCGTGCGGTTGTGTTGCGCATTGCTGCATCGGTCCGGGATCGCCCGAGCGGGCCATGTTGTAATCGCTTGCCGAGGAGACGAAACGAGGGTATTATAGCTGAGCGCTGCGGCGGTCCAGTGGCATGGCGACGCCGCTCCCGTGGGGCGTCACTCTCTTGCCTGGATCATGCTATTGGCGCAAAGCGATAAATCTCAGGGGTTTGGGGACGGCGTCCCCAAGAACTTTCGGAAGTACGCAAAAACCGGATGAGCCATATAGAGAGTCTATTCCTGGTTCTGGATGGTCCCGACGGGTGCGGCAAGAGCACGCAGTCGCGGATGCTCGTGG
>CAZDTD010000262.1:3741-5042 GCA_964507995.1 uncultured Pirellulales bacterium | reverse complement strand
CGGGCGGCCAAGTTCATCGTCTTCGGCATGAACGAGCAGCTCTGCTACGCCGCGGACCGCGCCGAGATCGAGCCCTTCTGGGGTCGTCACCAGCACGAGAAGATCAGCCGGGATTATCCCTATAAGGTCGTCGTCGCCGATTACGACGAGTACAGCGTGCCCCCGTGGCTCAAGGAGCCCAGCCAGGTGGCCGGCCAGGCGTCGATCAAATTCTGCACCGACGCCATCGCAGCCGCCAGGGACGGGATCATCGATGCAATCGTGACCGCTCCGATCAGCAAAACGAGTTGGAAGATGGCCGACGCGACCTGGCCCGGCCATACGGAACTGTTCGCCCAGAAGTGCAAGGCCCCGCGCAAGGCGATGATGTTCGTCGCCGGACCGTTGAAGGTCGCTCTGGCGACGATCCACCTGGGCCTGTTCGACGTCCGCAACAAGTTCACCATCGGCTGTGTCTTCGAGCCGATTGACCTGCTCAACGACGCCCTGAAGGACTACTTCGGCATCGAGAACCCGCACATCGGCGTAGCCGCGTTGAATCCGCACGCCGGCGAGCAGGGCCAGTTCGGCGACGAGGAACAGCGGATCATCGCGCCTGCCATTTTGCTGGCCCAGGAGCAGGGAATCCACTGCACCGGCCCGATCCCGGCGGACGCTCTGTTCGTCAAGGCCGTTCACGGCCAGTTCGACGCCGTAGTCGCGATGTACCACGACCAGGGCATGATCCCGGTCAAACTGATGGACTTCGAACATGCAGTGAACATCACAATCGGCCTGCCGCTCGTGCGGACCAGCCCCGCTCATGGCACAGCGTTCGACATAGCGGGTCGCAATCTGGCGGATCCATCGAGTATGAAATCCGCCATCATGGCCGCGATCCAGATGGCCAAGACCCGCCGGTCCCTGGCCATCGCCGGCGTCGCAAACAGTGCCCGACCAGGCAACGGCGCCGCACACAAGGAGCCAGGCAACGCAGCGTAAGGCGGGCTGCAACACCATAGGTCCCATGAGTCCTATGCGTCCTATCGGTCTTATGCAAACAAAGCGACAAATCCAGGAACTGCTTTCCTCCATCGGCGTCGCTCCCAATCGCCGGCTCGGGCAGCATTTCCTCGTGGACCTGAACCTGATGCGTCTGCTGGTCGATTCGGCGCAGATCGGTCCGGCGGATGTCGTCCTGGAGGTCGGCCCTGGGACCGGCTCGCTCACAGAGGCCCTCGCCGAGCAAGCGGGGCAGGTCGTCGCCGTCGAAATAGACAAAAACGTTGCAGAACTCGCCCAATCGCGACTGGCCGGGGCTC
>CAZDTD010000262.1:0-3641 GCA_964507995.1 uncultured Pirellulales bacterium | reverse complement strand
CGCCGGGCGGTCGGGATTACGGCACGCTCAGCATCTTCCTCCAGGCCACCGGCGAGGTCGAGATGCTGCGGACCCTGCCGCCGGGAGCGTTCTGGCCTCCACCGCAGGTGGATTCCGCCATCGTCCGCTACAGGCGCAACGAACAGAAAAGCCGCCAAATCGCGGCGGATATGGATCTTTTCAGCGCGGTGATCGGCCTGTTCATCGGCCACCGGCGAAAGATGCTCCGCGCCTGTGCCAAACAGGCCCCACCCCAACTGGGAGGCAAGGAGATCTGGCCTGCGATCTTCGAACAATTGGCCATCGACCCCACCCGTCGGCCGGAGGAGATCCCGCCGGAGCAGTACGTCGAGATGGCGACCCTCTTGGGCGACCTGCGTGACCACACCTGACCGGCTGCGTCCACATACCACAGTTCCTGGATTCCCGCGTTCGCGGGAATGACAGTGTCCTGCTCAATGCTTTGCCGGCATTCTCCAACGGCGGCATTCTCTCGGATTGCGTCGGCGCTCCCTGAGAACTTGGCCGCCCCTGGTTGTCATTCCCGCGAACGCGGGAATCCACTGCCACGCGCGCGACCGATCCCGCGGCTCTCGGATCTCTGTCTGACGGAGGGACGATAGGGTCCTGTCGCGTCCCCGAACCCTGGCGACCGTCTCTGGGACTGCGGAGGTTTGGGGAATTTGCACACTTTGGATTTGCATCGCCCCGATTCAGGGGCTATAATAACCAGCATGGGTCAAGGTGTGGTCTGGGCGCAAAAAAACTGCATTCGGTGGAACACCTTCGCGCCTCAGTGCATCTTGCAAGTGTCAGACATATCGGTTTCCTGGTGCGTAGAAGGAGCATTGTCATGCGTAGGCGGCACGGATTCACACTGATCGAACTGCTGGTCGTTATTGCAATCATCGCGATTCTGATGGCTATCCTCATGCCGGCGTTGTCAAGGGTCAAGGACCAGGCTCGACAAATCAAGTGTATGGCGAATCTCCGCCAGTGGAACCTCACGTTCAACATGTATGTCGGGGAAAACGACGGGAAGTTCTACTCGGGGACCACCGACGCCGGCTACTGGTGGCTCTTCCAGTTGGACGAGAAGCTCCAAGACTGGAAGCAGAGCGAAATATCGTTCTGCCCGACAGCGACCAAACCGATTTATCCGTACAACTCGACAGTCCCCAACCCCACGTTGAACATCTACAACTCCTGGGGCATCTTCTCAACAGCAAACGGCATGGCGAGCGCCAGCACAAGCTACAAGGGCAAAACCTACCAATTGAATCCGAATGGTTTCAACGGCAGTTACTCTCTGAACGGCTATTTGTTGAGCATTCCCGCCACTGGCTCCTATGAAGGCAGCGTGCCCGCCAAGAATGGTTACCGGAACCTGAACAGCGTACAAAACGCCAACACGGTCCCGGTCATGATGGACGGGTTGCGTTTCGATACCTGGCCATTGGAGAACCAAGCGCCGGCGACCAGGGAAGACGAGGCGTGGTCCAGCAACAACATGGGACGTGTCTGCATCAACCGGCACAGGGGCTTTACGTGCGTTTCCTTTGCGGACTGGTCTGTTCGGCAAGTGGGCCTCAAGGAACTCTATACCCTGAAATGGCACAAAGCATTCAACACGGAAGGGCCATGGACCCGAGCCGGCAACTGCGACCCGAGCAACTGGCCCGACTGGATTCGGCCACATAAGGAGTATTGATCTGGCATGATTCGACACCGGCCGGCCCACAAGAGCCGGCCGGTGCTTTATGTGCGCACAGGCAAGTCGTCATCCACCTTTGCTGGGAGGCAATGCACCGCCATGAAGCAGAAAAGGGAAGCACGACAGAATGATCCCGCAGCGGGATTCACGCTCATCGAGCTGCTGGTGGTCATCGCGGTGATCGCGATCCTGATGTCCATCCTCATGCCGGCCCTGAGCCGGGCGAGGGAGCAGGGCAAGCGCGCCACTTGCCTGAGCAATCTCAAGAACCTCACCATCGCCTGGATCATGTACGCCGACGACAACGACGACAAGCTCGTCAACGGCGACTCCGGCGAATACAGCATCACCTCGAATGGGCCGTACTGGGTCCAGAGCGACTGGGGCAGCACCATGACAGAGGCCACGAAGAAGAAGGCCATCATGGATGGCGCGCTTTACCCCTACACGCAAACCATCAAGATCTACAAATGCCCGACTGTCGAGCGAAGGAGTTCGACGAGTTATGGGCAGATCAGCAAGATCTTCCGCACGTACTCCATCTCAGACTCGATGAACTGCAAGGGCTGGGACTCGATGAAGACAGTGCCAATCAGTCGGCGAATGAAGATCAAGGAGCCCGCCAACCGCACGGTGTTCCTCGACGACGGCGGCACCTGCCCCTCGGCCCTCGGCGGTTGGACCGTTTGGGCAACGCAGTGGAATTGGTGGGACCCGCCGCCGGTTCGCCATGGCGACGGGACCATGTTCTCCTTCGCCGATGGACACAGCGACTACCACAAGTGGGAGGATTCGCGAACGATTGAGTTCGGCAAAAGGATTCCTCCCTCGGCGAACTCGGAGGCCCAGCCGGACAATCCCGATCTGGTGTGGGCGTCTCTCGTAGTCTGGGGCCGCGAGGCCACCAAGATCCGAATGCAGTGACGTCCGCAGCCGTTTGGAGTTCCGCGTTTACGCGGTCCCGTGCCGCCTGAAGGCGGAACTCCGAACCGCGAGACAGCGGCCATACGTTCGGGACACACCGATCCGTTGACATCGGCGGCACGTCGTGGTATGCTGATGCTCAGATGTGTTTGAGGAGTTTGCGTGTCATGAAAAAGCGGAAGGGATTCACACTCATCGAGCTGCTCGTCGTCATCGCGGTGATCGCGATCCTGATGGCCATTCTGATGCCCGCGCTCAAGATCGCGAGAGAGCAGGCGCGGGGCATCACCTGCCTGGCGAACCAGCGGTCCCTCGCCCAGGCGTATATCATGTACGCGGACGAGAACGATGGCTCCATCGTCGGGGGCTGGGCGCAGTACGACACGATCAACGGCGTTCCGCCGTGGGTGATGCCGCCGCTCGACTACTCCAGCGGCAGCCTCGTCAGGAAGAACTCCGGCGACGTGACGCTCGAACAGCGATACAACGGGCTCAAGGCCGGCGCGATGTATGCCTACCTCAAGGAAGTCAAGGTCTACCACTGCCCGGGCGACAACCGCGCCAGGCTGGGCACCAGCAAAGGGCCGGCCCTGCAGTACTGCATCTACCGCAGCTACTCGCTCCCGGACTACATGCGGGCAAATCAGGGCAAGGACCCCAGGAAGCTGTTCACCTTCAAGGAGCAGGCAAACAAGATGCTGTTCGTCGAGGAGATCTACGACGGCGCATCGGGCAACTACAATCACGACGGCTGGTCGTACAACCCGAACACCAACGCCTTGTGGGACCCGCTGGGCGTCTTCCACAGCGACGCCTGCACGTTCAGCTTCATGGACGGCCACGCCGACCGCAAGAAGTGGGACGACAAGCGGACGATCGTCTACTGCATGAGCCGGGACGAAGCAACAGCCAAGGGCTACGGCAAGAACGTGCCGTTCAGTCCGGAAAACGTCGACACGGACTGGCTCGACCAGCACTATCCGGGCAAGACGAACGTCGCCAA
>CAZDTD010000261.1:0-5060 GCA_964507995.1 uncultured Pirellulales bacterium | reverse complement strand
TTGACTGGGCTCAATGGGGCTCCTATACTGGCTCGCGATTCGCCAAACCAGGGGATTGACCGATGCACGACGGCAACGCGCACGAAGAGAAAAATGGGCACGAGCGCCACGACCATAGTTCGCACCTTCGAGAGGTGTCGCAGAGACGGCTTTGGGCGGCTCTGGCGATCATTCTGGCGTTTCTCGTCGTCGAGATTGTCGGCGGCCTGCTCACAGGCAGTCTGGCGTTGTTGGCCGACGCCGGTCACATGTCGACCGATGCCCTGGCCCTGGCGCTGGCGATCTTTGTCGGTTATCTTGTCCGCCGGCCTGCGACGCCGGAGCGGACGTTCGGGTACCTTCGCGCGGAGGTGATCGGCGCCTTTGTGAACGGCGCCATGTTGATCCTGGTTGTGGGCCTGATCGTCCGCGAGGCGGTCCATCGTTTCCTGCACCCGGCCGAGGTCCGTGGGGCCGGCATGTTGCTGGTGGCCTTCGCGGGCCTGCTGGCGAATGTCGCCAGCGCCTGGGTCCTGGCCGGCAGCCGCAAGGCGAACATCAATATTGAGGGCGCCTTCACGCATGTGATTGCCGACGCCCTCGGCTCGGTCGGGGCGATCATCGCGGGCGTAGCGATCCTGTTGACCGGCTGGATGCCCGCCGACCCGCTGGTGAGTCTCGTCATCGGCGGCCTGATCCTCTGGAGCAGTATCGGCCTGCTCCGCCGGACGCTGGCCATTCTGATTCACGCGACGCCGGCCCACCTCGATTTCCGCGAGGTCCTTGCTGCCTTGGAGTCGAACGAGCACGTCGCAGCCGTGTACGATCTGCACATCTGGTCTGTCACGACGGGCTTTCCCATCCTGACTGCGACGATCTGGCTCAAGCCCGAATGCTCCGGTCCGCCGTGCTGGCGGAATGCCCTGCGGGATCTGCAAACCATGCTCCGCGACCGGTTCGACATTGAACATGTCACCCTCCAGATCGAACCGGCGGGCTACGCCCTGGAGACGGGAAGAGGCTCTTGAGGCCGAAAACCCGAAGCACGGAGCTCGAGTTTCGAAATTCGGATTTCACGGCGTGGCAGCGAGGCGGTTGAGTCGGAGAATTTGTGCTTGCATCGGTCGTGCCGGCGTGATATGTGATAAGGTCACATATAGGAGTGACACCCATGCAGGAACTGAAAGGTTGTGCGTGTACAGGCAAGACGCTGCCGCGATTGCTGCGGCCGGCCATCCTGTCCGTGTTGGCGAGGGGCGGCTCGCACGGATACGCCATGATCGAGGAGTTGAAGGAACTTGCGGTTGTGGGCGACCATCCGCCGGATCACACCGGAGTCTATCGGATGCTCCAGGTCATGGAGAAGGAAGGACTTGTCGTATCAGACTGGGACTGTCCCGGCAGTGGTGCGGCGAGGCACAATTACCGTCTGACGCCCAGGGGCAAAGCATGCCTGGAGCGGTGGAAGCGGACACTCGATGAGTACAGACGCACCATCGACATGCTTCTGAAATCATTGTAGCAAAGTCAGCGGAGGGCAGCGTGAAGGAATCCACGACACTGTTGCGAAGGTGCCTGGCCGAAGCGGTCGGCACGTTCTTTCTTGCCTTCTTTGGCGTCGGTTCGGTCCACGCGGCGGTGCTGACCGGCTCCCAGCAGGGCATCTGGCAGGTCGCGATCGTCTGGGGCGCCGCCATCTCGCTGGCGATCTACGCGACCGGGGCCGTTTCAGGAGCCCACATGAACCCCGCGATGACGGTGTCCTTCGCGGTCTTTCGAGGCTTTCCCTGGCGTCATATGCCGCCGTACGTCTTCTCGCAGTTTCTTGGGGCCTTTGTCGCTGCTGTGGTCCTGCATGTGCTGTTCTCGGGAATCCTGGGCCAGTTCGAGTCTGCCCATGGCATCGTGCGAGGGGCCGTGGGCAGCGAGTTGTCCGCGATGGTTTATGGCGAGTATTTCCCGAATCCCGCCACTGCCGCTGGTTTGCACTGGACGCCACAGGCGGTCGGTCTCGCGCAGGCGATGTTGGCCGAGGGGATCGGGACCGCGTTCCTGGCGTTCTTCATCTTCGCGGTCACGGATGTCAGGAACGGCTCGGGGCCGGGAACACGGCTGTTGCCCGTTTGCATCGGCCTGACCGTTTCAATCCTCATCTCGGTCATCGCGCCGCTGACGCAGGCGGGATTCAATCCGGCCCGGGATTTCGGGCCGAGATTGTTTGCCTACTTCGCCGGCTGGGGCTCTATCGCCATCCCGGGCCCTCGCGGCGGTTTCTTCACGGTGTACATTCTCTCGCCTGTTCTCGGTGCCATCGGCGGCGCAGCCCTGTATCAGTACGTCGTGGGAAGGGTACGCGAGATCGGCGGGCCGTCACCTGAGGTTGTTTCCGAATCGCAAGTGGAGGAATTCGATGGTGGTCTCGTGCAGAGATAGCGTGTTGGAGCATCGGTTTCGCGGCATTTTGGACGCGGCGCTGGCGGGGAAAGCCGCGGGCAAGGAGGACTGCCGGTATCTCCTGGGTTTCTCATCCGACTCCCTGGAGGCGGGTGTTCTGCGGGCCACCGCCGACGCGATCACCCGGCGTCGCTTCGGCAATGCAGGTCTCATGCTCGGACAGATCGGGGTCCATATGGCGCCTTGCGACGGGGGCTGTGCGTTCTGCGCATTCGCCAAGCCGCATACGACGATCCGCGAATCGACCCTGTCGATGGACGAGTCGATCCTGAGGGCCAATGCGTTTTCCTGCGGCGGCGTGACCGGCATCTTCATCATGACGATGCATCGATTCGGTTTCGACTGGTTCCTTGATTACGTCTCGCAGATGCGAAGGCATATTCCCGTCGAGACCGAGCTCCTCGCCAACATCGGCGACATTTCGGCCCAGCAATTGAACTCGTTGAAGGCCGCCGGGATGACAGGCGCCTACCATGTCTGTCGCCTGGGGGAGGGCCGGGATACCCATCTGACGCCGGCCCAGCGGGTGCGGACGATCGAGCGGATTCGGGAGGCGGGGCTGGACTGGTACAACTCCTGCGAGCCGATCGGACCCGAGCACACGGTCGAAGAGGTCGTGGAGCAGATCTTCATGGGGATGGAAATTGGCCCCCGCCAGCACGCTGTCATGAGACGTTTCCCGGTACCTGGTTCCCCGCTGTTTCATCACGGGCGATTGCCTCTGGCGCGTCAGGCACAAGTCGTTGCGGTTGTTGCGATGGCCACGCTGGAGACCGAGACCCTGCGGAGCATCGCGGTCCACGAATCGAATGTGCTGGGATTGCTGAGCGGCGCGAATGCCTTGTACCCGGAGGCGGGCGAGCCGGTCCAGACCGCGGCGGATTCCGCCGGCGAGGCGGACGGGAACCAAGATGGTTTCAGTTCCGCTCTCTGGCGCCGCAGCCAGGAGATCACGACCGCGGATTGCCGGAATATGCTGCTCGAAGCGGGGTATGACAGGGTCGTGACTGGGCTTGGAAAGAGCAGGGTGTTGAGAGATCGCCAGGATTGAACCAGGAAGATTGTCATGAGCCCAACCCGGATCATATTCGTCGGCGGATTCCTCGGTGCGGGAAAGACCACGCTGTTGTGGCGGGCGGCCGAATTGCTGGCCCGGCGCGGCAAGCGAGTCGGTTTGATTACGAATGACCAGGTCCCCGATCTGGTCGATACGAAGTTTCTCGCCCGACGGGGACTGACGGTCCGCGAGGTCGCGGGCAGTTGCTTTTGCTGCAACTTCAACGGCCTGATCGACGCGGCCGCGGACCTGCGGGCTTCAGGCACCGATGTCCTGATCGGCGAGCCGGTGGGCAGTTGCACGGACCTGTCGGCCACGATCTTCCAGCCGCTCAAGGACAGATTCCGGGGCGAGCTCACGCTCTCGCCGCTGTCGGTGCTGGCCGATCCGCAGCGTCTTGGCGATGTCCTCAGCGACAAACAGGATGCCCTGCACGCCAGCGCCGCGTACATCTTTCGCAAGCAGCTTGAGGAGGCCGACTTGCTCGTCATCAACAAAATCGATACTCTGACGCCCGAGGAGCGGAGGCATCTGGAGAAGCTCATTGCCGAGTGGTTGCCGCGAGCGGTTGTGTGGTTTGTGTCCGCGCGGACCGGCGAGGGGGTTGAAGCATGGCTCGATGAAGTGCTCTCGGCGACTCCGGCAGGCTCGCGGATCGTCGATGTGGACTACGACACGTATGCCGAAGGCGAGGCTATCCTGGGCTGGCTGAACGCGGACATCCAGTTGTTCGCTGAGGTTCAGAAGATCGAATGGGGCGCTGTGTGCCGGGACCTGCTGAACGAGCTGCATGCGAGGTTCCGCGAGAGGCAGGCTCGCATCGGACACGTCAAATTGCTGCTCACCGCTGGGCATGGGCAGTGCTCGGGCAACCTGACGGGGCTGGGATGCGAACCCGTTGTGCAGGGTCGGATCGATGGCTCGCCCACGACTGTCGATCTCGTTCTCAACGCGCGTGTGGAGATGCCGCCGGAGGATCTGGAGCGGATCGTTCGAGAGAGCCTCGCCAAGGTTGGTGGTCAGCGTTTGCGAATCGACATCCGGCACCTGCGGTCCCTGCGTCCCGGCCGCCCGCAACCCACACACCGGTATGACGCGGTCGTAGAAAGCTGAGGATCGGACCTTTCTACTCGATCCATGGGCGGGCCTGCTTGATGTTGAGTTGGCCGTCGGCCGTGATCTTGAACTCGATGTCCATGGCGAAACTGCGATCCCATCGGCTGACCTGGTAGAGAGTCCGGAAATGGCTCTGGATCAGGGCCATCATGTCGGCCAGCTCGAAGATCTGGTCTTTCGTCAGGACACTGTTACCGTCGGCGACGAGGTTGGAGCCTCGGACGTACTGGATTTCGTAGCGTTCCACGCCCGCCAGATCGGCGACGAGGAACTCGTCCGGGATTGAGTAGGCCTCGGGATTGGTCACGAGGTCCTCGCCCATCTGGACGTTCACGTAGTAGCCGGGCCACTCGGCGTCGTAGATGTTCTTTGTGATGCCGACGCCGTTGGCCCGCTCGTCGTCGTAGTTCGGATGCACGAGCACGCCCATGGCCGTCTGCAGGTGATCGACCCG
>CAZDTD010000260.1:0-5071 GCA_964507995.1 uncultured Pirellulales bacterium | reverse complement strand
AGGTACTGAGCCATGGCACATAAAAAAGGACAAGGCGCTTCGAGAAACGGCCGCGACAGCAATCCGCAGTTCCGCGGCGTCAAGCTGTTTGCGGGACAGACGGCCAAGTGTGGTGCGATCGTCGTGAGGCAGTGCGGCACGAAGTTCTTCCCCGGTGAGAACGTCGGTATGGGCAGGGACTACACGCTCTTCGCATTGACCGAGGGGAAGGTGCAGTTCCAGGGTCGCAAGGTCAATATCGTCTGATTGATCTGGCCTGATGGTCGAGTTTTCGAGGGATGGTCTTTGTCGGCCATCCCTTTTTTGTAGGTGTTCTTTCGCGTGCATCGTACGCGGGCGGTTTTCCCCCTCATGTTTGTCGATGAAGCCAGAATCCATGTCAAGGCCGGCGACGGCGGCCACGGTTGTGTGAGTTTTCGTCGGGAGAAGTTCGTGCCCAAGGGCGGACCGGATGGCGGCGATGGCGGCGATGGCGGCCATGTCTACTTTCAGGCCGTTGCGGACAAGGACACCCTGCTCGATTTTGCCGGCAAGCATCACTGGCGGGCTCAAGACGGCAGGCCCGGCGAAGGCAGCGGCAAATCCGGGGCCAGCGGCGAAGACCTGGCTATCCCCGTGCCGGCGGGAACGCTCGTGTACGATACGGATCTCGACCTGCTCATCAAGGACCTCGACCAGCCGGGACTCAAGGTCCTCGTCTGCCGGGGCGGCAAGGGTGGCAAGGGCAACAAGGCCTTTGCGACCCCTACGCATCAGACGCCGCGGGAATTCGAAACCGGCAAGCCCGGCCAGGAGCGGAATCTCCGCCTGGAGCTCAAGCTCATCGCGGACGTGGGCCTGGTGGGCATGCCGAACGCCGGCAAGAGCACGCTGCTCTCCCGCTGCTCCGCGGCCCGGCCCAAAATCGCGTCGTATCCATTCACCACGCTGGAGCCGGTGCTCGGGATCGTCGAGATCCCGGGGTATCGACGGTTCCTGATGGCCGACATTCCCGGTCTGATCCAAGGCGCCAGCGAGGGCGCCGGCCTGGGCCACGATTTCCTCAAGCACATCGAGCGGACCCGGATTCTCGTGCACATCCTCGACGTCATGCCGCTGGACGGCTCCGATCCCGTCGCCAACTACCACGCGATCCGCGGCGAGCTGGCCCGGCACAGCGAGGTCCTCGCCCAGAAGGATGAAGTGATCGTTGCGAATAAGATCGACCTGGACCCCGACGGTAGCCGAGCCAAGGACCTGCACGACAGATTGGGCCGCGACGTCTTCCCGATCTCCGCCGCGACCGGCCAGGGAATCCGGGAACTGGCCGAGACACTCTGGCGCAAAGTGCGTGGGCTGGAACATAAGGACGAGTTTTAGACGCGACTGCTTATGAATATCATTGCGGTAGACATCGGGAATACGAACATTGGCGTCGGGATCTTCCTCGACGGCAAGGAGGACTTCATTCGCACGATCTCGGGGCTCCTGGAGGCAGGGCTTCGGGAGTGTCTGGCCGAGGCCTGGGCGAAGATTCCCGTTCTTGGAAGCTCGAAGGAACGCAAACGGGATGGCGTCATTGTTGTCAGCAGCGTCAAGCCTGTCTGGACCGATCTGGTCCGACGGATCGTCGACGAGGACCTGGGCGAGAAGATCCGCGTCATCGGCGAGGACATCCCGCTGCCGATCTCGACATGGGTGGATGAGCCGAAAAAGGTGGGCACGGATCGCATCATTGCCGCTGCGGCCGCGTATGACGTGGTCGAAGACGCCGTCGTCGTGGCCGATTTCGGCACCGCGGTGACGATCGATCTGGTCGACGAACATGGCGTCTTCCTGGGCGGGGTCATCTGCCCGGGGTTCGAGATCAGCGCGCAGGCCCTGAAAGACAACACGGCCCAGCTCCCGAAGATCACAGTTCACCGTCCGGACTCGCCCTATGGCAAGAACACCGCCGACGCGATCAATTGCGGCCTGTATTACTCGATCATCGGCGCGATGGAGGAGATCGTTCGCCGGTACGCCGAGCAGATCGGCCGATGGCCGCAGACGATCATCACGGGTTCGGCCGCCGAGACGATCAAGGATGACTGCCCGTTTGTGGACGACTACGTCCCGCATCTGGTCGTCAAGGGCATTGTCCTGACGTACATGAAGTACATCGAGGAAAAGAGCGAGATGGCCTGACCATGGCTCCCATCGCCGCAGTGATGACTGGTGGAGGGACGGGGGCCATCGCCACGATCCAACTGTTCGGCGAGTCGTCGGAGACTGTTCTGTGGGCGATCTTTCGACGGGCGGACCACAGGGCGTTCTCGTTGACGATGGGCCGGATACTCCTGGGCGAGATCGTCGAAGGCGATCAGACCATCGACCAGGTGACGGTGGGCTGCGAAGGCCCGGGCGAGTTCGCCATCCATTGTCACGGCAATCCGTTGATTGTGGGGAAAATCATGGACCTGCTCCGGCATCGCGGCGTACAACCCGTGCGAGCCGAGCAGTACATTGCCCGAATCCTGATGGAACGACAGCCGGCGGATGCCATCGGCGTAGAGGCGAAGCTGGCCCTCGCTGCGGTCAAGACAATCGAAGGGGCGCGGATCATCGCCAACCAGACGAAAGCCGGCCTGGCTGCGACGGTCCAACGGTGGCAGGCCAATCTCGATTCGATGCCCCTCGAACGAATCGCAGCTCAGGCAGAGCAAATCCTGCGGGATAGCGGCGCCGCGAGGCTGATTCTCTCCGGCTGCACCATCGCGTTGGTCGGCCCGCCCAACACGGGCAAGAGCACGCTGTTGAACGCCCTGGCCGGCCGGGAAAAGGCCATCGTCACAGACATCGCAGGCACGACGCGGGATTGGGTGTCCGCAGAGGTTCGCATCCCGCCGCTGGGGGCCACGGTCATCGATACCGCCGGCTTGGACCTGTCGCTCGCCGCCGCCGGAGACAGAATAGATGAGATCGCCCAGCAAAAGAGCGTCGAAGCTCTGAATTGTGCCGATCTGGTCCTGTTGGTCCTGGATGCGAGCGAACCCGCCGGACAGCTTCGCGCATCCCTCGCCGACCTGCTCGTCGGCCGCAGAACGGTCGCTGTGCTCAACAAGACCGACCTTCCGCAACAGCTTGACCCATCGAGTCTCCCGAAGCGTTTGCAGTCCGTCGTCCGCATCAGTGCGAAGCAGGAAACCGGGATTGCGGACCTGACTCAGGTGATTCTCCGTGCATTGGGCCTGGAATGCTTGCCTCTCGGCGCCCCCGTGGCATTCACGGAGCGGCAGCGAGCCCTGATCCGCCGTCTTGCGGAAGCTGGCTCCCGCGACGAGATGGCTCGCGTTCTCGCGGACCTTCTTCACGGCCAGGGTTAGTTGGCGAGCCTGTCTCCATCAGTGGCATAGAAATCATCTCATTTGGCAAGAGTACGCACCTGTGGTATAGTATGGCTATGATCGCACAAGCCGACCAACAAACTATCCGGGATATCTGCCGGAGGTACGGGGCCAAGAGAGCCCTGCTGTTTGGTTCCAGTCTTGATGCAAGTCGGGCAGCCCGCGATATCGATCTCGCAGTTGAGGGTGTCCCACCGAAGGATTTCTTCCGCTTCTACGGCGATCTCATGCTCGCGCTGTCCAAGCCGGTCGATGTCGTCGACCTGTCCGGTCAGTCCAAGTTTCTGGATCTGATTCGACGCGAGGGAGTAGCTCTTTATGGCTGATCTTTGGGAGCGAGTCGAGTCGGAGCACGAAGCCATCCGTAGAACCTTGGGCGCGATGCCGTCGGCCGACCGTTTGACGGAGTTGTCGGTCCTCGAACTTGCCGGCGTAGCCAGCCTTCTACACAACTTCTATAATGGTGTGGAAAATATCCTCAAACAGGTTCTCCTTGCGAAGGGCGTCTCAGTCCCCGAAGGTCCCGCTTGGCATCGGGATTTGCTGACAGCGGTTCAGGAACAGCGAATCCTGTCTGCGGCGACGGCTGAGCGACTAAAGCAGTTCATGGCCTTCAGACATTTCTTCAGCCATGCCTATGCTCTGGATCTCGACCCCAGACGAATGGAGCCTCTGGTCGCTGACGTAACAGACGTATTTCGGACAGTTGCCCAAGACATCCAGAGATTACTCTGAATGCATCTGTGCCTGTGCCAGCCAATGCAGCGTCTCATGTAAGTCGCCTCCATGTCGGATCTGGCTGTGCTGGATCATTCGAACGGGCGGTCGCGGTCGAAGTCGGGCAGGTAGCGGTGGCGGCTGTCGAGTTCCTGGATGAAGGCGTTTTCCAGGCCCAGCTCGATGGCGTAGTCTGTGACTTCGTCGTATTCCTGCACGGTCAGGGGCCGGTTGATTTCGGGGTGACGGCCCGCTTGGTGCTGGGGCGAGTACTGGGACATGATGCTGACGTACGTGTCCCGCGAGAGAGTTGCCAGGAAGGCCAGGCACCTGCGACTGTCGTCCACGCAGCCGGGCAGGACCAAGTGGCGGACCAGCAGGCCTTGGTGGGCGATACCCTCTTCATCCAGTTCCAGATGACCGACCTGGTCGAGCATTTCCCGCAGCACGCTGGGGATGACGTCGGCGTAGTCGGTCGCGGCGGAGTATCGCACAGCGAGGTCGTTCGAGAGGTACTTGATGTCCGGCAGGTAGATGTTCACGAGCCCGCGAATTTGCCGGAGCGAGTCCACGGAATCATAGCCATTGGAATTGTACACGATGGGGATCGCCAGGCCCTTGTCTCTGGCCGCGACGATGGCGTCGGCCGCCTGGAAGACCACGTGGGAGGGAGAAACCAGGTTGATGTTGTGGGCCCCGGCGTCTGCGAGTCTGAGCATCTCGGACGCGAGGTCGTCGGTCGTCAGGGTCTTCATGTCGCGAGGGTCGAAGTCCTGGCTGATCTGGTGGTTCTGGCAGAACACGCAGCGGAGGTTGCAACTGGCGAAGAAGAGGGTCCCGGAGCCACGGGCGCCCGAGATGGGGGGTTCTTCGCCAAAGTGCAGGCCGGCGTAGGAAATCTGCGCCTGGGCCCCGATTCGGCACCAGCCCGTCTGGCCTTCGAGCCGATTGACGCCGCACTTCCGCGGACAGCATTCGCAACGCGACAG
>CAZDTD010000259.1:0-5080 GCA_964507995.1 uncultured Pirellulales bacterium | reverse complement strand
AGTTCGAGGTTCGTCGCGCAGATGCGCATCTCCTTGCCGCTGACCGCGATCCGTACACACTTGAGAATTGGCTTGGGCGTGCGGCTCGGGACAATTGCTGTCATGAGCCCCAGCGCCTCAGCGAGTGCGGAACGGTTGAAGGTGACCTTCATGGTAAACCTCTCAATATCTACTGAAAGTCTTACGACTTAAGAGAATAATAGACACGTCAGTCTACCGGGACTTGGCTCAGCAGACAACCTCTTTTTGAGCTTCTTTCTCCTGTCGTAAGCCCGAACCGCCAATTGGCTGGGACATCACGAATGGGTCTGGTAATCCCTCACGTCACAAACCTGGGAGGCTCTATAATAGAGATAATTTATAAGAAAGGTATTATCAGTAGTCATATAGGCGTTACCTCTGTTACTTGCTGAGCCCGTCTTCACGTAACTCTTGTCTACCAGCATAGATACGTAAATTATTATAGGAATTTCCGTGTGGATAAGCTGTTAGGGTCTTTGTTGGTACACTTGACAAAGTCACAGCAAATCGGTATCTAACAGGTTCGTTCCATAGTTTCTAACAGGCTGGCGTCTCTTGATTAACAGGCATTGTTAGGAATGCTCGGTGTTTCGAAAGAGACTTGGCTGGCCTATTGTTAAGGGGACAGGCAGAGGATAATGGCGCTTCAATCACAGGGATCGCACGTAGGAAACTCGCGGTTGTTCGTTGGCCTCGACGTCGGCAGTAGCTCCGTTCACTATGCCGTACTCAGTGCCGATCGAATCGTGCTTTACTGCCCTGATCCGATCGTTCACTTTGCCAACCCCCTTGGCGCCATACAGGAAGCCTGGTCGGACATCGCCTCCCGATTCGATATCAAGCAGGTCCAGAGCACAGCCCTGACCGGCAGCGCCGCCGAGTCGTTCCCGCGCGTCATGCACGGCGCCCTTTACGTCTACGACAGCGTCGCGATTCCCAAAGGCGCCGAGGTTGTCGCCCCGTCGGCCAAGTGCATATTCCATGTCGGCGCCAAGGACTCGTATTTCTTCAATCTCGGCTCTGTGGATGGTCGGCAGATCATCTCGGAGTGGCGGACCGGCACCAAGTGCGGCGGCGGCTCCGGCATGCTGGTGGAAAAACAATGCCGTCGGCTGTTCCAGGGCGAGGTGCTGGCCCCTGAGCTCGAAGACCCAGCGACCGCGGCCGACGACAACGCGAAGCGTCAGATCGCCGCACGCAACCGGGCCCGGTTGCAGGAACGACTCGAAGAAATGCTCCGCCGGGCGGAGGAGGAAGCGACGCGATCCAAGGAACCCAGCGAGTTTCTCGCCCGTTGTGGCGTCGTCGTTCAGTCGGACCTCATCCATAAGCAGAACGAAGGCGCGACCCGCGTGGACAACCTCGCCGGCCTGTTTCGAACCGTCGCGCGGAACTACATGATCGACGTGCTGGGTTCGCGCGACTTCGCCTCCGTGTTCAAGCCGGGCGACTGCATCTCCACCGGCGGCGTCTTCTCCAACGACTTGGTCCGCCAGAACCTCTCCGACCTGCTCCGCGTCGAGATCGAGCGGCCCGCACACCATCAGAACATCTCCGCCATCGGAGCGGCCCTCAAGGCCATCGAAGAGAACAACACGTTCGTCATGGACCTGGCCCATCTGCACAGCGTCGCGGAGTACAGCCGGGAAAAACGCAAATTTGCGCCGTCGCTGTCCCAGAGCCTCAGCCGGGTCCGCGCCAAGAGCGAATCGCTGCCTTCGGAGATTCCCGCGGGCACCGAGGTCGTCCTTGGCATCGACGGCGGAAGCACCACGACCAAAGGCGCCCTCGTCGAGATCAAGACGGGCAAACTGCTCGACAAGCTCTATATCAAGACGCACGGCAACCCCGAAGAGTCGCTGAAGCGCGTGCTGAAGTACCTGTCGCGTCACAAGGACAACGTCATCATCAAAGGCGTCGGCGCGACCGGCTCGGCCCGCAAACTCTATGAGAAGATCCTCCTCAGCAAGAGCAAGACCCAGCAGTTGGTCGAGCAGAGCTTGGTTCTGGTGGACCGCATCACCGACGAGATCACCTGCCATGCGCTGGGCGTCAAGCACAACAATCCCGAGGTTGACACGATCTTCGAGATCGGCGGCCAGGACATGAAGTTCACCAGCTTCGCCAAGGATGGGACCGTCAAAGAGGCGAAGATGAATTACAGTTGTCAGGCCGGCTCGGGCCAGACGCTGGAGAACATGGCCGACGTCATCAATCTGAACGTTGAGAGCACGCTCCAGGAGGCGGCCCTCCGCGCCGAGCGGGTGCCGATCATCGATTCAACCTGCGGCGTCTTCATGGAGATGGACGAGAACCGCCTCATCGCCGAGGGGTTCAGTCGGGATGAGATTGCCGCGGCCATCGTTCGGGGCACCGCAGCAAGCTACTATTACAAATTTGTCGGCGGCTCGCAGCACGCAGGCGACAAGTGCTCCGCCCAGGGCGGTCCCGCGCTTGGGACCGCGTTCCTCGCCGCACTGGCGCAGGTGGCCGAGAGGCAGATCGAAGGCTATCCACATCGCGAGATGTTCGGCGCCTGGGGCCAGGCACTCGACATCATCCAGAGCATCCGCCAACTCGAACAGGATGGCAAAGCGTACGGCACCGCCTTCCGTGGCTGGCAGATCATCGACATGCCCTTTCACAAGCGCAAGGTCCTGTGCCGTGAGCTGTTCGGTGCCAAGTCCTGCGGCATCCGCGACTGCCAGCTCGAAGTCTTCAGCATCGAGGACGACGAGATCATCACAGGCGGCTTCTGCCCCCGCGGCAACTCGGAATCCGTACGCAGGCCCAAGACGAACTACGTCGACCGCTATCACAAGATTTACGAGCGGCACTTCAAGAAGCAGGGGTGCCTGTTCGACGAACTCGGCACGATGACGCCCGATGGGCCGACCGTCGGCATCAAGCGGAGCATGGCCACGCTCGGCAGCAAGGGCATCTGGAGTGCGGCTCTGTTCCGCAAGCTCGGGTTCTTCCCGGTCGTGTCGCCGCGCAGCAATAAGGAAATCGCCAAGATCGGCGTGGATAACTCGCGGACCGAATTCTGCATCGCCCGCAAGCTGGCGACCGGCCACGCCGCGATCTTGAACAACAGTCCCGAGTTGAAGTACCTGTTCAATCCGAGTTTCATCGAGGTCCGCAAGCCGACGCCGCCGGACTTGAAGTACTGCATCTACACCGAGTCCGAGGGCTACATCCTCAACGACGTGCTCTCGCTCGACAAGAATCGCCAGATCAACCCGATCCTTCACTTCGGCGACATGCCCCTGCTTGTGCGCCAGTTGCGGATCGAGTTTGACCGGCTGGGCTTCCACTACACCGACCGGCAGATGCGCCAGGCCATCGCCTTCGCGGACGAGGCCGAAGGCCAGTTCAGCGCCGAGCTCCACGCGGAGGGCGACAAGTTCCTCGAACGCATCGAGCGGGAGAACACGCGGGCCTACGTCGGCATTGGGCGCGATTACGTGATCCTCGACCCGGAGGCCAGCTCGAGCTCCGGCTCCATGTTCTCGCAGATCCGCGGGCTCGACTACATCCCGCAGCAGTTCCTCGAACACCGGTTCGAGAACCTCCCGATCGACGAGTTCGTCCAGAACGAGTTCTGGAACCAGAGCGTCAAGATCCTGAAGGCCAACCTCTTCGTCGCGGATCATCCGAACCTGTTCGCGATTCGCATGATCAACTTCGCCTGCGGGCCGGACAGCCTGAAGATCTACCAGGAGGAGACGATCCAGCAGGCGGTGAAAAAGCCGATGCTGGTCCTCGTGACGGACGCCCAGACGAACAACGCGCCGTTCGTGACGCGGACGGAGGCGCACGAGCGTGTGGTCAGCCAGAGCCGTCCGGTCCGGCTGGACATCTCGAAACTCAAGATCCGCTCCTCGGACACGTACGACAAGCGGATTTGGCTCATCCCGTACATGGGCGACGCCAGCCATGTGGCGGCCGCTGGTCTCAAATACTTCGGCATCGAGGGCAGGGTCCTGCCGACCAACACGCCGCGAGGCTACGAGGCCGCGCGAAAGCACGTCTCCACCGAAGTCTGCTACCCGCTCAAAGGCGTCGTCGGCGACGCCATCGGATTCCTCCAGGAGCAGATCGAGAAGATCGGCCGTCAGGCGGTGGAAGAGAACTACCTCGTCATGCTCCCGACCACGAGCGGCCCGTGCCGGTTCGGCAAGTACGGCGAGGTCCTCCAGCACTTCATGAAGCTCGAAGGGCTGGAGAAAATCCCGGTCGTGGGCCCGTCCTCCGAGAACGACTACATCGACATCCCGCTGACCGGCCGGCGGCGTTCCTCCGACCGGATGAAGATGCAGCAGATCCTGTTCAAAGGGATCAACGCGTCGGATCTGCTGGAGGACGTCCTCCGCCGATTCCGCCCGTACGCCGAGGACAAGCCCGCCCTGGACGCGCTCAAGAACGCCAGGCTCGAAGAGCTTGGGCGGATCGTCAGCGACGGCGCGGACGTCGGCCGGCTCCAGGCCTGGGGACGCGAAACCGTCGAGCGATTCCAATCTGCCAAAGTCCGTTATCACGAGCGGTTCCCGCTGGTCCTGTACATTGGCGAGATCTACATGCGCCAGCACGACCCCTACACGGATTTCGTCATTCACAAGCTGGAAGAAAACCGCCTGGAGGTCGTCCGCGACCCGATCACCGACTGGCTCTTTTACGTCAACCAGATGACCCTTCGCAACGCGAAGCGCGACGTGGGCTTGGGCTGGTCCGACCGCGACTTCGGCCGCGTGTTCAGCTCTGCGGGCAAAGCCGCCAAGTCGATCCTCAAAGGCCGCTACATGAGCCGCGTTGTGGAAAAGCTCGCGGAGCCCTTCCACGAGGTGCTCGAAGGCCGACACGTCCTGCCGCACCCGATGGAGATCATCGAGACCCTCGAACGTGCCCACGAAACGCACGGCAATATCGAAGGCGAGTCGCCCCTGAGCACAGGCATTGCGTACTACCTGATGCACGAGATGGTCGGGCCGAGTCCCGGCTCGAAAAAAGGCGAATCGGGCCTATATTCTTCAACGAAATCTCTTGGTTCGATTTCGTT
>CAZDTD010000258.1:0-5081 GCA_964507995.1 uncultured Pirellulales bacterium | reverse complement strand
TTTACCGGAAAAGCGACGTACACGGCCGGAACCGCCCTGCCGGAACTGGCGGAAGACGTGTCGGATGTGGTGGGACTCGTCTCGCCACAGGAGACGGCTCTGCTCGACGCGCTGGGCGACCCGCTGCGCGAGGCGACGAGCATCCACCACGAGTGGCTCGAAGACGAGTTGCTGCCCAACAAGGACGCGATCAACGACGCGACCTGGTCGAACCCGGCTTCCGACACGACATTCAACGTGGACAACGGCTCCCGGTTCCGGATCGGCGATCAAGTCCAGGTGGAGGGCAGCGAGGAACTCCTGTTTGTCACGGCGGTCTCGGGCAACTCGCTGACCGTGGTTCGCGGCTACGCCGGCACGACGCCGGAGAACCTCGCGGACAACGCGGTGCTGAACATCCTGGGCAACGCGGCCCTGGAAGGCGCGGACAGGCCGAACGCCCGATTCACGAACCGCGTCCGCTGCGGCAACTACACGCAGATCTTCACCGCCGCCGTCGAGGTCAGCGGCAGCGACATGGCCGCCAGTCACCTCGGCCTGGCCGACGAGATGGACTACCTCAAGCAGGAGCGGCTGCGCGAGATGGTCCGCGACCTGGAGAACACCGTCCTCAACGGCGGCCAGCCCGCCGCCGATCCGCAAGGCAGCGGCACGGTCCGTCGCACGATGAAGGGGATCATCCAGCACCTGAGCACGAACCTCTTCCACACCGGCGACACCGGCTTCCCCTCGGGCAACGACCTCGACGAAGCCAAGATCAACTACGTCCTGCGGAAGATCTGGGAGAACAGCAGCGGCAACGTGGACCTGATCGTCGTCGGCGGATTCCAGAAGCGCAAGATCAACGCCTTCTGCTCGGACAGTCGCAGCTACGGCGCCAACGACACGAAGTTCACGGACATGGTCGGCGTCTACGAGAGCGACTTCGGAATCTGTCAGATCGTGACGACCCGCTACGTGCCGCAGGACGCGGTCCTGTTCCTGGACTCGTCGCGGATCAGCGTGCTGCCGCTGTCGGGTCGGAGCTTCCACTTCAAACCCCTGGCCAGCTCGGGCGACTACGAGTGCGGCGAGCTGATCGGCGAGTACACGCTGGAGCTGAAGAACGAAGCGGCCCACGGGTTGATTCGCGACCTGACGACGAGCTGACATCTATCGCTGGCTGTAGGGTGGGCCGTGCCCGCCAGAAAGATGGTGTGCATGGCACACCCTACAAAGGCTGACGACGAGTTGAGTACGTAGGGTGCGTATCACGCACCAATCAACCCGCGATTATTCCGAAGATGGTGTGCATGGCACACCCTGCAAAGGCTGACGACGAGTTGAGTACGTAGGGTGCGTACCACGCACCAATCAACCCGTGATTATTCCGAAGATGGTGTGCACGGCACACCCTACAAGGACGAACGAACATGGCCAGGTTTTCGAATGATGTGGATGTTCTGAAGTACGAGCCGGCGCTGTTCGGCGAGTTGCACCTGCCCACGCAGGTGCAGGCGAGCGGAACCGACGCCGTACTGAGCGGCACGATGTTGACCGCTGCCGGAGCGAATTTCCTCGCGGCGGGTATCGAAGCCGGCGGCGTCGTGTCTCTGCGGTCCACCGACGGCTCGCTCGACGGAGCCTGCGAGATCGTCTCCGTCGATTCCGCGACGCAACTGACGGTCTCCGTGCTCAGATCGGATGCCTCCGGTCCTGCGATTGCCCCGCCGGTGGGCGGTGCAGTCTCGTATCGAATCAGCACGCTGGCGCCCCAGGCCGTCGAGGCCGCGTTCCGCTTGACCGAGCATTTCGGCATCCGGCCTGGGAACCCTGCGAGCGAGATTGCCGTCGAGGACCTCGTCGACACGGAGGGCCTGCGCAGGACCTCCGCTCTGGCGGTAATCGCCCAGGTCTACGCCATGTGGGCCAATTCGTCGCAAGGCGATCCCCTCCGACAGAAGAGTTCGCACTACCAGAAGCTCTTCGAGCAGGCCAGACAGCGATGCCATTTGACCGTGGACCTGGGCTCCGACGGCGTGACGGATGTCCGCCGCGTCGGAGGTGTCGTCAGGCTCGTTCGCGACTGAACCGACCCGATGCGCCGTGCAGGAAAGGATCAACGATGGGCGTGACACTCGATGGACAAGCGATCTTCGATGAAGAGGGACTGACGATCGACGTCGGCAGTCCGAGCCGGGCCGCAGTGGAGCGGGCCGTCGCCGGTCTGGACGGCGTGCTGAGCATCGACCTGGGGACCCGGTCCCGCCCGATCCGCCAGACCGGGACGCTGCGCGCCCCGAGCCGGGTCGCGATGCACACTCGCGTCCTGGCCATCACCGGTTTCATCGACGGTTCGACACACACGCTCGCGACCGCCGACGGGCGGACACTGGGCGATCTGCGCATGGACAGTTTCAAGAAGGTCGCGGAATACCCCGGTGGCCCGGGTGTCGTCGCCGACTACGAAATCGTTTACACGCAATTGAGAGGCTGAACCCATGTCGGTCTACCGGGAAGGCATTGAGAACGTTCAGGTGTTCCGTTTGCCCGACGGGATTGCGGCGGACGGCGGCTCCGCCTGCGTCTGCGGCGCGGCGATGGTGACCTGGCGATCCTCTCACGCCGGGAAGCTCCACCAGGTGTATGTGAATGGGCGCCTTGCGGGAGTGACCCTCGACTGCGAACAGCGACAGTTCATCGTGCAACCGCCTGCATCGTTCGAGTCGGCCCTTCGCGTGGAAGTCGTCGCGGTCGAGCCGAAGGATGCGTATGGGGACCATGCCGATGAGTTGGAGCCCTCGCCGGCCGGCGGACGAATCCGGCTCACCCTGCTGCGGAGCCAGGCCCTTCCCATCGGGGCGCAGGCCAACGTGTACTTCGACCACGGCAGCGGGCAGATCGACTACGAGCAGCCGCTGAATGCGTCGCCCATCCCGATCTGGCCCTGTCCGCAGGACAAAGCGGGCTTCGGCACAGCCCAGTTCGGCACAGGCGACTTCGGCTATGACTCCGCGGCCTGCGTCGGATTCGGCAAAGGCAGCTTCGCAAACGGACCATTCGGCCTGGACGCCGATACGATCGAGTGGATCAGTCCGCCGCTGCCGTTGGGCAGCTACCGGTTCGGCGTGAAGATCCGGGACCCGCAAGGCAACGAGAGCGTCCCGAGCGAGACCGGGCCGATTGCAGTCGTGCCTCTCGCAAAACCCGCGGTGTCGCTGCGCATCGCGACGTTCGATCCGCAAACGAATCAACTCACACTTTCGGTTCTCAAGTAGGGTGCGTATCACGCACCATCCCGTAACAAGGAGAGACAATGGCTGAGACCTATCCTTCCGACAACGAACTGCTGAACCTGCAATCGGACGACGAGACGGGCGTCGAGTACATCCCGACCGGCGTCGCGCCCTACTATCTGCACTTCCGCAAGTTGCTGCACCGTCTCCTGCTGAGCGTGCGCCGCGCGAACGACCTGCGCGTATACGATGAAGGAAGTCTGGATATCGGCGTGCGCGCGGGCAAATTCTGGCTGGGCACGGACCTGATCTCCTACGCCGGCTCGACCGGCAACGCGCTCGCCGACGACAAGAACGCGATCTACGTCTATCTCGATGCGGCCGGGACGCTCGTCACGAACGAGTACGTCGCCTTCCCGAGCATGGCGACGACGCCTCACGTTCGCCTGGCGGTCGTCTCCACCTCCGGCGGTGACATCGTCTCGATCACGGACAGCCGGACAGGTCACAACGTCGCGATTCCCTACGCAGCAGGTGGTATTCGTCGGGCCATCGAGGCGCACACGACCGACGATGCGCTGGCCGCATCCGAATCGGGCAGCGTTCACACGAACCTCGGAACGATCGGCGTCGTGACGATCGCGCTGCCGACCGACGCGGTTGCAGGCACGGAGTTCGTCTTCGCTGTGCAGGCGGCGCAGGAGCTGCGGATCGAGCCCGGCCCGGCGGCAATCCGATCTGCCTGTGGCCAGATGGCGGGCAAGTACAAGTCCGCCTCCGCGGTCGGCGCGAGTGTCACTCTCGTGGCCGACGCCCACGGCGACTGGGCCGCAACGGCCGAGGTCGGAACCTGGACAGAGGAATCGTAGGGTGTGCCATGCACACCATCTCCTGATGGAAGCTGAAGAAAGGCGCAGAACAATGGCAAACGAGATTCAGGCCGATTACGCGTCGGGCAGTGTGCTGTATGCAATCATTCGTACCCCCGCCGGACAGGTGTGGCATCCCGCAGGCCAGGCGTTCGAGGACTGGGGCGCTGGGGGACATGCAATCGACGACTACGACCTCGCTTTGACGGACAAGAGCGGCAACCGCTACGTCGGCGACTTCGACGCGGACATCCCCGCCGGCTGCTACTGCATCCAGGTCTTCCGCCAGGCGGGAGCGAGCCCAACCGACGGCGACATCCTCGTATGCAGTCGCGACATCTGCTGGACGGGAGTCGGCCAAGTGACAGCCACGAAGATCCTGGCCAACAAGGCGGTCCACCGCAGAATCGCCAACGCCGTCGATTACTACGACGACGACGGCGTGACGGTCCTTCTCACGCACAACCTGAACGACGAGGAAGCAACGAGTACGCGAACGCCGGAGTAATTCCACAGGTCCGACTGTCACAGGAGCGCACACGATGGGCAGCTTTTCAAACTACTGGGAGAACGAGATTCTGGATCACCTGTTCGGCAAGGGCGCGTACCTGCCTCCGACGATCTACGTCGCCCTCTCCTCGGCGGACCCGGGCGAAAGCGGATCGGGACTGAGCGAGCCCGGCGGCAACGGATACGCCCGCGTTGCGACCTCGGCGAGCGACTGGAGCGCCGCGGACGGCGGCCTGCTCGACAACGCCGACGCGATCGAGTTCGGCGCCGCCGCAGGCGACTGGGGCACAATGACGCACTTCGCGCTGTTTGACGCTGCGACCGGCGGCAACCTGCTCGCCTACGGCGCGTTGAACCCATCGAAGACCGTCCACGCAGGAGACACGGTCCAGTTCGCAGCGGGCGACCTGGAAGTCACGTTGGATTGATTAGGGGAACCGATCATGGCTGATATCAAAGCAAAGTACGGCGGCAGCAATCAGAGCAT
>CAZDTD010000257.1:0-5099 GCA_964507995.1 uncultured Pirellulales bacterium | reverse complement strand
TGTCGACGACGCCGGTGGTTTCCTTGTTCTGTTCGTACCAGCTCTTGTGGAGCTGATCCTTCTCTTCGACGAGTTGCTGGGATTCGTCCCGCAGGGACGCCGCACGCTCGTAATCGGCGTTGCGGACGGCCTCGTCCTTCTCCCGTTGCAGCTCTTCGATCCGGGATTCGATCTTGGTCAGGTCCGGCGGAGGCGTCATGTTCTTGAGTCTCACGCGGGCGCCGGCCTCGTCCATCACGTCGATGGCCTTGTCCGGTAGACACCGGCCTGTGATGTATCGGGTGGACAGCTCGACCGCCTGGAAGAGGGCCTCGTTCGTGAATCGCACGCGATGGTGCGCTTCGTAGCGATCCTGCAGGCCGCGCAGGATCTCGAACGTCTCGTCCTTGGAGGGCGGCTCGACGATGATTGTCTGGAACCGTCGCTCCAGGGCGCCGTCTTTCTCGATGTATTTGCGGTATTCGTCGAGCGTCGTGGCGCCGATGCACTGGACCTCGCCTCGCGCCAGCGCCGGTTTCAGGACGTTCGACGCGTCGATCGCGCCCTCGGCGCCGCCGGCGCCGACGAGCGTGTGCAGCTCATCCACGAACAGAATGACGTTGGTGGCGCGACGAACCTCGTTGATGACCGCCTTGATGCGCTCTTCGAACTGCCCGCGATACTTCGTCCCGGCGACCATCATGGCCAGGTCGAGCACGACGATGCGTTTTTCCTTGAGGATCTCGGGGACCTGCTTGTTGATGATCTGCTGGCTGAGCCCCTCGACGATGGCGGTCTTGCCGACACCGGCCTCGCCCAGCAGGACGGGGTTGTTCTTCGTCCGACGGCAGAGGATCTGGATCAGACGTTCGATCTCTCTGCTGCGTCCGATCACCGGGTCCAGCTCATTGTTGATCGCCAGTTGCGTCAGATCCCGGCCGAAGCTGTCCAGCGCAGGGGTCTTGCTCTTGGTCTTACGACCTGCGGCTCCCGGCGGCATCTTCAGCATGGGATCGTTCGGGGCGTCCTCGACGCCGGCGCCGAGCAGGTTCAGGACCTCCTGGCGGACGTCCTCGAGCTTCAGACCCAGGTTCATCAACACTTGGGCCGCGATCCCCTCGCTCTCGCGAAGCAGACCCAGCAGGATGTGCTCGGTGCCTACGTAGTTGTGGTTGAGGGCCCGGGCCTCCTCGATGGCGTACTCGATGACTTTCTTGGCTCGCGGCGTCTGGGGGAGCTTGCCCATGGTGACCATGTCCGGGCCGCTCTTCACCAGCTTCTCCACTTCCAGGCGAAGCTTCTTGATGTCCACGTCCAGGTTCTTGAGAACCGTGGCGCCGACGCCGCTGCCTTCTTTCACCAAGCCCAGAAGGATGTGCTCGGTCCCGATGTATTCGTGATTGAAACGCTGGGCTTCCTGGTTCGCCAGCGCCATCACCTTTCTCGCTCGATCTGTGAATCGTTCAAACATTTCGTTTATGACCTACTCCAAAGAATGCCCGTATCCCTTCGTTGTTACGGCTTCACATCGCCCGGTTTCTCGATGATGTTCATCTTATCCCACAATCCCGTTGCATTGTCAACTCCGTCAACCGGGTTCGACCAAGGAGTTTGCACAACAGGACAAAGATCGAACTCCTTACATCATACGGTCTGTATTTATATGACGCAGATGACCTCCGTGTTCATCACGGAAAACGGGGTTCCGCCCCGATATCCAGGTATCGGCAAAATCCGGCGGAAACTTTCCCCATGCGCAGGCAAAAACATAACCTCAGACGCCAACGGCACTTTCGCGTGTGAAACGACACGAATCGAGCAGGTCTGTTTGCTGCTGAGCAGCATCCCCCATGGTAGTGAAGAAATCGAGGCAATCCGGCACGACAGGGAGGCTCGGAACCGTTATAAATCAGATCCCGCCGTGCGGCAGATTCGCCGACCCCGGTTCCTTACCCCTCTTCGGCGCCGGGTTTTTCCTCCAGCATCTTGCGGAGGTAGGTATTCTCCCGACGGGTCGCTTCCAGGTCGAATGCCTGATACTTGATGCAGACCCGCAGGTAGTCCAATAATTCCTGGAGTGTGTTAATACTTTTCTGGAGTTGTTTCCGATTGGCCTCTGCCTGTTTGGCAAGGTCGGCCAGTTTGGCCTGATTGAGATCGACGCCATCGCCGAACTGTTTGGCCAATTCGTTCAACGCGCCTTCGAGACTGGCTTCGTCCATTGCATCCTCCTCCGTCAAAACTTCTTATGGGCATGGGGTTCCGAAACCATGTTGTTATTATAGCAGAACGCGAGGTGCGAAAAAAGCCTTTTGCGGCCAATTTCACCGATTGGATGCGTTATTGCAGACAGAAACAAAGGAATCAAGTGCGGGTTTGTCGCCAGTAGGGTTTGCGAGCGATTTGTCGGCAAGTGCTTCCGTGCCGGTTGTGGCGATTGCCTCCGTTTTTTTTCTCGCATCGCGATACCGGAGTTGCATGATGGACGTCTCTGTCTGTGGATGGTCCATCTGACGCAGTTGAATGTTTTCGGACGGCCGATGTTCAGCGACAGGGTCCTATTGAGAAAGGCGGCTCGGGGGTGCAAGGAATCCCTGCGCCGAATTTATGAGGACCACAAGGATCATCTGCTCTCGCTGGCCAGGGCGATGACCGGCGATCTGGCCGTAGCCGAAGACATCGTGCACGATGTGTTTGTGGCGTTTGCCAGGAATGTGCCCAAGCTGCGTCTACGCACCAGTTTGCGGGCGTACCTGAGCATCAGCGTTTGCAACCGGGTTCGCGACCTGGCCCGGACCGAGATCCGCCATCGTTGCAACAAAGATCGCGTCGGCTATCCGCCGGCGGATGCAGCGGCCCCGGACGTTTGTGCCGCTGCCGCCGAGTTGAACGGCCGCCTGCGCCAAGCTCTGGAGCAGGTGCCTCTGGAGCAGCGGGAGGTCCTGCTCCTGCGGACCCAAACGGGCCTGTCCTTCGACGAGATTGCGCAACACCAGGGGATCTCGGCCAACACCGCCCACGGACGGTATCGATACGGAATTGACAAACTGCGGTCGCTGCTGAATAGCGAGTTGGAACCATGAGACCGGCAGAAGAAATAGAATGGCTTCTCAGCAGGCTTGAGGACCATACCTCGACGGCCTTCGATCAGCGGACGCTGTCGGCGATGTTCTCGGCCCTGGATACGTCCATCAGCGAAACCCCTGCCCGTTCGTGGCAGGATATAGGGAGAGCGATCATGCACAGTCGAATTACAAAACTCGCGGCGGCCACGGTCCTGTTATTGGCCGTCCTGCTCCTGGCCCGGCACCTGACCGGCCGGGAAAAGCCGGCCACGCCGGAAGACAGGAACAATGCCGTTGTACAAACGCCCCAGGGTGAAAATGCTCCGGCCCCGGTTCTTACGGCTCACGAACGGGAGGCGCAGCTTGCCCGGGAACTCTTTGCCGCAGGGGATGCAAATGGACTGCTGGAATTGCTCGAAACCGGGCAGGATCAGACCAGGATTGCCGTAGCGGGTTATCTGGCTCAGATGGGCGAGGCATCGGCGATCCCAGCCCTTCAGAAACTGGCCAGCCAGTGGCAGGGGCCCACCGAAGAGAACCCCTTCCAGGACAGTATTGAGCAGATTCAAAGCGTCTCTCCCCGTCACGACGAGACAACCCCGAAGAACCCGCCCGCGGAGAAGGCATTGCCGGTCAGCACGACAGCCGTTTCGGGCGGTTCCCACATCGTGGTCCGTGTGACCGACAAGGCCACGAGCGAACCGATCCCGCGGACGACGATTGAGGTGGATACTGCCGGCCAGACCCGGACGTACGCCGCGGATGACGAGGGCGTCTTCGTCCTGGATCTTGGGGCTTCCATACCTGATTTTGTTCTCGTCAGGGTGCCTCGCGAGGGATACGTATTGCAGGGCGTGACCCTGCGAGGACTGAGCCGCGAGATGCTGCCCAAGACGATTCCGTTCGCTCTGGAAAGGGGATTCACCATTGGGGGAGTTGTTCAAGACGATGCCGGGCGTCCCATCGAAGGCGCTATCGTCGAGTCGCACTTCACGGAACAGAAACTGACCTACGACCCATGGTTCAGTGTGCATGTCGAGGAGAAGACAGATGCCCAGGGGCGATGGCGGGCTGCGAACGTGCTGCAGAAGATCGACAGCCTCGGGTTCCGGGTGAGCCATCCCGATTTCGCCGACGGCATATTTGGGATGCCCGCCCAGTTCAGCATGGACGATCTCCGGGCCGAGCGAGCCACTATGGCGCTCGAAAAGGGCGTCGCGATCACCGGCCGCGTGATCGACATCGCCGGGGCGCCTGTGGCAGGAGCGAGGCTGTTGCTGGGTGACTTGTATCAGCGGCCCAACTGGACGCAAACCGATGCGCTGGGCCAGTTCGAATTCATACATTTGAATCTGCACATCATCGCACCGCTTCCCCTGCTGACGGTCCAGACCGCAGGGCTGGCTCCACAACAGCGGCAACTGTCTCGGGACGAGGGTTCGACCTCCGTGGAGTTCGTCCTCAAGCCGGCCAAGCTCCTCATCGGCCGGGTCGTCGATTCCGCGGGCAAGCCCGTGGAGGATGCTCGTGTCAGCTCGGGGGACTGGAACGGCCAACGTACGCTGCAATGGGAAAGCCGAACCGACGCCCAAGGCATGTTCCTGTGGGACTATCCGCCCGACGACGCCGTCATGATTTGCATCGTGAAACCTGGCTATCGAGAGATCCATCGCTCCGTTGTCGCCAACGACCGGGAGCAGACTCTCGTTCTCGGCAGGCCGACGATGGTCAAGGGCGCCGTGGTCGATGGTCATACAGGGGAGCCTGTCAAACGGTTCAGGGTGGTGCCCGGAGTCCAGCGGCAGGAGGGGAACCTGCTCTCCGTGTGGCAGCCGGCGGACAGCCGGGGCAAGTGGTTCACGGACGGCCGGTACAGCTTCACGTTCGATGAGGACGGCCGGGCCTATGCGGTTCGCGTCGAGGCGGATGGCTACCTACCCTTCGAATCGCGATTCGTGGATGCCAACGAGCTGGAAGTCACGATCGACGTCGCCTTGACGAAGGGGCAGGGGCCTTCCGGCTACGTGTTCGACGCCAATGGCGTCCCCGTGGCTG
>CAZDTD010000256.1:0-5113 GCA_964507995.1 uncultured Pirellulales bacterium | reverse complement strand
GCCGGTCAGCGTGTTCTGGCACTGGTGGCACGGCTGCGCCTACGACGTCAACTTCCCGGAGTACCTGCCGCCGCGAGATGGCGCCGACGCCTTCCGCCAGGCAGTGCGCGAAGCCCGTCAAAAAGGGCTGAACCCCATCGTCTACATGAACCAGCGGCTCTGGGGCATGACCGCAAAAAGCTGGGTTTCCCAAGGAGCCCAGCGCTACGCGGTCAAGAAGCCCGACGGCACGGTGCAGCCGGAGGTGTACAACAGCTTCACCCGCTCGCCCATGGCATCCATGTGCATGGGCACAGCGTTCTGGCGAAATACCTACGCAGGTCTGGCCGAGACCGTGTACAACGACCTGGGCGTCAGCGGGATCTACATGGACCAGGCGTGTTCGAGCCTGGTCTGTTACGACGCCGAACACGGGCACCCGCCCGGCGGTGGAACATACTGGATCGGAGGATTCCGTACCCTGGAATCGGACATCCGCAGGCGATGTCCCGGCGTCGCCCTGGCGGGCGAGGGCTGCGGCGAGGCTTGGCTGGGCCATCTGGACCTGATGTTGAGCCTGCAAGTGAGCCAGGAACGCTACGCAGCGCCAGGCCAGTGGGAACCGATTCCGTTCTTTCACGCCGTCTATCATGGCTACACGGTTCTGTATGGAAATTACTCGTCCCTGACGCGGCCGCCGTACGACCCGCTCTGGCCGAAGGACTCCGCGCCGGCGCATCCCCTTCAATTGCTCGACGAGAAGTTCCGACACCAGTTCCGTCTGGAACAGGCGCGCACCTTCGTCTGGGGGCAGCAGCCCTGCCTCTCGAACTTCCTGCCGGAGCATCTGGTGCAGCGAGAAAGGGATCTGGCCTATATCAGGCAACTGGTCCAACTCCGACAGGCGGCGCTGCCCTATCTGCTGTACGGCACGTTCGTGCGTCCACCTCGCATGGACAGTCCCGACATGGAAATCGACATGTCGCGTCTGTCCATCTACGCCGGCCAGCAGGGAGCCGTCCAGGAGTACCGCAAGCGCGTGCCCCAATGCCTGGCCGGCGCCTGGCGGGCCGAGGATGGCAGCATCGCCGTAGCGGTCGCCAATATCTCCGACGCAGACCACGAGATGCGTTTCACCCTGAGTCGCGAAGAACACGGCTTGCCCGACCGCGGACGTGTATACAAACGAACTCCCGAAGGCCGCACGGAGATCGGCCGGTTTGAGAACGGGCAGGCGACCCTCGCCGACACCCTCGCGGCAGCGGGCGCCGTGATCTACGAAGCCGTGGGAGAAGCTCCATCAGAACGGCTTTTCAACCGGCGTGGTCCTGCCGGCCAGCCAGAGGATCTCTCCAAGCGACAAAGCCCTTGAGTAGAAGCGGAAATCGTCGATCTGCGCGTCCAGCCATTCGCCCTGACCGCCCCACGAGCCGATGTAGCCGTCCGCAGTCCCAGTCGTCATGATCGGGCCGCTGGCGTCCGCCCGCCCGATCAAACCGCCATCCACGTAGAGGCCCTTCTGCGAGCCATCATAAACGGCCGTAACCAAATGCCACTCGCCATTGGTGTAGTCGGAGGGATTGATGGACGCATCCACCTCGGCGTAACGTCCTGAGACGCCCAACCCGAAGGACAGGACCGCGCCCCATTCCTGGAATGAGAGAAGCTGGCGTGCGTCCCCATCCTCTTTTCTGTAGATCTCGGAATACTGATTGAAGGTGATATCGTCGGGTTTCACCCAGACGCTGATGGTGATTGCGTTCTCAGGCTTGAGCGCCGGAGCATGAGTTATGCGAACGGTCTGTTCCAGGCCGTCCAGGTCGATGCCCTGGCCCAGTTTCCCAGCGACGAATCCGGGGTCGCCGATGGGCGTGCCGTGGTTACCTTGGCCCGAGCTGTCGTCGGTCGTGCCTTCGAATTCATAGCGTACGATCAGACCGGCGGCATCGGGCTCGACCGGCGAGACGGATTCGCCAACCTGGGGATACAGACGTATGGCGTCGAGATACAGCATGCCCGCCGCGGAGGCGCCGTCCACGCCAACGGTCAGACTGGCGACCTTCTGCAGATTGACGTTCACGCCGGACAGGTCGATGTTCCAGGCCTGCCAGTACGGCCGGGCGATATCGCCGGCATCGCCATCGTAGACGACCTTGACGCTGTTGATCTTGACGTACAATTGGCCGGTGTTGTCTTTGGCCCCGAAGAACATCAGGGACAGGGTCTTGATCCCCCCCGCGGTCCAATCCTGCACGTCAAACGACAACGTCGCTTCCGACTTGCCTTCCGCCGTGTTGTCATACGCGAACGGCATGGATTGCCTGCCTGCATAGACGATCGTCTGTTCGGCAAACGGTGGGGCGTCGTGCCCGACCACGGAGCCGTTGCCGTTGTCGGGACCCCATCCGTCAATCCAGCAGTCGAAAATCACGGTGCCCTGCCCCTGTTCGTCGTTGTAGGTTTCAAAGTCGTCTACAACGCCGTACAGCGGCGTCGTAAAGCTCCAGATCTCGCCCGGATAGAAGGCCGGCGTCTCCGCTTCGTTGGCCTCGGTGACGGACCAGTAGTATGTCGTGCCATACAACAGTCCCTCCACGACACAGCCATTCTCCGTCACGACATCGATCAACGCCAGGTCGTTGGCGTCCGTTCCGAAGTAGACCTGGTGCGACGTAGCCTCCCGACCCGCACGCCAGCTCAACGGAACGTCAACGCCCTTGGTTACTTCGCCCGCCTGGGGTCGGGGTTCTCTGGCATAGGTGGGAATGAAGAGAAATCGCACTTCGCTGAGACCATAGACCTTCGCCAGACCGCGCTGGTTGCTCTCGATGCCGATCCTCACCATCCTGGCCACAGCGCCGTGGAAATCGACGACGGTATTGGCCTCATAGCCGTCCTGCCCCGGCGCCGGGGCAAATGCCGACGCATCCGCCAACCGAGTCCAGGCGACTCCGTCGTCGCTGATCGCGATGTTCACGTCTTTGACGCCGAAGCCGGCCAGGGATTCTGTCGCACCGTTGTAATTCCACACCAGCATCCGATCCAGCTTACAGGCTTTGTCCCATTCGTACTCGATCCACGGCGAGGTGTCGCCGACCGCGCTGCGCCACATGGTCGTGTCGTCCGTCGAGTGTCGATCCTTGTCGTCGAGCCCGGAGCCATCGATGGTCCTCTCGGGACCTCTCGCCTCGGAATCCCGGCTGGAGGCCGTAGCGAGGAGGTTTTCAATCGGAATCGAATACGGTTCCGTCGTGAAGCTCCAGACGCTCCCCGTGACGATCGCATCGTCCGGCGCGCCGATGACTTCGTCGACGCGCCAGTAATAGACCTGGCCGAATGCGAGGCGTTCGGCGGGATTGTAGTCGTTCGCGTCCTGGTTCTCGCTGGCCAATACGTCGAGGGGAGCGGCCCTGTCGGCCTCGTTCACGTCATCGAAGTAGACGCCGAAGTACACATCGTGCGCATCGGCCCGTTCCCCCGGCATCCAGCTCAGAACCACATCCCGCGGCACATCGTCTTGGCGATTGGCCGGATACGGACCGGACGCCTGCGTCGCAGCGACTCTCGTACCGACCTGGAAGTTGTCCGTCCACATGCGGTCATCGCCGTTGCTGCCCCATCCGCAGCCGATCCTCGCGTTGGAGATCTCCGTATCGGGGAGGATCTGCGTCAGGTCCACCACGCCGAGCGAGATCTCGTCCGTAAAAATTTCGAGCTTCATCTCGTCCAGCATGAAGTGCACCGCGAAGTTGTGCCATTCTCCGATCGGCGCGATCGACGTCAGACCGCTGTCGTACTCTCCGTTGTGGTAGATGCCAATGTCGCCCCAGGTTCCTGTGTAATCGCTGGCGCGAAAGAACACGGCCAGGGCCCGGGGGTCGAAGAACGAGTCGCCGGCGGAGATCCAGATATCGACGCGGTCCTTCCCCTGCACCGCGTCCATCTGCACGACGAAATCGGTTCGCAGACCGTAGGCGATGCTCCAGTCGCCGCCGCCGCCGGTCTGCGTCATGCCCGTGGCGGAGCCTGCCCCGCTTCCGCCGGGCCAGGGGGTGACGCCCGGAAGCGCGTTGTCGTCGGCGTTGATCGACCAGGCCGCCTCGGTCCACTGCGCCTGCGGATTGCCGTAGCAATTCTCAACCGCCAACCCTTCCACAGGCACCGGATAGCCGCCCCACGGCGTCCTGCCGGCGATCCCGCCCGCATCGGTGCCGGTGAACGTGTCGCTGTAGTCGAGCTCGGCGATGAGATGGGACGAACCTGCCGCGACGCCGGTGTTCTCCGCCTGTGCGGGAATCCCGATCAGCAGCAACATCCCGAGGACAACAGATACGGTCCCACGCCTCATGATCTTCCTCCCTTGGAGCTACGCTCCGAAACACCCTGCCTTCCCCCAACCCGTTCACAATGACCCAACGTACGTTTTGCCTGCCGAACTCTCCTCTCAACCTCATTCGCTTCCCGTACGAATCCCGGGGAGCCTGTAAAAACACAGCCAGACTCCTCCTTTGGAGCCCAGATCGATCGTGGCCCTGGCGTCGTCAGCATTCCAGTTGCGCCACTCCACGCGACCATCCTCGAACAGGAAGTTCCCTCCCTCCGGCTCGCCGTTGCCCGGTTTGGGATGCGTCGCCGAGGGAACGACGGTCCCGTCTGTGTTGGTCGTGTCCCACGTCACGTTGCCCTTGTTGCTGGAAAGCGACCACGTCCCCTGCCCCTGCAACCGGTCGCTCATCACAGGGGCGGCATTGAACTTGCCTCCGAATTTTTTGCGCGAGTGCCACGCTCCAATGTCATTGCAGTTGTATTCCCAAGTCAGGGTCACATCCCGATGCGGCAGATAGAAGTACCCGGTGAGGACCCGACCGGTGTCGGAACTGGGATTGTTGCGCCACAGGTCCGCGAGCCGATGCCATTTGTCGGTGGGGCAGAACAGGACGTGGGCCCGCTCCTTGGGGTTCTCCGTCTTCTTCGATTCCACCAGATACCTCTTCCAGAACGTCGCCATCCGGGTCCCCAGCCAACTGACATCGTAGCCGTCCGTGTTGTCGGGAAAGTAGTTCTCATTGTCCGTGGCGTACATCTGGAGTGCGATTCCCCACTGCCGTTCGTTGTTCGCGCAGAAGGTGCGCCA
>CAZDTD010000255.1:1982-5127 GCA_964507995.1 uncultured Pirellulales bacterium | reverse complement strand
GAGTGCCAGGGGCGCTCGTGCTCGGCCTGGAACGGTCCGAGGTCGATGTCCACTTGCACCTGGAACTTGCCCTGGACCTCTTCTGGCACTCGACACGAGTACCGGCAGGTCCCACCTCAGCCATATTGGAAACTGCCATCGAGGACCACCTTTCCGGCTTCGTCGACAATTCGCAACTTCGGGGCCGGCCGTCGGACGCCGTTCTTCATGACCGTGGGCTGGTACCGTTGGCCCGCCCGATCCTCCAGGATCAGGCCGATCAGCAACGTGCGATCGCTCTGCTGGTTGACCTCCGTCTTTACGATCAGCGAGGGTTTTGTCTGCGTGTCCGTGCGGTCGGCAGGGGAGGTCCGTCGTGCCGCCGGAGTGATGGCCCAATCGACGCCGTTGGCGTCTGTCTGGTGAATGGCCGGCCCGTACCCGCGTGAGCGGCTGGGCGAGCCTGTCGGACGCAGCAGCCAAGTGAGAGGAAACGCCGCGAGCAGGCCCAACACGATGACGCCGGCTATGATAAGCAGTTGCTTTCTGTTCATAATTCCGTTCTCTCGTTTTGGACCTTTTTTATCATTCGGAGGGTCCGTTGTCAACAGACCCATTGCGCACAACACCCGGCATTCATCCATGTAAGACGCGAGCGGAACGAATTCGTTACACATTTCCCGAAGGTCTTCTTGGGTGTGCCGCAGCACGGTATGACGAAGGCGCACGCGAAATCGGCTTGTCTGTCCGCGTCGGAGGCGTACAATGGTCGTTATGGATGCACAGACGCAGCAACTGATGCGGAGGGTTCCCTCTGTGGATTCGGTCCTGAGGGAGCCGGAACTCCAGGCTCTGGCCGTCGAACATGGGCACGCGCTCGCGGCGGACTGTGTTCGCGAGGCCATCGAAGAAATCCGGCGGCAGCTTCTTGCCGAGCCGATGTCCGACAGGGACGAGGCGGCGATTCACACCCGCGTCCTGGCGGCGGCGAAGTCCCGGATCGAGGCCCTGGTCAAACCGTACTATCGCCGGGCGGTCAACGCAACCGGGATCATTCTGCACACCGGACTTGGCCGGGCGGTGCTCTCGGCCAGGGCCATCGACCAGGTCCAGGCCACACTGCGGAGCTATTCCCTGCTCCAGGTGGATCGTGACACCGGCAAGCGGTCCCGACGCGATGAGCAGATCGAACGGCTGCTCCAGCGGCTCACCGGCGCCGAGGCGGCCACCGTCGTGAACAACAACGCCGCGGCGACCGCCATCGTGCTCAATACGGTCGCCAAGGGCAAAGAGGTGATCGTCTCGCGAGGCCAGCTCGTCGAGATCGGCGGCTCGTTCCGTCTGCCCGAGGTGATGGCCTTCAGCGGCGCCAAGCTGGTGGAGGTCGGCACGACGAACAAGACGCACCCCCGCGACTACGAGAACGCGATCACCGAGAACACCGCCGCAATCCTCCGCGTCCACCCGAGCAACTACAAGATCCAAGGGTTCTCTTCGGAGGTTCCGCTTGAGACGCTCGTCGAGATCGCGCACAGGCACAACCTGATAATGATCGACGACGTGGGCGCGGGGGCCCTGGTCGATTTCGCGCAGTTCGGGTTCGAGCCTGAGCCCACGCTGCCCGAGTCGGTCCGAATAGGCGCCGACCTCGTCACGAGCAGCGCGGACAAGCTGATCGGCGCCTCGCAAGGCGGCATCATCCTGGGCAAAAAGGCCCTGATCGAGAAGGTCCGCAAGAACCAGTTCGCTCGAATCGTCCGCGTGGGCAAGCTCACGATGGCGGTCCTGGAGGCGACGCTCAAGCTGTTCCTCGACGAGGCGGTCGCGCTCCGCGAGGCGCCGACGCTCCAGATGCTGCGGCGCAGCGCGGACGAGATTCGCCAGCACGCCGAGCGGCTGGCCTCGCAACTGCGGGAGAAGGCCATTGCTGCACAAGTGACCACGACGAGCGGTTTCTCGCAGATGGGCAGCGGGTCGTTGCCCGCGCAGAATCTTGCGACGACACTCGTGGCGATCTCGCCGGAAAAGATCAGCGTCGAGTCGCTGGCCAAAGGACTGCGGCTCCATGAAACCCCGGTCTTTACGCGGATTCAAAACGACCAGGTCCTCCTCGATCCGCGGACGCTCAGGGACGGCGACGACGCAATTGTCGTCGAAGCGGTAGCAGCGGCGCTTGCGGCGGGCGAGTGACAGAGACACGAGAACACGTCCCAGGAGTCCTATAGGTCCTATTCGTCCTATAGGACTCCCAGGACGAATAGGACTCATAGGACATGAGCGCTCAACAGCACAATATCACCATCGGCACCGCGGGTCACATCGACCACGGCAAGACCGCGCTCGTCAAGCTCCTGACCGGCTGCGACACGGACCGGCTCAAGATCGAGAAGGAACGCGGCATGTCCATCGAACTGGGCTTCGCGCCGTGCGTGATCGCCGACCTGGAAGTCGGCATCGTCGATGTCCCCGGCCACGAGAATTTCGTCAAGACCATGGTGGCCGGCGCCAGCGGCATCGACGGCTGCATCCTCGTCGTGGCCGCCGACGACGGCGTGATGCCCCAGACCCGCGAGCACTTCGATATCCTGACCTTGCTGGGCGTGCAGCATGGGATCGTGGCGTTGACGAAAGTGGACGCGGTCCCGCCCGAGCGAACGCAAGCGGTGACGCAGGAAGTGCGTCAGTTCGTTACCGGCACATTCCTCCAGGACGCCCCGATCCTGCCGATCTCCAACATCACAGGCGAGGGCTTCGAGGACTTCTATGAAGCCCTCAAGACGATGGTGGCCGCCATCACGCCCAAGACGGCGCAGGGCGTCTTCCGTCTCCCGGTCGAGCGGGCGTTCTCCGCGAAAGGCTACGGGACCATCGTCGCTGGGATTCCCACGTGCGGCTCCATCGGCATCGGCGACGAGGTCGAGCTGCTGCCCCAGCGGAAGAAGGGACGGGTCCGGTCGGTCCAGGTCTACGGCCGGGATAGTGACCGGGCCATGGCCGGCCAGTGCGCCGCGATCAACATCCCCCAGTGGGACGCCAGGGACATCCAGCGAGGCAACGTCATCAGCGTCAGCGACTACTTCGCCCTGCATCAGTGGTACCTGTGTGAGTTCAAGCTCCTGGACTACGAGAAATCGGACCTCAAGAACGGCGCCCGCGTCAAGTTCCA
>CAZDTD010000255.1:0-1882 GCA_964507995.1 uncultured Pirellulales bacterium | reverse complement strand
CCACAGGTCCAGCGGGTCGTTCGAATCCTCATCGAGCAGCAGAGACTCGTTCGGGTCGAGCAGGACCTGTACTTCCACGCGGAGGCGGTGGCGACCGCGCGAGAGCGGCTGATCGCGTATATCCGGGAGCATAACGGCTTAGAGAGCGTGCAGTTCAAGTACGTCCTCGGCACGACGCGCAAGTACGCGATTCCATTGCTGGACTACTTCGACACGATTGGCCTGACGCGCCGGGTAGGTTATACTCGTCTTCTGAAGTAGGGTGCGTATCGCGCACCGTTCAATCTGCTCTATCAAATCTTCACATAGGGCAGTCTCGCGATACGATAGAATGAATGTACAGCACGGACGGTCCAGAATCTGGAGATCATTCATGCGTTACGGCGTGATGGCAATGCTTGCACTTGCGGCGGTAGGCGGGATGCTGACGCTGCTGATCGTCTTACAGCCCGGCTGAGGCAGTTCGCTCCCGGCCCTTGTAGGGCGGTTGTGTCTGTTGTGTCTCATCGTGGCTCTGGGCCTGAGTAGTGTGGGTCTGCGCCGGGATAAACGCAGGTTGCTGTCGCTCATCGCGCTGACCGTTTCGAGCGTGCTCATGATCGTCTTCCTGGCAGTCCCGAGCTATGTCGAGTTCATCCTCTCGGCTCTCGGATGCTGAGCCGGGTTGCGCTCAATCGTTGTCATCCCGCCGGTCGATTCCCACCAGCAATTTTCCCCAACGAAATCCGACTTGCGATCCGTGGTCTGTGAGGTCACAATCGTCGCCATTCACCCCATCCGAGGGTGTCGATCCGAAGTTTTTGGGAAAGAGAATGATTCGGAAAGAGACGGTCTATTCGTTCGCGATCCTGCTGGCGTTTCTCGGGGTCGGCAACGCGATTTCGCTTGGCTTCAAGCTGCACGTGCCGGGCAATGTGATCGGCATGATCCTGCTGACGATTTGTCTGCTGACGAAGGTCATCGACATCAAGCGGGTCGAGCCTGCCGCCGATCTGTTGCTCTCGCAGATCGGCCTGTTCTTCGTGCCTCCCGGCGTCGCGGTCATGCTCTACTTCGACCTGATCGCCAAGCAATGGCTGCCGCTTGCGGTCGGGATCGTGGGCAGTCTGCTCGCGGTGTTGTGGGCGACCGCCTGGACGGCCCAACTCCTGGAGAAGAAGGAGGCGAAGGAGGACTGATGGAGACCTGGGCGTATCATCCGTGGTTCGGGATCATCCTGAGCGTCGGGATGTGGATCGTCGCCCGTTGGGTCAGACGACGGTCGGGAACCCCGCTGCTGGACCCGGTCATGCTGTCGGTAGTCGCGATCATCAGCGTGCTCCTGCTGGCGGGCATCCCTTTTGAAGCCTACAACCGGGGTGGCAAAGTGCTGGATTTCCTGCTGGGTCCGGCGGTCGTGGCTCTGGCCGTGCCCTTCTATCGGCAGTTGGAGAAGATCAAGCGAAACCTCGTCGCCACGCTCGCGAGCGTGGCCGTGGGCTCGATCACCGGGATCATATCGGCCGTGGGTCTGGCCCTGCTGCTGGGTGGAAGTTCCGAGATCGCCATCTCACTATCGCCCAAGTCGGTCACGACGCCCATCGCCATCGGCATCTCGCAGAAGATCGGCGGCCTGCCCTCCATCACCGCGGCTGCGGTCATCTTCACCGGCATCCTGGGCGGCATGTTCGCGCCGCAGGCGATCAGGCTCATCGGCGTCCGCAGTCGGTTCGCCATCGGCCTGGCCACCGGCGCCGCCGCCCACGGCATCGGCACCGCCCGCGCCCTGCGAGAAGGGGAATTGGAGGGCGCCATGAGCGGCGTCGGCATGATGCTCAACGGCCTGATCACCGCGATCCTCCTGCCCTACGTCCTGCCGCTGTTCCTGTGAACGGGCAATTGC
>CAZDTD010000254.1:2121-5209 GCA_964507995.1 uncultured Pirellulales bacterium | reverse complement strand
GGCCGGTATCCTTCGGACCACTTCCCGGTGATCGCGGTGCTCCACTTCGTCGACACAGCAGGTCAATGACCGCATCGATTCTGCATTTTGGAGTCAGGTCGCGGCATAGTTGCCTCAACGGATGCTTGCGTCATCGTCGAATGAATGATAGCATACAGGCAGGCGCATGACGGAACACTACAGGAGATGAGATGACGAAGTTGACCAGAATCACGTTTGACCCGAACGTCATGGGAGGCAAGCCGTGCATCCGAGGAATGCGAGTGACGGTGGGCATGATCGTGGGGATGCTGGCCGCGGGTCACTCAAAGGAACACATCCTGCAACGGTACCCCTACCTGGAGCCGCAAGACATCGATGAGGCGCTCGCGTACGCAGCCTGGCGTGTCGAGGAGATCGAAGTTCCGCTCAAGTTCTCCGCATGAAGATCCTGATCGACATGAAATGGATTTTGCGGCTGCCAATACGATGGTGGTGTTTACACACGACCTGGATTTTGGCGCAATCCTCGCCGCCACCCAGGCGGATGCCCCGAGCGTCCTTCAGATTCGAGTACAGGATGTTGACCCTGTATCCATGGCAGCGGCCGTCATCGCGATCTTGCGTCAACACGCTGGAGATCTGCATCGCGGCGCCCTGATAAGCCTGGACGAATCGGCACACAGGGTGAGAATCCTCCCGATACGCCCCTGACGTGAGCAGGGCCTGCCTCTGTGGCGTCGCGTTTCGCTCTCAGCGGTCTTCGACCGACTTCCGCAGCTCGCGGCAGGAGCTGAGGAACTCGGCGGCCGACATCTCCCGCAGAAAGACGAAGCCGCGGGTCGCGCGGATCAGCGCCTTCGGGTGATTGTAGAACCACTCGCGTCCCAGGCATGTCTTGATCTTCTGATACTGCTCCACCTGGACTCGCTGGGCCAGCTTCGAGAACGGGCCGTCGAACTCGGGACTCGGGAACGATGCGTCCTTCTGCGTGATGAACGAGTCCATGAAGGCGTTGTGCATGACGGAGAACATCGCCAGGCTCACCGGGACGAACAGATCGGCCTCGGAGGGGTCGAACCGGAACCAGACGTTGCGGTAGCACCAGATCTTCATGTCGGGCTTCGACGAGGTCTTCAGATGCGCCCGGATCGCCTCGGCGAGGGCCTGCATGACCTTGTAATGCGTGTCCGGCCCGCTGGCCTCCGGATCGAATGCGACCGTGACCACGTCGGGATCGAGCCGCTGGAGCTCGGCCACGATGGGTGGGACGTCCTTCGCCATGCTGGGTTCCTTGGTGAAGATGTCACCCGTGTAGAAACTCAGGCGAGGGTGCCGGATGTTCTGGCATTGCCAGCCGTAGTACCCCCACAGACACTCCGCCTCCCACTCCCGGCTCATTCCCTTGAGCCGCTGGATTCGCTCGGGGTCCTTCTTGCCGGGATAGGTGGAGGCGAAATATTCCTCCAGCTCGACGACGCACCGCTCCACGCTCTGAAGCGAGTCGAAGTCGATCAGCTCGACCAGGTTTCGCAGCATGCGCCGGGCGCAGCCTTCCGCTTTGTCGTCCTCGTCGTGGGCGGCCACGCCGTCGAGGTACTGCCATACGTCGCGGTTGCGGTCGATCTCGTTGCCCCGCGAGAAGTAGCTCTGATCCCAGAGCGTCTTGAACGTGGGCGTGTCGAGGAACCGCTTCAGGCCGGCCATCTGGCCCCGCATGAACTGGTTCGTCACGGATGTGAAACCGCTCGTGAGCGTCATGAAATGGTGCTCGTTGCCCGCCTGGCGGAAATGCCGCACGATCTGGGCGAAGTACCCGAGCATGATGTCGTCGTGGTGCGGCTCCGTGTGCAGGAAGCACTTGTCCCGGTAGACCCGCAGGCCCGCCTCGATTTTCGAGGCCAGCCGTTCGTGTACCATGGCGGTCAGCCGGTTCAGCGGCTCGCGACGCCGCTTCAGGATGACCGCGGCCAGCCGGTCCTGTTGGCAATCCGCTTCGGCCAGATCCAGCACCCGCTTGCGGCAGCGAACCGCCAGATCGACGAGGACCTTCTCCACGTCCGCGTCACCGACGGCCGTCGTGTGTTCGAGGACGTGGACCTGCCGCTCGATCAGATGGGCGGCCGCGCCTCCCGTGATGTAGAACCGCGCGTTGGGCAGCCCTTGCAGGCAGCTTGCGGGCGTCTCGATGGTCTTGGTGGACTGGATGGCCTGGGCCGCCAGCGCGGCCTTGGCCTGTCCGGCCGCGATGACGATCGCGGTGCAGTTGGGATTGTATGTGATCGTGTCGAGCCCGATGGTGATGACCAGGCTCTCGCGTGCGATTTCGATGCCGCCGAGGTCCGTCGCGGCCGCCGCCTGGGTTTCGTAGTTCGTCGGGCACAGGCGCGTGGTCGAGTAGTGGTCGGAGCCGCGGATATTGAATCCGATGTGGCCGTCGGGACCGATGCCGCCGAGGAAGAAGCCGATGCCGCCGAGGTTGCGAACCTTCTGCTCGTACTCCATGCACCATTGGTCAACCTGGGCCAGCAGGGTCTTCTGCCGGGCTTCGAGGTGAGTGGTCGCCTGGCGATACCGCAGCGTCAGGTCCACGCGATTGCCCGGCCAGATGGCGGCCAGCGTCTCGCCCGGCTGCAGGCCGATCGTGACCGGGTCGATCAGGAGGGCCTTGGCGGAGTCCAGTCCGAAACCCTCGATATAGAAGTGCTTCACATAGTGCGTGAAGCTGTTCTGCTGGGCGGAGTCGATGGGGTAGAACTCGTCGATCTGGACGAAGTGCAGGCCCTTCATGTCGGGCTTCTTCGTCGGGTTGACGCCCGCTTCGCGGAGGGTGTCCTGAATCTCCGGCGTATCCCATTCGGCGAGCAGCCGCTGGACCCACTTGATGAAGTGTTCCGGCGTCTTGCCGGTCGGCAGGGAGATCACGCCGTTCGGATTCTGCTGGACCCATTCGACGAACCGCATCGCGGCCAGCTTGCCGAGCGACGGGAAGTTTTCCACGACGATCGTGGGGATCTTCTCGGTCGGTGGATAGAGGGCATCGAAGGAAGAGGCGCGAACCGCAACCTCCTCCACGGGAGTTAAACTGATTTGCATGTTTTCATCCATT
>CAZDTD010000254.1:0-2021 GCA_964507995.1 uncultured Pirellulales bacterium | reverse complement strand
CACGCGCCGGGGTATAGTCTGGTCGAATGGTGGTTCGAATCGAAAGGTTTGTAATGAGCAATCAGTTCAGCGTGAAAGACAAGGTCGTCGTCGTCACCGGCGGCGGCGGGATTCTGTGCGGCACGATGGCCAAGGCGCTCGGCGCCGAGGGCGCGAAGGTCGCGATCCTCGATCTGTCCGAGCCGGCCGCGACGAAAGTCGCCGACGGGATCAAAACCAACGGCGGCGCCGCGATCGCGGTTCCGTGCAACGTCCTCGACAAGCCCAGCATCGAGAAGGCCCGGGACAAGGTCCTCGCGGCGTTCGGCCGGGTCGATATCCTCATCAACGGCGCCGGCGGCAATAAAAAAGAGGCGACCACGTCGCCCCAGATGTCGTTCTTCGACCTGCCGGCGGAGGCCGTGCGGTTCGTGTTCGACCTGAATTTCCTCGGCGCCCTGCTGCCGACCCAGGTCTTCGGCAAGCTGATGGCCGAGCAGAAGGCGGGCATCATCCTGAACATCTCCAGCATGAACGCGCTGCGTCCGCTGACGAAGATTCCGGCGTATTCCGCCGCCAAGGCCGCGATCAGCAACTTCACGCAGTGGCTCGCCGTGCACATGTGCCAGAACTACGCGAAGGACATCCGCGTCAACGCCCTGGCGCCGGGCTTCTTCCTGACCGAGCAGAACCGGTTCCTCCTCACCGACGAGAAGACCGGCGGCCTGACCCCGCGAGGCGAAACGGTCGTCGGCCACACGCCGATGGGCCGGTTCGGGTCGCCCGAGGAACTGCTCGGCGCGATGTTCTGGCTGCTCAGCGACGCCTCGAAATTCGTCACCGGCGTGACCATCCCCGTCGACGGCGGCTTCTCCGCCTTCAGCGGCGTGTGACGCGACGTAGCTTAAGAGATGGTGCGTAATACGCACCCTACGCAGGGTGAGCCATACGTTCTTTGTAGGGTGCGTACCACGCACCGTTCAGACGAATGAAGGTTACAGCACGTCCGGCGTGCGTGATGATTGGTGTGATATGCTTCTCTATAGTCGTGGAAGTGAACAGGACAACCTCAGCGGCGAGGATCTCAAGCAGGGCTTGACCGCCGCGTTGGACAAACTCGGGACCCGACGCAGGGTCCTGGCCCTGCCGCCGGACATTACGAGACTCCACTCGCGAGCGGGCGAGCTCACTCGCTACGCCTGGCAATACTACGGCGCGGCCATGACGGACGTCCTGCCCGCGCTCGGGACGCACTTCGCGATGACCGGGCCCGAGATCGCCAAGATGTTCGGTTCGGTGCCGGCGGATTTGTTCCGCGTGCACGACTGGCGCAACGGCTTCGCCACGCTGGGCGAGGTCCCGGCCTCCTTCATCCGCGAGGTCAGCGAGGGCAAGCTCGACTGGTCTTGGCCCGCGCAGGTCAGCAAGCTGATCGCCGAGGGCGGGCACGACCTGATCCTCTCGCTCGGCCAGGTCGTGCCGCACGAGGTCATCGGCATGGCCAGCTACAACAAGAACGTCTTCGTCGGCACCGGTGGCTCGGAGGGCATCAACAAGAGCCACTTTCTCGGCGCGGTCTATGGCATGGAGCGGATGATGGGACGAGCGGATACCCCGGTCCGCAAGGTGCTCAATTACGCCTCGGACCACTTCGCCAAACACCTGCCCATCGTCTACGTCCTGACGGTCGTCGGCGCGACGCAGTCGGGCCCGGTCACGAGGGGTCTCTTCATCGGAGACGACGTCGAATGCTTCAACAAGGCCTGCGAGCTGGCGTTGAAGGTGAACTTCACCATGCTCGACGAGCCCTTGAAGAAGGTGGTCGTCTGGCTCGACCCGGAGGAGTTCAAGAGCACCTGGCTCGGCAATAAGAGCATCTACCGCACCCGCATGGCGATGGCCGACGGCGGCGAGCTGATCGTCCTGGCCCCCGGCCTGAAGGAGTTCGGCGAGGACAAGGGCATCGACAGGATGATCCGCAAGTACGGCTACGTCGGCACCGACCGCGTCCTGCAGCTCGTCCGCGACAACGAGGACCTGCG
>CAZDTD010000253.1:0-5282 GCA_964507995.1 uncultured Pirellulales bacterium | reverse complement strand
TCGACCGATGCGCCGATGACCACGCCGAACTGGTTGCGGTCGTCGCCGATGCCGGCGGTCGTCGGGTGCAGCACTGCCTCGTAGGAATGCAACCAACCACCGACTGCGAACGTCGCGGAATCGAACGCCACCCGCATCGTGGTTGGCGCCACGACCTCGTTGAACCGGTTCGTCCCATTGGGGTCTCGCGTTGTATGCTCACCCATGACGAGTAGAGACCCGCCGCGACGTACGAATGCCCAGAGCCGCTCCAGATGGCCCTCGGCCCAGGGCTCGTCGGGGAAGAGCAGCACGACCGCGTTGGCGTCCTGCAGATCCTCCTCCGACAAGTCTGGCGAGATCACCGGTTTGACGCCGAGACTGTGGAGGTATGTGGGGAGCATGCCGTACATTCCGCTCGAAAGACGGCCGTAGCTGCCATGCGTTGGTTTGAGCCAGTTGAGGAACCCTTTTTCGTAGAACACGATCTTTTTGCCTTGCAGGTTGGGCCGCACTGGATACAGCGATGTTACGACTGGCAGCGACGCTGCGACGCAAATGCAGATCGCATATAGTGCCCATCGCGAACGCACGGATTCCTTGACGGGAGTGTGCCAGGGTTCCGACGGCGACCAGCGGAACATGGCCGCCGCTACGGTCAGTTGGATCACGCCTGCCAGGGCCGGCACGTTCCATGGCAAGCCCTTGCGGGCCAGGCCGGCCCACGACCAACCTGAAGGCTGCTCTGGTGATGGGATTGCTCCCAGGACATCCGGCACAAATGACAGGATCACCAGGTAGCACAAGTGTCCGGCCAGGATCGCCGCCAATCCATATATGAGACGGCCCGTGCAAGGCCGAGTGGTGTGCATCATCCAGACCCCACACACGACGATCATGACGACGAGGAAATCGAGCCCCGCGAATGTGGGGCCCAGGTTCAACGGCCGCCCAGAGAATGCTCCGGCAAGTTGCCCCGCGACCCGGCTGACGGTCTCGGCTGCCTGCCACACGGCAGGTATTGTGGCATATGCGAGCCGATAAACCGCCAGAACCACAACGCCGGCAGAGGCGGCCAGCAACATGGATCGGTCTCGTCCGGTCACAGACGAGGCAAGAAACGCCAGCAGGAGTGCGACGGCCGTGATATTCACGATGTGTACGGGAGAAACGAAGAGCATCCCAATCAGGACTGCCACTGCGATGTCAATCACACAACGCGGTTTCGACCGTAGCTGCGGGACAGATCGCGCGAGGGCGGCCACCGCCAATGCCGAGAAGGTCGCTGCTTTCTGGAGTGGATGGGCGAGCAAGCCAATACTGCCAGCCGCGATCCAAGCCGCCGCCAGGCCGGCGAGGGACGCTGCAAGGGCGCGATCGCAACCTGAGGCGGCGTGGCGGGAATCCGCCCGAGAAGAACCAACATGGGCTCGCATCAAGACCACGCAGTGATTATCCCGGATATCGTCGCACGATACAATCCAAAACGGAACGATCCGAGATTGCAGTGGGGAAGGGAAAACCCTCGCCAGTCGGCATATACCCCCTCCGATCTGCGAGAGAAGACGAAATGGAGACGAAGGGAATCGAACCCTCATTCCGGCGATGCGACCGCCGTGTGCTCCCGTTACACCACGTCCCCAGGGACCATTGCCGATATATTACGGTGTATCGGCCGAATGTCAAGAATTATTTAACTGCTTTTGTTCGAATCACTTAGCGACGTCAGAATTGCCATTTTTCAAAGGCGGCAATGTGCTCCAGCGGCTCCCGACGGTGCTCTTTCGGGGCGTCGGCGGGGTAGCCGAGGGCCAGCAGTTCGACGATCGTCACGTTTTCCGGGATGCCGACGATCTGCCGGACCTTGTCGGGGTAGAAGGAGCCGATCCAGCAGGTGGCCAAGCCAAGCTCGGTCGCCTGCAGGCAGATGTGTTCCATCGCGATGGCGACGTCGATGGGGCCGACCGCCTGGCCGCACCGCATGACGTGGTCGCTGACCGTACAGGCGATGAGGATTGCTCCAGCGTTCTCCAGAAAAGTCTGGTTGTTGGCTGCGGCGGCGACTTTCTTCTTGGTCTGCTTATCCGTGACAACGACAAACCGCCAATCCTGGAGGTTCTTGGCCGACGGGGCTAACCTGGCGGCCTCCAGCACGGCGAGCAGTTTCTCCCGCTCGACCGGCTTGTCCTCGTAGTTGCGGCAGGACCAGCGGGTGCGGATCGCCTGTGCAACGTCCATGTGTGTATCCTTTGAAACAGCGTAGCTACTGCAATTCTGTTCACGTACAGCTCGGAGAATATACGAGGACCGGCGTATTGACGCAAGCGAGAAAAGACGATATTCTCTCAGTGTCCGCCGGGCGGTTAGCTCAGTTGGCCAGAGCGTCTGCCTTACACGCAGAATGTCGCAGGTTCAAATCCTGCACCGCCCAGTCACTCGGGGCCAAGCGAGACGGCCTCCTTGGCTTTCGGCTCGCCCAATCGAGGCGATCTGTGCGCCTTCGTGCGTTTGCCGTGTCCCCAGGTCGCAGCATTTCCTTGATTCTTTCCGGATTTGGGCTACTATGCAACGCGATGTTTACCTAATGAAGGGACACTGGCATGACGTTAGATCGACGCGTTCGCACATGTGAAACACTCCTGTCCGGCGTATTTCCCTCCGTCTTTCTCGCGGTCGTCCTGGCGGCGTCCGTGGCCTGGGGAGGGCCGGCCGCCAACGTCGTGATCTGGGACACGCAGTCGCGTCCTGGCTACGCCGTCGATATTCGCGACAGGACCGGGTGGCAAGTCGTGCCCACCGATCCCTTCACGCTCGAAGCCGATCCGGCCAAGGCCTTCTCCGACCCCGGCTATTACGGCCGGGAGTATGCCTTCGCGGGGGATGCGGTCGTGGAGAATGGCTGTCTGACTGCGGTCTTTCATTCGGCCCAAGGGCGGATCGTTGTCTACTCGAAGGCCGATCCGGGCGCAAAGGCCATGGAGCTCTCGCTGCTTCAGGGCCAGAACGAGCCGGACGGCATGGTGCGCTGTGCGATCCTGCGGAATACCGACGCCGAGGCGGCTTTGGAGGTCTTCTTCAACGGCGGGGCCTCCGCGGTGGTGACATTCGACCACACGGAGATCATCGCGATCAGGCCTGTCGCGAATGTGAAGGGGCTCCGCCTGCGCGGCCCGATTGACTACGGCGTGGCGCCGGACTTCATCGGCGACGATCTGGTCGTCTCGCCAAGCCAGTACCCTTCGGCGAACACGCTCAACGTTCCGATTGAGAACCTGTTTCTCGGATTGCTCGCAGGCGAGAATCGCATGCTCGTGATGACCTGGCCCGAGGGCCGCCAGCAAATGCGTCTCGAACTGGGCGACGCCGGGCAGGGGACTCGCCGGATCGAGTCTATCGATTTCGACAACGATGGCCAGTGCGTCTATCTGGCTCTGCTGGAAGCTCCCGGCATCTGGCATAGGGAACCGCTGACTGCGTCGTTCCTGGAGAAGGACGTCGCCCTCGGCTGGCGGCGGCCCTTTGCGGCCCGCTGGATCACGCAGTTGGAGGAGGCCGGCCTCAAGACCACGTTCCCGTTCCGAACGGAGAAGGGCCAGATCTGGCGCGGGGCCGCGGGCATGTACACCTATCCCATCTGGTTCGAAGGCGACAAGGCCTGCTACCGACTGAGCAAGAAGGTGATGCCGAGAGGCGAATCGGTCGTCTACTTCCTGGAGGGGCAAGAAGCTGGAACGCCGGTCCGTTCGCCGGTTGATATCCTGAAATCGACGTTGGGCCGGCAGGCGTGCGACACCATTCTGGACCTGCCCGGCCGCAAGTTGCGGACCCATCATCGCCGAGGTGCGGAGGGCATCCGACGGGCCTGTACGTGCGGCTGTACCGAGGCTATCGAAGCGGTCTTCAAAGCGGACCAGGAGGTTGAGAGAAAGGACTATGTCGAGGAGGCTGTTGGGGACATGGTCTACTTCGTCGCCCGGCATGTGGAACGAATCGACGAGTATCGGGTCTTTGCGGAGGGATTGACGAAGTTCCTGCGGGGGAAAGGCGGCTCGTCGCCCGAATTGAAGCCGTATCTCGACCTTCTGGAACAAATCGCAGCCCAGATTCCGGCGCAGTACGAGGTGCAGAAGCAGAACATCAAGTCACTCGAATATGCGGACGAACTGGCCCGTAAGACGATCGCGTTGACAACTCAGAAGAATGCGAAGAATCTGCCGACCTGCCTCGAACTCGGCAAGGACTGGCGGGGCATGGGCGGCGCGCAGGACGGCCTGCTCGCAGAGTACCATATGATCGTCCGACGGCTGTTCCAGGAAGCGGGCTCGGGTTGTCTGACGCAGCCTGCGGCGGTTGAACTGGCGAAGGAGATCCGAGGTCGCTGCCGCCAGTGTCTCCGGAATCCCGACGGCTACGAGATCTGGGCGGACTATTGAGCGGCGAACGACAAATTCAACCTCTGTAGATCGGAAGCAGACCACCATGAGAAAGCTCTGTGCAATCGTATCGACTCTTTTCTGTATCCTGGCACTGCTGCAAGGCTGCGAACGCAAGACGCCGGAAGGGGACTTGGCCGCGTCGCCCAATGCTCTCGTGCAGGCGCAAGCCGGCTCCGCGGCGGAAATGGTCCTCGTCCCCGGCGGCACGTTTGTGATGGGCGACAAGGATGAGCCGGATGCGCCGCCGCATGAAGTGACTGTGAGCCCATTCTATATGGACAAGCACTTAGTCACGCAGGCGCAGTACCAGAAGGCGATGGGGGACAATCCCTCGCGATGGAAAGCGGAGACCAACCCGGTGGAATCCGTGCGATGGTCCGACGCGGTGAAGTTCTGCAACGCCCGTTCGAAGCTGGAGGGGCTGGAACCCTGTTACAACCTGGAGACCTGGGAGTGCAAATACGACGCCAACGGTTACCGGCTGCCCACGGAGGCCGAATGGGAGTGCGCCTGTCGGGCAGGGGCCAAGACGGCGTACTTCTTCGGCGACAGTCCCGCGCAACTGGCGGACTATGCCTGGTTCGAGACGAACTCCGGCGGCCATCCCCAGCCGGTGGGCCAGAAAAAGCCCAACCCCTGGGGTCTGTACGACATCTGCGGTAACCTCTGGCAGTGGTGCAACGATTTCTACGGCGTGGAATACTACACGCAATCTCCGGAAAAAGATCCGCGAGGTCCGAAAGAAGGCGACACCAAGGTGGTTCGCGGCGGGGCCTGGAAATTCAGCGGCGACAATTGCCGGTGTGGATATCGCTACAACGAGAACCCCGGCTACGTGGACGTCTGCTTCGGCTACGACATCTACGG
>CAZDTD010000252.1:0-5290 GCA_964507995.1 uncultured Pirellulales bacterium | reverse complement strand
GGTTTCGGACTCTTTGACGCGTGGGTTGAGAACCCACCCTACAACCCCTGCGAACCTCTGCGTCCTCTGCGGTTAGCGCAGTTTCTTGTGGGTGAACTTCCTTGCGTTGGGGCCCGTGTAATCTGCTACGATCTGGCCTTTGCCGAGGAGCTTCCATTTGTAGATCACCAGGCCATCCAAACCGACCGGGCCTCGGGCGTGGATCTTGCTTGTGCTGATGCCGACCTCGGCTCCTAAGCCGTAACGGTAGCCGTCGGCGAAGCGGGTGCTGGCGTTCCAGAAGACGTCGGCGGAATCGACGAGGTTCATGAATCGCTCGGCCTTCTCGCGGTCGGCGGTGACGATGGCGTCGGTGTGTCCCGAGCCGTAACGGTTGATGTGGTCGATCGCGGCGTCCAGGCCGTCCACGACCTTGATCGAGAGGATGTAGTCTAAGTACTCGGTGGACCAGTCCTCTTCGGTCGCGGGCTCGCAGTCGATGATGGCGCGGGTGCGGTCGCAGCCTTTGAGCTTGCAGTTGTGCTCGATGAGGGCCTTTTGGGCCAGCGGGAGGAAGGCGGGGGCGATCGCGGAATCCACCAGGAGGGTCTCGGCGGCGTTGCAGACCGCGACGTACTGGCACTTGGAGTCGACGGTGACGCGGACGGCCATGTCGAGGTCGGCGTCGTCGGCGACGTAGACGTGGCAGATGCCGTCGGCGTGGCCGAGGACGGGGATGTTCGTGTTAGCCATGATGTGTCGCACGAATTCGTTCGAGCCGCGAGGGATAATCAGGTCGATCTGGTCGTCGAGAGCGAGCATGTCCGCGACGTCCTGGCGGGTTTCGAACAGGTGCAGGAAGCCCTTGGGCAGGCCGGCGGCTTCACCCGCGCGGGCGATGGTGTCGGCGAGGATGCGGTTGGTGTGGGCGGCTTCGGAGCCTCCTTTGAGCAGGCAGGCGTTGCCGGACTTGAGGCAGAGGGTGGAGATCTGGACGAGGGCGTCGGGTCGGGACTCGAAGACGACGCCGATGACGCCGATGGGACAGGAGACGCGGTAGAGCTCGAGGTTTTCGTCCATTTCGACGGCACAGAGGGTCCGGCCAGCGGGGTCGGGGAGCTTGATGAGGCTGTGGATGCCGGCGCAGACGTCGGCGAGCTTGGCCTCGTCGAATTTCAGCCGCTTGAGCAGTGGGGCTGCAAGGTTGCTCTCCCGGGCGGCGGCCAGGTCGCGTTCGTTAGCAGCGATAAGATCCTCGCTGTGGTCCTGGAGGGCCTTGGCGATTGCGGTCAAAGCGGCGTTCTTGACCTCGGTCTTCACGGCCCCCAGCCGGATCGAAGCCGCCTTTGCCGCCGTCGCACACTCGGATATTTTCATTTTTCTTGACATTTCCACCTGCACTGCTAAATTTCTATTCGGTAGTGTAAGTTAACGATTATAGGCTCTCGGCAAAACACAATCAACGACTACGCGGGTGTTGCTTAGTGGTAAAGCACCAGCCTTCCAAGCTGGCTACGCGGGTTCGATCCCCGCCACCCGCTTTTCTGTGCTGGGCAAGAGGAATGCCAGACCAATTCACTACTTCCCTATTTTAACACGCGGAGGGCGGGAGCGCAAGGGGTAAGGCGGAAAAATGGCGAGCGGTGTGAAAAATTCTTTCAAGGCTGGTGATTGGCTTTGTCGGCGAGATAGGCGGCATGGACGTCGGGCCAGGAACGTGCGAGAGGACTGCCGAACAGCAGCAGTTAAGAAATGACTTTGACGTTGATGGCCTTGGGTCCTTTAGTTGACTCGCCAACCTCAAATTGGCATTTGGAACCCATCTCCGGCCAGATTGAATCGTCGAGGATATCCGAGTCATGCACGAAATAGTCAATACCGTCTTCGCCAACTATAAAACCGAAATTCTTGTCGCCATTGAAGAATTTTACAACACCAGTTTGCATAGTGTTTGCTTTCTGTTAGATGGTTAGGCACGGTCCACGCGAGTACTCTCGACGAGGAATGGCATCAAATAGTCGAGGGCGGGCTGGCAGGCCAACAGGGGCCAAGTCTGCACGTAACTGATCGAAAACTTGCCCAGAGTCTCCGATCTCACCTTCGATGGGTCGGACCCGACCACATTGCCTTCCTCATCGAAGATAATGAGGGCAAGCTCCGCCTGGGCGTACTTGATCGCTGCCGGTACTTCGTCAGGAGCGATAGGGTGGCCGAGAGCGTCGCGAAAAGTAGAATAGTGACCAAGTTCATAAGTACTCCGTCTCGGCCATTGCATGGCCTGGATGTCAGTAGCTGGTTCGCCAAGATATTGCAGCCGATCCAGGACGAGGGCCGCCTGGAGCAAGCGGGATGTCTTTTGATCGGTCGTGAGGCCGGACCAGCCCTCGCCGCTGAGGAACCTCGCCTCGAAATAGGCGTCGGCCTCCGCGACCGAGAGATAGCTGTTAGCTTCGGCCGAGCCGACTTCTGTGTTGATTGTGCTGAGCATACTTATGTTTGCCTTAGAGTGAAAATAGGAGCCGGTTGGGGTGGTCGTGCCAGGACGTGAACCAACCGGCGCCCTGGGAGAACCTCATCCGTGAGATGAAGAGTCAGATGTCAAAGAATTCAGGTATTGATATCCACGAAGGCAGGAGTTTTTCAGGGCCGGCGGCGGGACATTGGACCCCGGTGTTGGGGATGAAAGAGCAATGATCGATTGATACTGAGATTGTTAAAATGAAACCTGTTATATGTGGTGTGCGGAGAAACGGAATCATGCGAGTTTCACCGTATCCCCGGACGCAACAGCCTTGATGATACGGGCGAAGGTCCACCGGATAATGTTCTCGGCACGTGCGACTGGCAGACCTGCTGCAACAGCCAATTCCTTTGCGAGCTCTGTCGTGTTCATAGGTTCTCCTTTCAGTTATAACCCGCAGACCGGCGTTTGAAGTCAAAATACCGCTGGTGAACGTCCTTCCAGGTTCTCCCTTGAAGGATGTTCGCAATGGAATTTACCGTTGTCCCGAATTTCTCAGCAAGCTGTCGGTGGGACCATCCTTGATCTCGAAGTACATGCATATCCCATACATCCGCCTCAGTAAACCTGATGGATTTCCTCTGCCGATTGTTCTGAGTAGGCGTACCCCAATACAGGTTATCGAGATGATTGTTCTCGGGATCGTCGTCTCTGTGGCAGGCGAGCATACCTGGTGGGTGGGGGCCGACGAAGGTTTCAAGAACGAGTTGATGGACTTTGCGGTTCTTCTGCTTGCCGTCTTTCCAGAGGCCTACATACAGATACCCGCGGCCTCGATCCTTTTTCACCCAACATGCCTTCACGGGGTGCGGTTTACCGTGAAAGGCAGGGTTACAGTTGTAGGAGAAGACTTGGCCATCTATGGTGATTGCGTAATAACCTTCATAGCCCGGAATCCACTTGATATCCATACTACACTCCTCTCAGGCAACCGGCGGGTTGGCGGCATTCATGTGGACTGCCGCTTGTTTCAAGTCGGCCACAGTATGCATGGTCGGGGCGGGCGTCTTCAGTGCGTCGGCTGAGTCATCCACTACATTCCAAGGACTGTCGGGGTTCTCCGGGTCGTCTGGATCATCGAAGAAGGAGTCATCAACGACCTCGTACCCGTCGTCGTCCGCGTGATAGGCTTCGTCGGAGACAGGCAGGAACTCGGCTGTGACTGATTTGTTTTGAGCGACAGCCTTATGTTCAGGTTGCGGGGAAGGCGGTTCGGCGGCAACAGGGGCGGCAGCAGGCAGGGATAGCAGATCGTCGTTTGTTTGGAACTGATGACCGGCAAGGAACTTGTCTATGGATTGATCGAACGCAGCATCGACGTTGGCCTTGCCTTTGCCGTAGACACACGTGAACCGGCACAGGTCTTTGAGGAACTGCCACAAGGACGATTGCTCCGCCTCAGGCAAGGACTCGATAGTCACGTCTGGATGAGCGCGACGTGTGCGAATCCTCTTGATCGTCTTCACGTCGACATCAAGCTTCTTTGCCCACTTCGCCGCCGGGATAGAACTCGTGGCAAGGAGCACCTTTAAGATGTCCAGATTGCTGATCTTGCTGTGTGCTGGCATACATCATCCTCTCAGAGCAAATGTCCCTTCCAAATGACCCCTTGCGTGGGGGACGTTTCACCGGGACGTTTCAGACATGCAGGCCGCACAGTGCTTCCTGCCCTTATGTAATAACAGCGAGACCTCTTTTCGAAGTGGTCTTTCGGCAGAATTATTGGAGATTTCTGAGGGTGACAGGTGCGACGATGCTCGACCGCCCGATTTGTCGATAGAACCGTTAAATCTGCGAGAACTACTCGTGGGTAGAAAGTGACCAAGTGGGGGTCTCATGGTCTGGTCACTAACTTAGACATGGTGTCATAACGTTGCCGCGAGCCATAATCCATCCCACACACCCAGGCCACCCTGGGCCATTATGGGCCGTCGCCGGCCATAGAGCCATAATGTTGGACCGGGCCAGGAAGGTCCGGAAAAGCACAGCAAGTCTCGAAGTAAAGTCGAGATGACAGGAAACCCAGAAAAACCAACCTATTTGCGTATGACGCGTGTGTGCGCCTGTTGCAAATCCGCATAACCGAGCCAAGGAAGACTGGTGGGGACAGAACGCCCTGGTCCGGTAACGTAAATTGTGTTTCTTTGAGCAGGAGACAGGCGATGCAGTTGCAAATCCGCATAACAGCGTGGATGCTTTGAGTCTGAAATAAGTTGAACATAGAAGCGCTGACCTATGGACACAAGGGCACTGGACTCCTGACTTGGGAAGGGGACAGGATAGGAGTCCAGTGCATGGGTCCGTAGGATTCACCGAGCCGATCCCGAGACTCCAACTACCGACAGACCGTATTCGAGTCCCTTATGCAAACGTCTATGAACTCCGTCCTGGCAGTAGTGAGATTGCTGGATAGCCCTCTGGCGGTAGAATTGACTCTTGCCAGTAGAATTGATTGTGTAATGGGTGAGGTCAGCGGGCGGCGAGTTCTTGAGGATCAATTCCTCTATCGCGGCAATACTTGTAAAAGGCTCCGGCCCAGACCGTGCCGCGTTTGATGGCTGATAGCTGTTTGGTGGGGACATTGAACATCTTCGCGAGATCGTTGTAGTTCATGCCGCCTTCGTAGAACAGAACGAGAATGGTATACACCTGTTTGGGCGAAAGGCGGGAATTGATGGAGGAAACCCAATCCATCTCTTCCAATTCTGCATCAGACAATGGGGTGTTGAGATACTTGTGAGGTACTCCCGGTTGTCAAGACCAGAAACTCAGTTCTTTAAGGTAGTATTG
>CAZDTD010000251.1:1443-5308 GCA_964507995.1 uncultured Pirellulales bacterium | reverse complement strand
TCACCCGGATCAGCGCGGGCAGTCGAACCAGTCCCGGCGGCTATACCGATCCGGAGAAAATCGGCCAGTTCGACGTCAACGACAGCCGAACCCCAAGTGAGGTGGTCGCTGCAATCAAGGAATGCGGTCTCGACCCCGTCTGGAAAGACTGGGACAACGTGCTCTGGTGAGAGAAATCAGCGAATGCTCGCCGACGCCACCAGCAATCCCTGCCGGTCGGTGAGCGTGAGGATCTTGTCCCGAGAGAGTCGGCCGGCGTAGTCGCCGACGACGAAGAGTCCCTGACCGCCCGTCGGAAAAACTGCGCGGACGCGGAATGCTGTGCGGCTGGCCGCTACGTAGAGCGCACCGTTGACGGGGATGACCGTGCCGCCTCGGAACGTGAAGAGCGGCGTATCGGGAGCCGACGCGATGCCCAGGACCCAGCCGGAGATGTCCACGGCGAAAGAGTTGGGATTCACCAGTTGAATGTACTCTTCGTCCTGATGTCTGCTGGTAAAACCGCCGTTGATGTCGCCGAAAAGGATGGTCGTGCCCGCAGGCTGCTGCGCCGGGAGCTCGCCTGCCCCGGGCGCCAGGCGGTTGAACAATTGTCGCCTTCGCTCGGGCAGATACGAGTCCCGCAGTTCCGCGACCGCCTCCGCATACGGCTGGGGATAATTCGGCGCGGTGGAGCCGTTGCCCCAGGCATTCGAATTCCACTTCGCAGCGTCCAGGATCGCATCGGGACCGATCTCGGCCGCCAGTTCGTCGATTCGCGGTTCGTAGTGCAGAGCTGCTTCAGGCGTCCCGATCGACATGAGCAGTTCGTCCATGAGCGTCCGCAGACGACGCAGGTACATCTGACGCATCTCGGGGGTCTCGAAGATCGCCTGTGGCAGGCGGTTGTTGTTCCCGATGAACAGCGGCGTATTGGCGATCAGACGCTGATCCCAGTAGGTCAGCGAGCTGATCCACCGGCGTCCGAAGCTCAGGTCCACGTCCCACGGCCACATCTGCCATTCGTCGCTGCGACCGGTGTCGCGATAGAAGTAGTAGTTCTTGTGGCAGCAGTCGGTGTCGCCTGTCAGCGTGCGGGCCGCCAGGAAGTTGACGACCTGCGCGACGTCCACGTTGTCGTACAGGTACCGCCGGCGGGCCTCGCCCGAGAGACTGATCCCGTTGAACAGCGCCAGCAGGTCCGCGTTGTCTTCATTCTTGCGGGTCTTCTTTTCCGCTCCGTTCGTGGCGTCGCCTGCGCTTGTGAAGCTGTTGTACATCTTGTACAGGGCCCCGTCGGCGTTCAGGCCCATCCGGACGAGCCAGTCCTTATCGCCGTTCTCGACGACGTGTGCGGTGCCCCAGAACTCGCCGTTCTGCTGGACGCGGACCGCGAATGCCCAGTGGCCGGGACAGTCGGCGTCGCGGTAGGTCTCGTAGGCCAGGATGTTCCGCATCTGGGCCTTGTCGGGATAGGTCGTCAGCAGGTTGATGTCGCCCACCCGCGGCTGGCCCTGACGCCAGCGGAAGTTGTAGCCGGGGTGGAAGTCGATGTTGTAACTCTTCTTCGGGAATCCCCGGCTCGACTGGCCGTGTATGCTGATCCAGAGATTGTCGTAGAATTGACCGTCGTAGAAGAGCGAGCACCGCGTGCCTGTGTCCGTGTTGGCCGCCGAGGGCTCCTGGATGAACCAGTACAGAACGGGCAGCGGATTCGTCAGGCTCGGGTCTTCGACCACCGTGCCCTCGTACTGCGGGGAGTCCTGCGGATCGCGGAACGTCGGCCAGCGGGACACCCGTCCTGCGGCATCCACGGCGAGGATATACCATCGCACCATGTCGCCGGGGGCGAATGCGCCGCCGGGGATGCGGCCACCGAAGATCCCGTCGCCGGCGGCGCCGTCGTCGCAGTGGCCGTCGTCGAGCAGGGGGACCGTGTCCTCCGCGTCGAACATCACGCGATAGTGCAGCTCGGCGCGGGCGATCGGGTCGAAGGCCTGCGAGATCTTCGCGGTGATCCGCAGGATGTCCCTGCGGGTCGGCGCTTCGGGGAAGTGGCCTACGCTGGCGATGATCGGCCCGACGGTTTCGACACCGGCGTTGTTGGCCGCGCCGGGCGTCGGCTCGAGGAAGTAGCGTCGCGACGGCTCCGCGCCTGTGAGGTTCGCCAGCAGCTCGGGAACCACCAGCAGGTCCGGATTGGCCACGCCGTAGTTCAGTCCCTGCACGGCCAGCAGATTCGTTCCCACGTGGAGGTAATCGACCTGGCGGATGGTGAAATCCACCGGAACGACCAGCCGGGTGTTTGGATAGTTTGTGGGTGCACCGGAGTCCCACGTTTCGGCGGTTGGCTCGGGGGCGTTGGCCCGCGCCACTTCGTGGCCGTTCAGATAGGCGATCATTCCGTCGTCGAACTGCATGCGGAGGGTGAGCGTCCTGAATGCCGAGGGATCCTCCACGACGAACGGGATGCGGATGTAGACCGTCTCGTTCACGTTCTGCATGTGCGAGACATCCAGCCCGATCCCATGGGGATATCCGAAGCCGATCCCCGTGACGCCCGATTGCCAGGCGGAATCGTCGAAGGCCTCCAGCGTCCAGGGACGCGGTGCGTCCCGCAGCGATGGCGGCTCCAGCAGATCGTCGAGGGGAACGAGGGCCCTGGCTGGGGCGCCCTGGGCCAGCAGGGGCTCCTGCACGATGTTCTCCACGAGGCCGTAGGAGACGTCGGGCGCCTGGACCGGATAGGCCGGCGAGAACTCCGAAACCACGGTGACCCCATCCGGGCGGACGAGCCCGAGATATTCGCCGGACCCGCTCAGCTTGAAGTTCGTGTGGAGTACGCCCGCCGGGTCGCGCCGGTCTTTGCCGGATGCGAATACGACCAGGTAGCCGTCGGATTCGAGCGTCACGGCGGGGAATTGCCACTTCGTCAGATTCGCACAGGAATCGGTGAGATACCAGCCATCGAGGTCTGCCTCGCTGGAACCGGCGTTGTGAATCTCGATCCAGTCGGCTTCATCGCGGTCCTCGTCGTCCAGGCCTCTGTCGTTCACCGCCATGAATTCGCTGATCTGCAGCAGATCGTCGGAATAAAGCGACGCCGGGGAACCCAGAATGAAAAGGAGGACAACGAGACTGACTGGAGTCTGCAAGCACTTCATGCAAAGGATGATTCCATACCGTCTGGACCCATTTCCGACAGCAAAACCAATTCCCGGCGTCACAAATGATTATAGCAAAAATCGTCGTCGCGATCAAGCCGATGTGCCTGTGCACAGCAACCTTGGCTCTTGACACTTCAAACTGCATACCTCAAACTGGAAGCATAGTTTTTATGAAAGGGACGAAAGATGACGAGTGGCGATCTGACACGACGGCAATTTGTGGCTGCGGTGTCGGCCGGTTCTCTTGCGGCCGCCGCGTCCAGGACCGTTCCCGCGTACGGTAACCTCACGAAGAAAGCGAGCCAACTGGCCATCCTGGGCGGCGAGCCCGTGCGCAAGAACAAGCCCTGGCCCGACTGGCCCAGTTGTTGCTGGGATGAGAAGTTGACCGAATCGCTGCTCAAAACCGCCAGGAGCGGCATCTGGTGCAGGATTCAATCCGCCTCGGGCGCTGTCCCCACGTTCGAAAAGGAATACGCCAGGATGACGGGAGCCCGGTTCTGTGTCGCCACCGGCTCCGGGACGCAGGCTCTGCATACTTGCGTGGAGGCCCTCGGCATCGGACCGGGCGACGAGGTCATTACGTCCCCCTATACCGATCCAGGGACGATCCAGGGGATTCTGTCCGCCCGCGCGCTGCCCGTCCTGGCGGACCTGGACGTCGAGTCCTACCAGCTCGACCCCGCCGATGTGGAAAAAAAGATCACCGAGAACACCCG
>CAZDTD010000251.1:0-1343 GCA_964507995.1 uncultured Pirellulales bacterium | reverse complement strand
AAGTATCGGATGAACGAGTTCGAAGCGGTGGTGCTGCTGGGCCAGCTTGCCACGGCGGAGATGCGATGGCGACGCCGGAATGAGAATGCCGCGTACTTGACGGCCCGGCTGAAGGACATTCCCGGCCTGACCCCGCAGAAACTCTATCCAGGCACCGAGAGCGGCTCCTTCTACCTTTACACCATGTCCTACCACAAGGAGCACTTCGACGGTGTGGATCGGGCGACCTTCTTCAAGGCCATCAACGCCGAGGGAATTGGCCTGAGTCCCTACATCGCCCAGGGACTGCACCGGGAGCCCTGGATCGACGAGATCTGCAATTCCAGGGTCTACAAGGTGATGTATTCGCCCGAGCGGCTGCGCCGATACAAAGAGGAACGCCAGTGCCCCAAGTGCGACCAGGTGTGCGAGGAGATGGTGATGCTCTGGGCCTCGGGTCCGTTGCTGGCGCCCCAGGAGGAAGTGGCCGACATCGCCGACGCCATCGAAAAAGTCTGGGAGAACCGGGCCAAGCTCAAGCAGATCTGACGTCGGGTGTTTGTCTTCTGCGTCACGGGGGCACTTCGTATTCCCGGGTGCCTGGATTCCTGCTTTCGCAGGAATGACAGAGTCGTTGTGCGTGGTTGTGTTGCTGTTCCTGAGCAACAGCCTTGTCTTGGGGTCGTCATTCCCGCGCAAGCGGGAACCCACCTATTTATCGGAATCGGATTTGCATGCGATGGCCAGTTCCAAGACTGCGTAGCCGTCGATCTCGAAGTGCTCGACCTCGATTTCGATAGTCTTGTCTTCGCCCAGCTCCAGCGTCCCTGCGTCACGCGTCGGTCCGTGCCAGGCCCAGTTCTCGATGACCGGTTTGCCGTCCACGATGACGCGGATGCCGTCGTCGCTGAGGGTGGTGAACTCCCACATGCCTGCGGTCAGCGGCAGTCGTGTTTTTGCAGTCATGCCGAAGTGATCGCCTCCGAGTTTGGCTGTGGTAACGGCCTCCGAGAGATTCTGTTCGCTCGGGCCGGCCCAGCCGTACTTCAGCGTCAACCGTTTGGTCTGCCCTGAAACCGCCTTCTCATCCCGGCCGAGCTTCCGCCATGCGTCGAGGTTCTCCCGGGGATCGGTAGCTTTGTCCCACTTGAAGAACGTGACGTCCCAGGTCGCTGAGATGAGCGTACCGCGAAGCTCCTGTCGCCAGTTGTCGCTCTTGACTTGCAGCAGGTAAAGATGCACACCGGGAGCTGTGGTGCGAATCTCGTAAGCGATCCCGCCTCTCGTTGTTTCGGGCGGCAGATGTTGCCATGTGACATTGCTGCCTTCGATGCTTGCCATGACTCTCTTGCCCATGTTGTGCA
>CAZDTD010000250.1:0-5314 GCA_964507995.1 uncultured Pirellulales bacterium | reverse complement strand
TGTCGAACCGCGTGTGGGAAGATCAACGTCAAGCTGGCCATCATTCTCGTCCTGTTCACGGCGTCGGTCGCCTTCGCCCTCGTCGCCGTGCGGCAGGTCCGTCGGACCATCCTTGCCGAGCGGGATCTGAAGGAAGGGACAGCCGCGTATGAGGAGCAGGACTGGGCGGCCTCGGTCAAGTACTTCGCGGAGTACCTCGGCCGGCGTCCGAACGACATCGAGGTCTGGAGGAAATACGCCAGGGCCCGACTGGCCGTCCGGCCGTTCGATATGCGAAACGTCGGAGGGGCGATCTCGGCCTATCGGCGCGTCATGCAGTTGGACGCCTCCGATGAGACGGCCTACGAGAAGCTGGTCTCTCTCTACAGCAGCATGGGGAACTCCGAAGATCTGGCCTACATGGCTCGCCAGCGGCTCGAACGCGATCCGAACCACACCGAGGCGCCGTTGTCGCTGGCGATTGCATTGGCGAGGATGCACAAGACCGACGAGGCCCGTCAGGTCCTGCTCAAGTTGATCTCGCGTCTTGAAACTCTCGACAAGTGTCCTGTCGAGTACGCGAAGGCCTGCATCCAGATGAGCCAGCTCGTCCTGGCCGAAGGGGCTTCCGAAGAGGCGAAGGCCGAAGCGATCCAGTGGCTGGACCGGGCTGTGGCCAAGGTCCCGGACTCCGTGGAAGCCCTGACGCACCGCGCCGGATTCTACCGCGTGACTCGCAATATTCCCGGCAAGACCGATGCGGCGAGGGTATCGCTTGCGCGGGCGGATCTCGAAGCGGCCGATGCAATCGGCACCCGGCACCCCGGCATCCGCTATTATCTGGGCTCGGAATGGCTCGAGCATGGCGAGCCGAACCGTGCTGCGGCGGAATTGCAGGCCATCGACAACCTCACGCCGGAAGAGATAGAAGAGCATTTCCTGGACAGCAATGATTGGACGGTCGCCAAGTTCCTCCTGACGGCCCAATTGACGCTTCGTCGTCAGGCTGTCGAAGAGGGAGTCTCTCTCGCAGACGAGACTCTGGCAACGCTGACGGAGCAGCGACACCGAGCCCGGGCGCTGCCGCCGGCCGTTCGACTCTACCTTGCCGGAGGCAGGATTCCGCAGGCGAGAAAGTACCTCGACGAGTTCCTTGTTATTGCGAGCGGTCAGGAAAAGGGAGCCGTCTCCGAGACGGAACTTGCCCTGCTCCAGGCCTTTGTAGCGAGGGCCGAGGACCAGCCCTACGTCGTGATCGACACGCTCCAGCCGGTAGTCGTGAGGGACAGTTCCGATCCGAGGCTGTGGCGGCTGCTGTCGGAGGCGTTCAGCCGCACCGACCAGCCCCGACGCGCGGTCAACGCGATGATTCAGTACCTGCGTTTCTACCCGCAGGATGCGGACATGCAGGTACAACTGGCGAGGGAGTATCTGAAGCTGCAAGACTGGGACAAAACGCTGGAGACCGCACGGGCGGCCGAGTCTCTGAATCGCACGGACGTCGTCCTCCGACTGCTTCGTATCGAAGCCGGCATCCATCAGGAAGTCGGTCAGAATGGGAAGATCGGCCCGGAAAAGCTCCAGGAATTCTCTGCGGAACTGACGCAACTGCGCCAGGACGATCCGAATCGCGTGGACGTTCGCCTGTTGCAGGCGGCTCTTGCCAACTACCAGGAACAGCCCGAAAAAGCCGAGAGTGAACTGAGATTGGCCATCGAAGAGTGCGATGAACCGCTCCGGGCCGAGCTGGAACTCGTGAGGCATCTGTACAAAATGAAACGTCCGGCGGACGCCCTGGCGGCTTGCCAGGCATTGTGCACGCGGCATCCGACCGTTGCGGAGCCGTGGCTTTCTCTGTCGAGTCTGTATGTCGCGAGTGCCGACTACGCGTCGGCTCGCGATTGCCTGAAAAAGGGGCTAAAGACCGTTGTCGACGCACGGGAGAAACGGTCCCTCACGATGGCGCTTGCTCTCTTGGAGGTGGCCAACGGGGATCGGACGACAGGGATACGTCTTTTGAGCGATCTGGCCGCAGAGAACGAACACGAGATTCGCGTCCGCTCGTTGCTTCTGGGCATTCGGGAGATCCAGGAGGACAAGGCGAAAGCCACAAGACTCATTGACGAGTTGCGCAAAGCGGAAGGGGATAGCGGCCTGCTCTGGCGTCTGCATCAGGCCTCGTTGTGGCTGTCCTCTGCGGATTGGAAATCGCGACAACAGGACATCGAGGACATGATGCAGTACTGCATTACGGCCGATCCGGAGTGGTCCTCGCCGGCGTTGATCCTCGCGGAACTGTACGGGAGGCTCGATAATCCCGCCCGGGTCGAGGACATCTGCCGGCAGACGCTTGTCCGAAACCCCTCCGCCACCGATATTGCGGACAAGTTGTTGACCCTGCTGGAGAAACAGGGTCGCAGTTCCGAGGTCGAGAAGGTCCTCCAGCAGGTCGAGGCGACGCCGCAGGCGGCCAGCGCCTGGCGGGTCAAATCGGCCATTCGGACGGGCGACTTCTCGGAGGCGATCGAGGAACTGAAGCTGCGGGCGTCCAACGACGAGCGGGATGCGGATTCACGAGTCCGCCTGGCCCGGTTGATCTACGGGCAGGCCAAGGACGCCGAACAGGCCCTTCGATATTTGGACGAGGTCGAGGCGATCTCGCCCGGATCGCTCGTGGCGACGGGAGTACGGGCCTCCATCCTGCGGGCCGAAGGGCGGACCGAGGACCTCCGTCGAACTCTGGACGGCTATGTGGCCGATCACAACGATTTCAACGCCTACCTGCTGCGTGCGTCGTTTCTGAACCGCGAAGGCGATCTGCAAAACGCCGAGGCGGACTATAAGAAGCTGCTCTCGTTTGCCGAGAAAGGCACAACCGGCTATGAGCTGCTGAGCGCCTTCTATGTCACGAACGACCGGATCGATCAGGCCGTTGCGGCGGTCGAAGACGGGCTGCTTGTGTATCCGCAGAACGCGGGACTCCAGCGGCGGCTGATGACCCTGTTGTTCTCGCGAGGTCGTCTGGCCGACCGGCAGCAGGATCGCCAGAGGGCGATGGAGATTCTGGCGACGCTCGAACAGCGGTCGCCGGACGACCCGGAACTGATGAAGATTCGGGCGCGGACGATGCTCGAGACGCCGACGCCGCAATCTGTCGAGGCCGCCCGGGTGAAACTGGAGGCGGTCGTCAAAGCGGAACCGACGGCAATCGACGCGCATCTTCTCCTGATTCAGATTGCCATGCAGACGGGCAAGTACAGGGCAGCGCGCGACTACGCAATCCAGGCCCTCGGCTCGAATTCGAACGAGGTCTCTTTGCTTTCGGCCAGAGCGAAGGCGGAACTCGCGCTCGGCAACGCTCCGATGGCGACCGAGGTGAGTCGCCAGACCCTTCAGAAGGATCCGAATAGCGTGGATGCCCTGGATGTGTTCGTGCAGGCTGCGGTGGCTCGAAATGACCCCCGCCTTCTCGACGAGGCCCGTGTCGTGGTCGAATCCACGTTCACCCGTGGTCCCCGGAATGAGAGGCCACTCATCCTGCGGTCGCGGTTCCTGACGCTCCTGAAACAGCCGGAGAAGGCGATCCCCGAACTGGAGACCTACTGTCAGAGCCAGGAGGGAAGCCAGAGTGTCGCGGCCATTGTGACGCTTGCCGATCTGTACCGTCTCACCGGCGACATGGAGCAATCGGGGAAGAAGATCGAACGTGCGGCGCAACTGGCTCCGAACAGCCAGACCGTCGTACACGGCCGATTCCTCTGGCTCGTGGCCCAGAAGCGGTATGACGAACTTGGCCAGATCGCCTCTGCGTATGTGTCTGCCGAGGATCAGGATTCGTCGATGGTCCACAATGCGGCGACGTTGCTCTTATCGCAGGAATCGGCGGAACTGAAGCGAGAGGCTGTGAAGCTCTTCCAACATGGAATCTCCCGGTGGCCGGCTTCTGTGGAGTTGCGCCGGGGATTGGCCTCCGGTCTGTATCAGGTGGGAGATTTCGATGCGGCGGCGAAGGCCTACCGGGCGTTGGTCGATCAATATCCAGAGGATGTCCAGTCGCTCAACGATCTGGCCTGGGTCCTGCAGGAGCGGTCTGAACGCTACGACGAGGCGTTGGAGTTGGCGAACCGGGGTCTGCGGATCGCGCCGACCGACATGCATCTGCTCGATACGAAAGGGACGATTCTGTCCAAGATGCCCGGCCGGCTTCCCGAGGCGAAGGGCATTTTTGAGCAGATCGTCGGTCTGTCGAGCACCGATCCTCGCCGATTGGCCGTGACGCACCTCCAGTTGGGGCGCGTCTGTATGCAACTCGATGATTCCGTACAGGCGAAACTGCACCTGGAAAATGTTCAGGAGATCGATCGCACACACAATGTGCTCACGACGCAGGAACGGTCGGAGACTGCCCGGTTGATTGAAAGACTGCACAGTCCGGCTGCGCCCTGACCCGTGGGCCACGCGACACGGTTCGTTTCCGAATACAAGTCACTGACTCGGCTTTGAGCGGCGAGACGGTTCCTCTGCGGAGTTCCAGCCGATTCTCACCCATCCCAGCAAGGCCGGTCGAGGAGGGCCAGAAATGGCCCTCTCTTTTTTTGCGCATTTTTTGCAACGGGCGTTTTTTTATCAACATCCGCATGGCGAAAGACGCCTTAAATATGGGTAGATTGTGTTTTGTGTTCGACCTGGAAGATGCCGGCGTTTGCCGTGGGAAACGATGGCATACAAGGACTATACGCGTGTCTTTGTTGTCGTTCGGGCTGCGCAGTTATCAGACTGGCTGGGTATGATATCTGCGAGGTACGGGGCCGCTGTATGTCGGTTCTGTCATTGGAGGAGTTGTCTACAGCGGTTGCGGGATGCGGCCTGCGATGTACTGATCGTTGACTCGGAGGTGACCGGTGCGAAAACGTGTCACTTCATCGCACAGGCCAGGCGCACGCGGCCGTGGCTCTCGTGCATTGTCCTTGTGGGCAAAGGGGCCGTTGGCCGCGCGGTCGCCGTCATGAAAGCGGGCGCCACGGATTGCCTGGAGAAGCCGGGAGATCCGGAGCTATTGTTGGCGGCCGTCGAGCAGGGATTGCGTCGTGCGGCTGCTGGGACATCCCTGACGGCGGCCCAGTTGTCGGTGTTGTATCTGATCGTGGCGGGAAGGACCAACAGGGACATTGCCGAACAGTTGGGCCGGTCCGTGAGGACCGTCGAGACGCACCGGAGGAGTATCTTCCGTAAGCTGGGGTTTCGTACGTCTCTGGAGGTGATGAAGTGGGCCATGTCCGTCGGATTCTACGGTTCCCCAGACGTTGCGTCGGACGAGGTCTCTATCATTCCTGGC
>CAZDTD010000249.1:0-5330 GCA_964507995.1 uncultured Pirellulales bacterium | reverse complement strand
CCGACAGGGTCTGCGAGACGGCGGTGCTGAATCTGCGACGCCGAAGCGGGATCGATTTGGCGGACTTTCGGCGGCGAACCGGGCGCGATGCGCTGCGGACTTTCGCCGAGCCCATTGAACGATACTGCAAGCTGGGTCTGATCGAGACCACGGACCGGGCGGTCCGGCTCACGCGACGGGCGCTGCCGATTGCCGATACGATACTTTGCGATTTTGCGGCTCTGGATTGACGGAACTTATGGATATTCGGAACATTCGAAACTTTTCAATCGTTGCACACATCGACCACGGCAAGAGCACGCTCGCGGACCGTATGCTGGAACTGACCGGTACGATCACCTCGCGGCAGGCGAAGGATCAGATCCTCGACAACATGGACATCGAGCGGGAGCGAGGCATCACGATAAAAGCCTCCGCTGTCACCATGGAATACAACCATGACGGCGAGGCGTATATGCTGAATCTTATCGATACCCCGGGTCACACTGATTTTTCGTATGAGGTCAGCCGGGCTCTGGCGGCGTGTGAAGGGGCGCTGCTGGTGGTGGACGCGACGCAGGGGATTCAGGCGCAGACGCTGGCAAACGCCTATCTGGCCACGGAAGCCGGAGCGGAGATCCTGGGCGTTATCAACAAGGTGGATCTGCCGGCGGCGCAGCCGGACTTGGTCGCCGAGGAGATCGAGCATGTCCTGGGCATCCGCCGCAACGAGTGCTTCCATATCAGCGCCAAGACCGGCGTTGGCGTCCAGGAACTGCTCGATGCGGTCTGCATGCTCCTGCCCCCGCCGGTCGACCGCCGGAACGAGCCGGCCCGGGCCCTGATTTTCGACAGCCAGTACGACGACTATCGTGGCGTCATCTGCTATGTTCGTGTTTTCTCCGGCGTCCTCAAGACCCGCGAACGCATCCGCCTTATGGGCGTCGGCTTCACCTATCAGATCACCGAACTCGGCAAATTTCGTCCCGACATGAAGCCCGTCGACGAGCTCGGCTGCGGCGAGGTCGGCTATGTTGTCGCCAACATCCGCGATCTTGCCAACGTCCGGATCGGCGACACGATCACCGACGACGCCCATCCGGCCCCGGATGCCCTCAGAGGTTACAAACCGCCGATGCAGATGGTTTTCTCCGACTTCTACCCCGGCAACAACACCGAGTATCCGCGCCTCCGCGCCGCCTTCGACAAGCTCGCCCTCAACGATGCCAGCTTCACCTTCATCCCGCAGAACTCCCAGGCCCTCGGCTTCGGCTTCCGCTGCGGGTTCCTGGGCCTGCTGCACATGGAGATTATCCAGGAGCGGCTCGAGCGCGAAAACGACATTGACGTCGTCCAGACCGCGCCCACCGTCAGCTACGAAATCCTCCTTCGCGATGGGACCGTCAAGCGGATCGACGCGCCGAGCGAACTGCCCGACCGCACCTGCGTCGAGGAGATTCGCGAGCCCTTCGTCAAACTTGAGATCATCACCACGAACGACACGATCGGCGGCATCATGAAGCTCGCCGAGGCCCGTCGCTGCAAGTTGCTCAAGACCGATTATCTGAGCCCGACCCGCGTCATGATGGTGTACAAGGCGCCGCTGGCCGAGATCGTCTACGACTTCTACGACCTCATCAAGGGCGTCAGTCACGGCTATGCGACGATGGACTACGAGTTCACCGGCTTCGAGGCCGAAGACCTCGTCAAGATCGACATTCTCGTCAACGGCACGCCTGTCGAGGCGCTCTCCGTGATTGTACACCGCAGCAATGCCGAGCCGCGAGGCCGAAAGCTCCTCACCAAGCTCCGTAAGTCGATCCCGCGACACCAGTTCGAGATCCCGCTCCAGGTCGCCATCGGCGGCAAGATCATCGCCCGCGAGACGATCAAGGGCTACCGCAAGGACGTGACAGCCAAGCTCTACGGCGGCGACGTCACGCGGAAGATGAAGCTCCTCAAGAAGCAGAAAGAGGGCAAGAAACGCATGAAGAGCATCGGCAGTGTTCAGATCCCGCAGGAGGCCTTCATGAGCGTGCTCGATACCAGCGACTGACGGCCGCAGGCGTAGGGCTCGTATCTTGTCGCTCGCCACCTGCGCGAAATAGACAAGAGAGCGCCGAATGCTGAAATCCGTGGAGAGGGGAAAGGGTGTTTTGAATGAGATACGCTTCAACCGCGACGGTCGGAATAGGACACGCTCTTCGAGTTGTCCTGGCGATGGGCTTGTTCCAGGTCTGGCTGGGACCGTTGCCTGCTGTCCAGGCACAAACGGCCACGGTGGATGCAAATGATCCTCAAGCGTCTTTCGAACGTCTCTGGAAGACCTTTGACGAAAAGTACTCGCTGTTCGGTGTCAAGGGAGTTGACTGGAAGGCGCTCTATCGCGTCTATCGTCCCAAAGTCACGAAAGAGACCACGGACCAGGAATTGTTCCAAATCCTGTGTGATCTGATCCGGCACCTGAACGACAATCACGTTCAGCTCATCAGCACGAATCCGGAACGGCACTTCTCAGCGGGATATCTGCACTATTATTTTTCCCCGGCAGGAGGGAGTCCTTATGGCCAATCCCTGGGCGGCGCGATGGGTGGGCTTCCTGTCCCCAAGACCTATGTGATCAGGGATCTGAAAGAAGAAGCGAACGGCATTTTCGATTACGGCTGGGCCGAAGATGGGGTGGGGTACTTTCATTTTGATCGCTTTGGCCACATGGACGCCAGCCGGGAGGCCATCGACAAGATCGTTGGGACATTCAAGGAGGCCAAGGCGATCATCATCGACATACGCCGGAACGGAGGCGGCGACGATCGAGTGGGGAAGATGATTGCCGATCGGTTCGCGGACCAGAAGAGACTCTACATGACCACACGAGATCGCAATGGGCCCAATGACGACGACTTCGCCGAACCGAAGGAATGGTACGTCGAGCCGGATGGCCCCTTCCAGTTCACCAAACCGGTTTTGCTGCTGACGGATCGGACCTCGGTAAGCGCGGCGGAGAACTTCGCCTTGGCGATGAAGGTGCTCCCTCACGTCGTTCAAGTCGGGGATCTCACCTCCGGCTGTTTTGCCGATCCGGATCGCTACGAATTGCCCAACGGATGGAGCTTCACGGTCTCTCGCAACCTGTTCCTGGATTGCCAGGGATTCTGCTGGGAGGGAATCGGCGTCCCGCCGGAGATCTGGCAGCCGACGAGCCGGGAGGATGTCGAAAAAGGGAAAGACCCGGTTTTCGAACTGGCGTTGGCGATCATCGACGTCGGAGGCCTTCAGCCCAAGCGACTCGCGAGGGAGCCGTTTGGCCAGTGATGCGACCAGCGCGCGATGTTCTCGAGTTACCCCGTCGGCGAGGGATGCGCTCACCGCCCGGCTCGGAAAACGTCGTGTTTACAGCCACTGAGTGCGCCTGGGTTGTCGCACGAAGGCGTCGGCCTCCGGGATGCCTTTGTCTTTCATGGCTTCGCCGTCCCATACGAGGTTGCGATGCATGTGGAGCGCGACAATATCTGCCAGGCCGCCTTTGACAAGCTCGCGTCCAACGACGCCAGTTTCACCTTCACCCCGCGGAACTCCCAGGCCCTCGGCTTGGATTTCGCCAGGTCGTATTGGCGACAAGATCATCGCTCGTGTTTCATGGGCCGTTGCCTGCCTGGGCCGGTTCCTTAGACCCGGGAACTCTTATGCGACATCCGACTTCGCTATGTCCACGACCTCGAAATGGCGGTCGCCGCGGGGGATCTTCACCGACACCCGCTCTCCCACCGTGTATCCCAGAATGGAACATCCGATGGGCGAGTGAATGGAAATGCTCCCATTGTCGGAATCCGCTTCATCCGGGCCCAGCAACTGATAGGTCACCTTCTTCTGAGTGTCCAGGTCCAACAGTGTCACGACCGTGCCAAATCCGACCTCGTTGGTCTCCACCTTCGTGCAATCGACGATATCCGATCGATTCAGCATCCCCTTCAGTTCGCGAATCCGACCGACAATGAAACCCTGCTGCTCGCGTCCGGAGATGTACTCGCCGTTTTCCTTCAAATCCCCCATCTCCCTCGCCTCGGCAACTCTCTGCATGACCTGCGGCAGCTCATTGTTCTGGAGCCGGTCCAGCTCCTCCTTCAGCTTGTTGAAACCAGTTTTCGAGATCGGTACGGGATCGATCATCGTGACGCGCCTCCACGCAGTAAATCGTGTTCCTTGTTTATGTTATGTCAAATCATGTTCGCACAGGATCATAGATTCCGAGGGGCATGGACTTCGAGTGAACTTCGAGGATCAGCCCTGAGGATCAGCCCCTATGGTACTCTTCAGCGGGCATTTTGTCCACCCGATCCTGGAGTATCAAGGGGAAAGTATCCGCAGATTCTGCCGATTCAAATCTCACGGCCGGTGGTGTGTCCGGCAGTAAAGGACGACTCCGGTCACGGCGGTCAGGGTCATGAGCACCACGGCGATCAGGCCCACGTATGGCACGAGAATCTCATAGCTGTGGAGCTGCTGAATGGCGTCGCGGAAGGGGCCGCGGCGCTCGTACAGGCCGGATTTGCGAAGCAGGAGCAACCCGCCGCACAGGGCTGTGACCAGGGTAAACGGTGCGCTCACGAGCCCGATGAGGCCGTGCCATTGCCGCAAAGACCGCTTTCCAGAGGTGGCTGACGCGTTTGTTCCGCTCGTGGTCTCAGTCATAAGCTCCCCTCGATTCAACCAACCCAATAGCAGCCGACCGCCGCTCCGGGCCCGCGCCTGATAACGCGGCCAACGATCTGGGCGGTATCTTACCCGCGAGACTCAATCGGTCAAGGACAAATCGAGTCGGACCGGTTCAAGATGGAGACCATCACCAATCAATTCAAGGGGCGACAGACGACAAATCCTCTTCCGCAGATTCCGCCGATTGACGCAGATTCAAGCATCCATCGAAACCAATCCAGATCGGAAAAAGTACCGCACACCTTTAGTTCTCCTCATGCGACTCTCGCTTGCCTGGGGTCGCGACCGCGCCGTACGACCGGGGGCGCTGCCCCCGGCTCCCTGACATTTTTCGCTTTACGCCAGGAGCATGGCAGGAAGGCACGCCCAGGGGCACGTCCACCGGAATCCGGTGGGCGGATAGGTGGGCGTTTCTTCGTAGGTTGGGCGTCCTCGCCCGACCCTCTTAGACGAGCGGGGACGCTCGTCCTACGAAGAGCCGAGCCTCCGCAGATGGTATGGCACCCACCCAATTTGCAGCGGAGATGGCCGACGCTCTCATCGGCAACAATACCGCCTACTTCGATTCCGCTGAAAAACCCCTCGGGGAATTCCGGGGACGCCTTACTTATTTCCCAGCGAATAGAATATGATGTCCC
>CAZDTD010000248.1:0-5342 GCA_964507995.1 uncultured Pirellulales bacterium | reverse complement strand
CTGAAGAGGAACTCAGCATGAGAGGAACAACGAGGACGCCGAGCAAACGAGCGACCGAAGAGCAGATGAGCGCATTTCAGGCCCGGTGTCATCAGGCAGGCCTGAAAGTCACGCCGCAGCGAATGGCGGTCTACAAGGCGCTCGTGGAGAGCACGGAGCACCCTTCCGCGGAGGTCATATTCCGAAAGGTGCGACGCACCTTTCCCAGCATCTCGCTCGACACCGTGAACAGGACGCTGCTGACCCTCAACAACATGGGAGTGGCCTTCGTGGTCGAAGGTTCCGGCGACGCCAAGCGGTTCGACGCCAATCTCTGTGCCCACCAGCATTTCAAGTGCATCAAGTGCCGACGCATCATCGATTTCCACCACGAGCCATTTGATGAAATCTCTGTCCCGGAGAACCTTGCCGGCCGCGTCACCGTATTGAGAAAAACCGTGTACCTCGAAGGCCTGTGTGATCGGTGCAAGAACGGGTCCTGAGTCTCGCGTCGCGTGTGTTCTGTGAACTCAGGATTCAAGGCCAAAGACGAAGAATTTGTATAGACGGAGACAGCCAATGAATCTGAAGGGCACAGAGACAGAAAAGAACCTGTTGACCGCGTTCGCGGGCGAATCCCAGGCGAGGAACCGCTACACCTACGCCGCGGAAAAGGCGAGGGAAGAGGGCTACGAGCAGATCGCGGCCCTCTTCGAGGAAACCGCGAACCAGGAGAAAGAGCACGCCAAACGGCTGTTCCGATTCCTTGAAGGCGGAGAAACCGAGATCCAGGCGGCGTTTCCCGCCGGCGTGATCGGTACAACGCTCGACAATCTCAAGGCCGCTGCGGCGGGCGAGCATTACGAAACCACCGAGATGTATCCCGACTTCGCGCAAGTTGCTGAAAAAGAAGGATTTACAGAGATAGCGGCCGTGTTCAAGAAGATCGCTGTGGCCGAAAAACGTCATGAAGACCGCTACGTCGCGCTGGCCAAGAACATCCTCGAGGGCCGGGTCTTCAAGCGAGCGACGCCGGTCCGTTGGGTGTGCCGCAATTGCGGGCTGGTCCATGAGGGTCCCGAGGCCCCGAAGGTCTGTGCGGCCTGCCAGAAGCCGCGTTCCTATTTTGAGATCGAGGCAGTCAACTACTGACGGGAAAGGAGCAGGATATGACGGAGCGAACCGGTTTGGTCACGCTGAAAGGCAATCCCGTCACGCTGGTGGGCGGCGAGGTGAAAGTCGGCCAGAAGGCCCCGGATGCGGAACTGGTCGCCAACGACCTGTCGACCGTCAAGCTGTCGGCCCTGTACCAGGGAAAGGTCTGCATCATCACGTCAGTCCCCTCGCTGGATACGCCGGTGTGCGATATGGAGACACGGCGTTTCAACCAGGAGGCGGGCGGTCTGGGCGACGATGTCACGGTCCTGACCGTCAGCATGGATCTGCCTTTCGCCCAGGGGCGGTGGTGCGGCGCAGCGGGCGTGAAGAACGTCCGGACCCTGTCGGACCATCGTGATGCGGCCTTCGGCACATCCTATGGCGTGCTGATTCAAGGCCTGCGACTCCTGGCTCGTGCCGTCTTTGTGGTAGACAAACAGAGCGTTGTCCGCTATGTAGAACTCGTGAAGGAAGTCGCGAGCGAACCGAATTACGGGGCCGCTCTGAACGCGGCGAAGAAACTCCGGTAGACTCGCCGGAACAACGAGACAGAGAGGATCGCAAGACCATGCAGGAACTCAGGACCAACGTATACTCGATCCGCGCGATCGACTGGGATCGCAGGCTGTTCGACGAGTTGATTCCCCTGCCCGAGGGAACAACCTACAACGCCTACTTGATCCAGGGCAACGAAAAAACCGCACTCCTCGATACGGTGGACCCGACCAAGACGGATGTCCTTGTGAACGGCCTGGCCGCTTCCGGGATCGACAAAATCGATTACATCGTTTCCCATCACGCGGAGCAGGACCATTCCGGGTCCATTCCGGCGATCCTGGTCCGTTACCCCGACGCGAGGGTCGTGACAAACGCCAAGTGCAAGGCCATGCTCATCGACCTGCTGCGCATCGAGCCGGAGCGGTTCCTGGTCGTCGAGGACGGCCAGACCCTGTCTCTGGGCGACAAGACGCTGCAATTCCTCGACATTCCCTGGGTCCACTGGCCCGAGACGATGGCCACGTATCTCCAGGAAGACAAAATCCTGTTCCCCTGCGATTTCCTGGGCTCGCACTTAGCCACGAGCAGCCTGTACGTAGACGATGAACCGCTGGCCTATGAATCGGCCAAGCGATACTACGCAGAGATCATGATGCCCTTCCGAACCGCCATCAAAAAGAACCTGGAGAAAGTGGGCAGGCTCGAAATCGAGACGATCGCACCGAGCCACGGCCCGGTTCACAACAGGCCGGGATACATCATCGACGCCTACAAGGACTGGACCGGCGACAACGTGAAGAACGAGGTCGTGCTGGCCTACGTGTCGATGCACGACAGCACGAAGAAAATGGTCGAGCACTTTGCGAACGCTTTGATCCGCCGCGGCGTTGTGGTGCGACAGTTCAACTTGACGTCGACCGACCTCGGCCGGCTCGCCATCGCTCTGGTGGACGCTGCCACCGTCGTGCTCGGTTCGCCCACGGTCCTGATGGGCGTCCATCCCAAGGTGGCCTACGCCGCGTTTGTCGCCAATGCCCTGCGACCCAAGACGCGATTCGCTTCCATCGTGGGCTCCTTCGGCTGGGGCGGCAAGATGGTCGAGCAACTCACGGGACTGCTCGCGAACATGAAAGTGGAGCTGTTGCCCCCGGTGATCGCCAAGGGCCAGCCGAAAGAGGAAGAGTTCCTCGCCCTGGACATGCTGGCGGATCAGATCCTCGCAAAGCATCGAGAGATCGGGATCGCCTGACGAATACGCGTTGTGAAACAACCTGCACCAGTGATGATACAAACGAAACGAAAGGATAAAAGGATGGTTGAGAGGCTGCAAGTCTACAAATGCGACGTATGCGGCAACATCGTTGAAGTTCTCACGGCCGGCGGCGGCGAGTTGGTCTGCTGCGGCAAGCCCATGGAGAACCTGGTCGCCAAGACCGCCGACCAGGGCAAAGAAAAGCACGTCCCGGTCATCGAAAAGGTCGAAGGCGGCATCAAGGTCAAGGTCGGCAGCGTACCGCACCCGATGGAGGACAAGCACTACATCGAGTGGATCGAGGTCATCGCCGACGGCAAGGCCTATCGCCAGTTCCTCAAGCCGGGCCAGGCGCCGGAGGCTGTTTTCCACATCACATCGGAGAACGTTCGAGTCCGAGAACACTGCAACATTCACGGATTGTGGGAGGCCAAATGACATGTTGAACGAAAAGATGGAGAAGGCTCTCAACGAGCAGATCAATGAGGAACTCTATTCGTCCTATCTGTACCTGGCAATGGCGGCCTGGTTCGAGTCGGAGAACCTCCCCGGCTGCGCCGCCTGGATGCAGGCCCAGGCGAGAGAGGAAAACGCTCACGCGATGAAGTTCTTCAAGTTCATCAACGAGCGAAGGGGCCGGGTCTCGCTCAAGGCGATCAAGGAGCCCGTCAAGGAATGGAAGTCGCCGCTGGCGGCCTTCGAGGCGTCGCTCAACCACGAGCAGCACATCACCGGCTGCATCGATAAGCTGATGGCCCTGGCTGTCGCAGAGAAGGACTACGCCTCCGTCGGCCTGCTCCAGTGGTTCGTCAACGAGCAGGTCGAGGAAGAGGCCCATGTCGACGGCATCGTGCAGAAGCTCAAGATGGCGGAGAAGGCGCCCGGCGCCCTGTTCATGTTGGACCATGCGTTGGGCGAGCGGAAATAGACCGTATCCAGATTTCAGGAGAACAGGCATGAGCATGGCTTTCAACGCCGACGAAGTCTTCGAGATGGCCGAAGAGATCGAGCAGAACGGCGCCAAGTTTTACCGTGAGGCCGCGTCCAACGCAGCCAACCGGGAAATCCGGGAAATGTTCCTGAACATGGCCGCCATGGAAGACGGCCACCTGCGAACGTTCAAGGAAATGAGGAAGAGCCTCAGTGAGCAGGAGAAGGCCGAGACCGTGTACGACCCCTACGGCGAGGCATCGCTCTACCTCCAAGCCCTCGCGGACAGCAAAGGGTTCGAGGGGATGAAGAGCCCGACGCAGAAACTGACAGGCAAGGAGCCCGTGCAGGAGGTGCTGGAGATCGCCATCGGCGCGGAGAAGAACTCCGTCCTGTACTATGTCGGGCTGAAGGACCTGGTGCCGGCCGGAATGGGGCGGGACAAGGTCGAGGCGATCATCCGGGAAGAGGTCAGACACATTGCCGACCTGCGTCGGCGACAAAATGCAATGAAAGCGTAGAAAGGAGTGGATAATGAAATACAAATGCCTTCTGTGCGGCTACATCTATGACCCTGCGGCCGGCGACCCCGACAACGGCGTCGAACCTGGGACATCGTTCCAGGATCTTCCCGACGACTGGGTCTGTCCCGAGTGCGGCGCCGGGAAGGAAGAGTTCGAGCCTGTGGAAGACGAGTGAAGCCGAAACGTCAGTTTGAAGTGTGAAGCGTCAGGTGTACAGCACGGGATCTGGGATTCTCGTGCTCACCACATTAGTCTTCACACTTCAAACTTTTAGCCTCCACCTTGTCACTCGTGGCTTGCTTCACGAGGTTGGGAATGCCCATTCGCGAGATACACCCGTCGGTGGCCGCCTTGGATGTGATCTGCACCGAGTCGGCAGCCCCCCCGACCGCCATGGTCGTGTTCGGGGCTTCCGGCGATCTGGTACAGCGCAAGCTTCTGCCCAGCATCGCGGAAATCTCAAGACGCGGCCTGCTCAGCGAGCAGTTCTGCCTGTTGGGGTGCAGCCGGACCGAGTACTCCGACGAGCAGTTTCGACAAATCGCCGCCGACGCGATCCGACGCCGCGCCGGTAATCTATCTTCCCAGGATCTCGCCGCCCTGCTGGGCAAGTTCTACCACGTCAGCGGCGACTACGCAGATCCCGGCACATACGAGCGCATCGGCGGCAAACTGGCTGAGTTGCGGCGTCAACGCGGCATCGCCGGTTGCCATGTCTTCTACCTGTCGGTCCCGCCTTTTCTCTACGAGCCGATCATCGAATGCCTCGGCTCATCGGGTCTGTCCTGCAAGGACGACCCCAAGTGCCGCCAGCGAGCGAGGCTCGTCGTGGAAAAGCCCTTCGGCCGGGACCTCGCCAGCGCTGCGCAACTCAACCGCACCATCTCGGAGTGGTTCGAGGAGTCGCAGGTCTATCGCATCGATCACTATCTGGGCAAGGAAACCGTCCAGAACATCATGATCTTCCGGTTCGCCAACGCGATTTTCGAGCCCCTCTGGAA
>CAZDTD010000247.1:0-5367 GCA_964507995.1 uncultured Pirellulales bacterium | reverse complement strand
GGCGCCGCTGACCAGATTGAACAGGCCGAAGGCCGTCCCTCGCAGTTCCTTCGATGCGGTGTCGGCCACGAGCTTGGACAACAGGCCTTGCGTGAACGCCATGTGCAATCCCCACAAGGCCGTGCCTGCGAATGCCGTCCAGGGTGATGCGGCGACCGCCAAGACCACATCGGCCGCGATCAGCATCGCCAGCCCGATGAGCAGCAGGGTGCGACGGTTCATGCGGTCTGCGGCCACACCCGCCGGATAGGCAAACCCTGCGTAAAAGACGTTCATCACGATCATTACCAGGGGCACGTAGCCCAGGGGCAGCCCGACGTCCTTCGCCCGCAGCACGAGGAAGGCCTCGCTGAAACGCGCCAGCGTGAATATGGCGCCGAGCAGGACGACGAGCCAGTAGCGCAACGGCAATTGCCTTGCGCCGGCCAGAATCGAGGTTCTTCCGGCCGGTGTATCCCTGCCGGCGTGTTCGGGTTCTCGCACGTATACAAGGAGGATGGCCACCGCGATGAAGGCCGGCGCGACCGCGATCCACATCACGGCCTTGAGGTTGTTCGCGAACCAGGCCATGAAGACGACCGCCAGCACGGGCCCGATGAAGGCGCCGATGGAATCGAGCGACTGACGCAATCCGTAGGCCGCTCCTCGCTGTGCCGGCGGCGTAATGTCGGCCACCAGCGCATCCCGCGGTGCGCCGCGAATCCCCTTGCCGACGCGGTCCACGAAACGCGCCGCGAACACCCAATGGATCGACGTCGCCAGCGGGAAGATCGGCTTGGTGAACGCCGCCAGGGCATAGCCGGAAACCATCAGGAACTTGCGCTTGCCGAGGTAGTCGCTGAGCGCGCCGGAGAACACCTTCGTGATGGCGGCCGTGGCCTCCGCGACGCCCTCGACGATGCCGATCGTCGCCATCGAGCTGCCCAGCACGACTGTCATGAAAACCGGCAGCAGACTGTGGATCAGTTCGGACGAGATGTCCATGAACATGGAGCCTAAGCCCAAGGCCCAGATACCCGCCGGAAGGCCGCGGAATGACGAGGGATGCAGAAGCGACGGCTGCGAGCCCTTGATGTTCACAGTCCCTTGAGATGCCGGCGTCTTGTCGTCTCTGTGGGCCATCGATCCGCACCTCTGTCACAGACGCCACGGACTACGCATCGGCCTGGTCAGCATCTGGTTGGCTTCCTCGCTGTCGGTGAATCGCTCTGCGGCGGGGTCCCAATGCAGCTTGCGTCCCAGACGCATCGCGATGTTGCCCAGGTGGCAGACCGAGGTCGAGCGATGGCCGACCTCCGCAGGAGCGGCGGTGCGTCCGCGGCTCCTGATGCAGTCGATGAAATTCCGATGGTGGTCGTTGCTCTTGTACAGATGCGTCTCTTCCGGGCCGATGACCGTCGTCTTCAGCGATGCCGGATAGCAGGTCCAATCGTTCGAATACGTCGGCATCTGAATCCATCCGTCCGTTCCCTCGAAGCGGTAGAGCTCGTCCTTCTGTGTCCTGCAGACCAGCTCGAGGCCGTTGGCGTAGCGGGCGAGGAAATCGACCTTCGTCGCGGTGGTGAACAGGCCGTCGGAGGGGAATTCGCCGCCCAGGTCCTCGATCTCGACCGGGCCGGTCTCGTCCGTGCCGTTGGCCCACTGGACGATGTCGATCCCGTGGGCGCCCAGGTTCGTCGTCTGGCCGCCGGAGTAGTCCAGGCCGAAGCGGAACGTGTACAGGCACCGATCCTTGTGATAGGGGACCCACGGCGCCGGACCGAGCCATCGGTCGTAGTCCAGCCACTCAGGCACGGGCATCGGCTGCCAGTCGGCGGGCGGCGCCTGCTTGTTGTTGGCGCCGATGGCGACTAAGGCCTTCTGGAATTTCCCGATCCGCCCGTTGCGGATCAACTCGCAGATGAAGCGATATTGCTCGCTCGAACGTCGCTGGGTCCCGGTTTGGAAGACCGTGTTGAACCGTCGGGCGGCCTCGACCATCGCCCGGCCGTCGGCGACCGTCAGGCTCAGGGGCTTCTCGCAGTAGATATCCTTGCCTGCGGTCGCGGCCAGGACCGCCGGGATGGCGTGCCAGTGGTCGGGCGTCGTGATGCAGACCGCGTCGATGTCGTCGCGGTCGATGATCTCGCGGAAATCGACGTAGGCGTCGCAGCCCTTGTAGCTTCCGGATGGGCTCTTCCGGGCGTATTCATCATCCACGATCTTGCGTGCCGGCTCGCGTCCGAACCAGGCGCCGTTCCAGCCTTGCTTGTACCAGTGGCCATACTCGTCGCTGGCGGTCACCACGTCACAAACGGCCAGCACCTGCACATCGGGCTGGGCGAGGAAGGCCCGCAGATTGTTCGTGCCCATCCCGCCGCAGCCGATGGAGGCCATCGTGATGCGTTCGCTGGGTGGGGTGCTGCCGGTGTTTCCCATCGCACTGGAAGGGATGAACATCGGTACGGCCAGGGTTGCAGTGGCTACTCCCGCGGCTTGTTTGAGAAACGTGCGTCGTGGCATCGACTTTGTCATGACAATCCTCCCGAAACCAGATCGTGTCCCAGACTGACTATTCGCGCTGCCGGCATTATACGAAGATCGCTCGCCTATTTGAAGATTCGATCTGCCCATTCTACAGATCCGACGGCGCGAACGAGACGGTCCCCTCTTTCTTTGCCGGCTTATTTGCCCAAGAGGCGTTCATAGAGGTCTTGCGTGCCTTCGACGAGCGCGGCGTGGGTCAGGTGTTTTCTTGCCCATGCCTCGGCGCTGCGCCCGACGCGTTCCCGCAGGCGGCTGTCTGCGATCACCTCCAGCAGGACCTCGCGTACCGACTCGACGCTCCTGTCGGGCACGAGGAACCCCGTCTCGCCGTGCCGAATGCAGTAGGATTCCTCGGGACGTCTGGACCAGCCGCAGATCACGGGGACGCCACACATCATGGCTTCATAGCGTACGGAGCCCCCAGAGAGACTCACGAACACGTCCAGCCCCGCCAAGACCTTCGGCATGTCTTCTCGGCGGCCGGTGAAACGGATCCGCTCGCCCAGGCCGCTGTTCCGGATCTGCCTCACGAGTCGAGAGTGGTAGGAGGGGTCCTTGATCTCCCCGATGATGAAGAACATGGCCTTATCGGTTTCCTTCAGGACCTCCCGGGCGATCTGAACGAAGCCCAGTTGCTCCTTGGCCGGCTCCACCCGCCCGGCAATCCCTACGAGGACGGCATCGCCCGTGTTGTACTGTCGCCTCAGGACACCACCGTCCGAGCCTGGGTTTCTTGGTTTGAACAGGTCGGGGTCCACGGCGTCGTGGATGAGGGTGATCTTGTCCTGGGGCACACCGGCTTGCTGCACGAGCCGCATTTCCACGCGCCGCGAGATGGCCACGACCGCTGTCGCTTCGGCGCACCGGTACTTCCACGCCGTCCTCCGATCAACCGGAGCGCGAATGTGCATCACGGAGGGTATGTTCGCACTCCGCGCACTTCGGAACATGTACTGGCCGAATTGGAAGTCGGAGCAGTGAATGAGCGAAACGCCTTGCTCCGCGACCAATCTGGCCAGTCGGGCGGCGTCCCTGTACCGCAAGAACAGGGACTTGAACTTCCGCCAGTGCGCGCACTTCCAGAGCCTGCACGACACGTGCATGTTCTCCAACTCCGCTAGGAACGGACCTCCCTCGGTGCACAGGACGAGGGGCGTGAATCGGTTCCTGTCGAACCCTCGGAGCAAATAGAGCAACTGACGTTGGGCGCCCGCGATGTTCCCCCCACGGCAGAGGTACAGGATCTTGCGTTTTTGACTGGACATCTCTTCTTCCAGGCGGCTATCTAAAAGGCCTTTGGGACGACCACGGTTTCAACCAGACGTGGGCAACATCGAGTGTCAACCGGCGAATGGGTCGTATGATAGAGAAGATCACAAGAAAAGCAAATCTTCTGCGGTGTTCATTTCTCGTGTCGCAGCGCTTCAGGCAGCCCCTGATCGCAACATTGCGGCGTGCCCGGATGCTGTATCGGGAGAAACGATTCCTGGCCGAAGAAGCGTTTGACGTCGGATTGCTCCGGCTCGATTGCGACCCCCAGTTGCTCGCCCAGGCCGTGAGCCGGCGGTATCAATCGCAGGTCCAGAGACGGATCAACCCTGCTTCGTGGGCTCCGGTGCTGGCAGATAAGGGGATTTTCTACCGGTTCTGCGAGGCCCGCGGCCTGCCGATCCCCGATCTGTACGCCGTCTTTTTCCGCGGGACGCCGGGGTATTGCCCCAAGGGCACGCCCTTGTACGATCCCCAGCAGTGGACGCAGTTCATCGCTGCCGATCTTCCCTCCGAGTTCGTTATCAAACCCTGCGGCAGCTACCGCGGCAGGGGCGTACTGGGGTATACGAGGATCGCTGCGGACCAGTTCCTCGCCAGCGATGGCGTCGTCAGATCGTCCTCGCAGATCGTCGATTCCCTGCGGCTTTCCCGTGACGGGGACAGCTTCGTGATCCAGCAGAGACTCCGTTCGCACCAGGCGATCGCGGCCTTGTCGCAGAACTCCAATCTGCAGACGCTGCGGATCACGACTTTCATCGATCGCGGCGGGAGGTGCCGTGTGCTCTTTGCCCACCTGAAACTGATGACCGACGCGAAAGTCTTCACCGACAACATGGGCGATGGGCAGGCCGGCAACATTTGCAGTGTGATCTGCCTGGAGACCGGCAAAATCGCCAAATCGTTCGTCAAGACGCGGGACGGCTCAGGCGACCGTTTTGTCTCAAACCATCCCGTCACACGTTGCGAACTGGCTGGATTCTCCGTTCCCCGCTGGAGCGAGGCCTGCGACCTGGCTCGCCGGGCGGCGTATGCCTTCCTCCCTGTCCGATCCGTGGGATGGGACGTGGGAATTACCGACGAGGGGGTCAAGATCGTCGAGGGCAACATCTGGTGGGACCGACGACATTACGCCGATGGGTACATGGCTGTCCTCCTGAAGGATCTGGACGGGCTGTGAACTGGGGTGATCTGGAGGACGGCGCGGGCAGAAAAAAAGCCCCTGCGACGGCAGTACGAGAGTATTCGATAGTTTTTTCAATCCATTATAATACTCGTCTGCTACTTCACAGGGGCACGGCCCAAGATGTCGTGGCTCTCTGATTTAGTCGTTAGCCGCTGCTGGTATGCCGTCCGAATTGCGATCTGACATGTTGCTTTCGTTCACGGGTGGACGACCCAGGTTCAGGCTAAGTTGACCTTGCTGGCCTCAGCTTCGAGCCACCTATTCACTTGTCTACTGAAAGCCATCGGTTCCCGGTCGGACTTTTCTTTAGTGTTTTTTGTGAAGTTTTCGCGGTGAATCCAACCTCGACAACTGCCTGCTTTTTTCGCAGGCCCAATGCCCCGGAT
>CAZDTD010000246.1:0-5412 GCA_964507995.1 uncultured Pirellulales bacterium | reverse complement strand
TACCAGGCCAACGGCGTGATGGCCCTGGCCAAACAGATCAAGACCAATCCCCGCAAGCTCGCGGAAACCGTCGTCGCACAGCTCGACCTGGGCGACGTGTGCGAACCGCCCGAGGTGGCCGGACCGGGATTCATCAACCTGCGGCTCAAGCCCGAATACCTCGCTGCCGAGCTGCTCCGCATCGCAGACGAGGACAGCGGACGCCTGGGCATCCGCACGGCGGCCTCGCCGCAGACCGTCGTTGTCGATTTCTCCAGTCCGAACATCGCAAAGGAAATGCACGTTGGGCACCTCCGCAGCACGATCATCGGCGACTGCCTCTGCCGCCTGCTGGCGTTTGAGGGTCATGCCGTCGTTCGCCAGAATCACATCGGCGATTGGGGCACGCAATTCGGCCGAGTCATTCTCGGCCTGTGGCACATGTGCATGGCCGAAAAGCACGGCGACCCCCTCTACTACCGAACGGAACTCGACGAGCTTCAACCTCTCACGAAGGCAGACGAGGGTTTGAAGGAACTCTGCCTGCGCATCCGCGACCGACACGAGCAGGATTGGAGCAGCGACCCCACGGGCGAGCGGAGCTTCGCCCCCTTCCTGGAAGGGTTGGGGGGTCGCGATGTCGAGGGGCTGTGGGAGCAGTTCCTGTGCGTTTACCAGTACGTCAATGCCCTGGAAGAAGCCGTCACAGGAATGGGCCTGACGATCCGCACGATCAATCAAGGCCAGGAAGAGATCATCCCCTACGAATCGCTGTCCAGGCGGATCACCGTCATGTTGCAGCGTCAGGACCACCAGGAACATGAGGCCTGGAAGTTCATCCGAAACCTCACCCTCGAACACTGTGGCGGCATCTACGAGAAGCTGGGCGTCGGTTTGACGATGGACGACGTCCGCGGCGAGAGTTTCTACAACGACAAGCTGCCGGCGATTGTCAGCGATCTGGAGAAAGCCGGTCTGGCAGTGAAGTCGGACGGAGCGATCTGCGTGTTCCCGCCAGGGTTTCAGACCAAGGAAGGCGAGCCGCTACCGTTCATCATACAGAAGTCCGACGGCGCGTTCCTCTACGCAACGACGGACCTGGCAGCGTTGCGGTACCGGGTCAACATGCTCAAGGCCGACCGGATCGTCTACGTCACGGACGCCCGACAAATCCAGCACTTCCAGATGCTGTTCAAAGTGGCCGAGATGGCCGGCTGGGACACACGGGACGGCCAAAAGATCGAGCTGGTCCACGTCACGTTCGGCAGCGTCCTCGGCGAGGACGGCCGACCGCTCAAGACCCGTTCCGGCGAGAACGTCAAACTCAAGGAACTGCTCGACGAGGCGGTCGAGCGAGCAGAAAGTGTCGTCGAGCAGAAGAACCCCGAGCTGCCGACCGAAAGCAAGTCCCAGATCGCACAGGCCGTCGGGATCGGCGCCGTGAAGTACGCGGACTACTCCAACAGTCGGACCAGTGACTACATGTTCAGCTTCGACAAGATGCTCGCCATGGAGGGCAATACCGCACCCTACATGCAGTACGCCTATGCTCGGGTCCGGTCCATCGAGCGAAAGGCCCAGACCAAGGGCGTGGACATCCGCAGCGAGCTGGCGGACGTCAAGACGCTCCATCTGGCCGAGCCGAGCGAGCTGGACCTCGCCAAGCACCTCGTGCGGTACGCGGAGGCGGTCGAATCCGCGATTGCGGACTACCGGCCCAACTATCTGACGGCCTACCTCTACGAGCTGGCCCAGAAATTCAGCTCTTTCTACACAAATTGTCCGGTCCTCGACGCCCCGCCGGCCAGCCGGCCCACCCGATTGCTCCTGTGCGGCCAGACGGCGAGGACCATCCGCCACGGCCTGAGCCAGTTGCTGGGCATCGCGGTTGTCGAACAAATGTGACGGAGACAGACATGAAGATCCTCCAGAAGGAATTGGGAGTCAGCACTCGGTCCCGCACACAGATGCTCGATGTCACTGGGCAGGTTCAGACCGTGGTCCGTGATTCGGGCATCCGCAACGGCGACGTCGTCGTCTTCTGCCCCCACACGACCGCCGCAATCACGATCAACGAGAACGCCGATCCCGCCGTGGTCCACGACATGCTCATGGTCTTCGACGAGGTCATTCCGCGATCCCATCCTGGCTACCGTCACGACGAGGGCAACTCCGACGCCCACTGCAAAAGCTCGCTCGTCGGCTGCAGCGAACAGGTCCTGGTCAAGGACGGGACCCTGACCCTCGGGACCTGGCAGGGAATCTACTTCTGCGAGTTCGACGGTCCGCGGAGCCGCAAGGTGATCGTTCAGGTCCGCGGCGAGTGAATCGCCCGAGCGGCGAGATGTCACGTCACAAGGGACAAGGGACAAGGGACAAGGGCGGAAAATCACTCCTTCCTGTTGCCGCTTTGCGACGCGTCCCCCTGCTTCCCCACCGTTGTTCTCTGTGTCCTCCGTGTCTCCGTGGTGAATCTCTGGAGAAGTCACGTCGTGCGCACAAAAATGGCGAGGTGGTGGGACCGGCTGGGGGGGAGACCGGTAAACCACGCTGCCTCGCCGAGGTTTAGATGCCGCATAAAGCAGCATTGATAATACCGGAATTTGGAAAGAGCGATGAATCGACCGATTGTCGCCTGCCCAACAACATGAAAGAGAACATCTGTCAGGGTGAATCTCCCACCCCATTCCACTCCATTGGTATGATTGATTATACACCGCAGACCCTGGGAATGCAAGACAAAAACAAGGCTTTATCCGTTTTTTTTCACTTCGTCCCGACGAGAAACCTCTCGATAAGTCCATTCAGATCAAGCCTTTGCGCCGGGCGATGCCACAACGGCCTGTCGCGTGACGTTTTTCTGTGGACCAAACTGGACACCACGGCAAGATTGCAGACAACCTCACCGGCCCTTTCGAAGACGGTTCACCACACAGGGAATGCCGGGACCGTTCGGATTTGCCGCACAAGGAGCAATAACCTCTTGTGCCAAACCGCAAACTCCCATAGACTAAGTAATCCGACTGAGCGTCGGGATGCAAAATGGATTGACGCACGGCGTTCGCTCATGGCCTTGGAACATGACAAAGATAGCAGAAAGACTCAAACGGATTGAAGGTATTATTTCGGAGACTTGTGCCCGGGCCACCCGGGAACGCGAGGACGTCCGGCTGGTCGTGGTGACAAAGTCCGCCGAGTTCGAGCAGATCCAGGAAGTGATCCGACTCGGGTACGACCACCTCGGGGAGAACCGCGTCCAACAGTTGAAGAAGGTCGCGTCGCAGGCCGCGGAGTTCATCCAGCAGTCGAACGACGACCCGGCCATCCCCAAGGAGATCCACTGGCACATGATCGGCCACCTCCAACGCAACAAAGTACGCCCGATCCTGTCGACGGCCTCTCTCATTCATTCCGTGGACACCCTTCGCCTGGCGGAAGAGATCAACAACGCGGCAGCCAAGCTGAACCTCTGCTCTCGCGTGCTGCTCCAGGTCAACACGTCGAACGAGCCGCAAAAGTACGGCGTGCCGGTCGGCGCCGCGACCCATCTGGCCGAGCAGATCGAGACGCTGCCGCACCTGAAGCTGATTGGCCTGATGACCATGGCGCCTCTGACCCGCAACAAGGACGTGATTCGGACCTGTTTCCAGCGGGCCCATGACCTGCACTGCGAAATGCGGGGCGAGAAGATCGTCGGCAATCAGTTCACCGAGCTGAGCATGGGCATGAGCTCGGACTATGAAGTCGCCATCGAGGAAGGGGCGACGATTCTTCGCATCGGCTCGGCTATCTTCGCCGGGTAGGCCATTTTTCAAAAGGCCAAATCCAACGAGACAAATCCCCAAAGTGGCACGCGGATTGAGACGACATTACAGTCGCCAAACCGCGTGCAAGGATGTGGTTGGGCCCCTTGAGGGACCCCGCGGCACATCCCGACGCCAGAGAAGAGAAGGCGATCATTATGGGGCCGACGAAGACAGCAGCAAAAACGGACGTTCCGGAAGACTTCATCGACGTGGTCTATCTGTCCGATAAACCACAGATGCCGGCGGAGATCAAACGCCTGTTCCGTCAGAAAAAAGTCACCGTCGACTTCCTGCCCCTCGATGGATACCGCAGCATTCGCACCCGAACCGACCGGATCGGGACGGTTCTCGTGGACGCCGAGGGGATCGATATCTCCCAGGATCAACAGCTCGGCCGGGCCCTCGAAGCCCTCGAACGAGACAACATCGGGATCGTCCTGCTCACCCAGCGGGTCAAACGGCCCGTTCGGAGTTTTTCCCTCGTCTCCTCCGAAACCAGCTTCTCCATGGCCAGCAGCGTCGATTCCATCTCCTTGGACGACCTGTGGGCGAGCATCAGCGTCAATCTGGCGCAGCGAAAGCATCAGCACTCCGGCATCACGACCCGAGCGCCCGGACCAACCAGCCTGTCCGAAAGGCTCTGGGACAAGCAGCCTACGGACGCGTCCGACCCAACCGGCTCGTTCGTGGACAGCGTGAAAGAGCAACTCCGCCTGGCCGGCATGCTCCAGCGGGATTTCCTCCCGGCGCAACTGCCAAACCGCGACGACCTGCACTGGGCGGTCACCTTCCTGCCGGCCGAGTGGGTTTCCGGCGATCTCTACGACGTGGCCCGGATCGACGAGCAGCACATCGGATTCTACATCGCCGACGCAGTCGGCCATTCCATGCCCGCCGCCCTGCTGACCATGTTCATCAAACAGGCCCTGGTTATGCGTCAGACGACCGAGAAGAACTATCGCATCTTCTCCCCCGCGGAGGTCATCCGGAACCTGAACGTGAAAATGGCCGGCCAGAAACTCTCCGGCTACCAGTTCGCCACCTGCTGCTACTGCCTGTTGAACGTCAAAACCCGTCAACTCACCTTCGCCCGGGCCGGACACCCCTACCCGATCCTCTTGCGGCACGGCGAACCGCCCCGGCAGCTCCAGGCCCGCGGCTCGCTGCTTGGGATCTTCGAGAGCGCCGACTTCGTCCAGGAAACCGTCCAGTTGCAGTCGGGCGACAGGCTCCTGATGTACTCCGACGGCGCGGAACTGCTGATCGGCCGGCTTCACGACAAGACCGGCTTTCAATTCGCCGAGGAATTCCTGGCCATCATGGATTGCCCGATCACCGAGATCGTGGACCGGCTCACGGAACTGGCGCGGACCCGAGACATCGACCCGGCGGAAGTGGACGACCTGACCCTCGTCGGCCTCGAGATCCACTGACCGGAACTCCGCAGGCGCGTCCTCAGGCCGCACGATGCGCCAATCGGCACTATTTTCAGCTTCGTGCAGCACTCAGAACGCCCCCGATTCGCCACGGATTCCCGCTTTCGTAGAATGGCACGCCCCACTGGAGACTCCTCCCGAGATTGGGTTCGTTTCACGCGATGGATCGTGAAGCGTGAAGGGTAAAACGC
>CAZDTD010000245.1:4229-5436 GCA_964507995.1 uncultured Pirellulales bacterium | reverse complement strand
GACTTCGATCAGTCCTTCAGCTCGCGGACCCAGACGTTCCGGAAGCGGACGGGGTTGCCGTGATCCTGGAACTGGAGAGGGCCCTTGTCGGACAGCGGACGAAAACCGGTGACCGCGTGGGCGTTGATCCACTGGGTGCCGCCTTCGAGGGTGACATGGTCCTGGATGAGCACGTCATTCTGGAAGATCGTAAACGTCGGCTTGCGGGTGACCTTGCCGTCCTTATCGAACATGGCGCGATGATAAATGATGTCGTAGCTCTGCCATTCGCCGGGCTTGCGGCAGGCGTTGACCAGCGGCACGGACCGGCCGTACAGCGCGCCGCACTGGCCGTCGGGATAGGTCTTGTTGTCATACGAGTCGAGCACCTGGATCTCGAAGTCGCCCTGGAGGAAGACGCCGCTGTTGCCGCGGCCCTGGCCCGAGCCCTTCACCGTAGACGGCGTCGCGAACTCCAGGTGCACCTGGCAGGAGCCGAACTGCTGCTTGCTCTGGAGATACCCGGCCTTCTCGACCGATTCCATGGCGCCGTCGCGGAAGACCCATTTGGTGGGGTTGCCCTTCGTGTCGGTCCAATTCGCCTTCATCGAATCCTCGGTGCCGTCGAAGAGGACAGCGGCGTCCGAGGGGGCGGAACCGCACTCGGCGCCCGGCGTGATGATTGTCGGAGCGGGACGGGCCTCATCGTGGACCATCCACCGGCCCGTCGGCGTATCCACGTACTGCGTCAGGGGTTTGGGTTCGGCCGCGGGCTCCACCTTTGCGGGTTCCGTCTTGGCCGCTTCCTTCGTGGCGCACCCGGCGACGATCCCCAGCATGGCGACCGCGACGGCCACAAAGAACATCTTTCTCATGGTCACTCCTTTCCTGTTTGAATCTGTTGTCCATCATTGGCGATCTGCTTCGCCATACGCGAAAGAGCGTATGATAGGCGGCAAATCGCAAATCGTAAATGACAAATGTGCGGCCTGGGGACGTCTTACCGGTTCTCGGCCAGGGTCTGGTCCAGGGCGACGAAGCCTTCCTGCCACTCGTTGAGCCGGGTGACATTCTTCTTCTTCGCGATGGCCATGAACTGGTCGTAGGTTTCCTGGATCGAGTCGGGCATGGGCCACTCGGCGTTGCCAGCCTTCGCGTCCTCCCGCATCTGTTTCCACCGCATCATGAACGTGTACATGACGGGCAACTGGGCGACCTGCACGCGGAA
>CAZDTD010000245.1:0-4129 GCA_964507995.1 uncultured Pirellulales bacterium | reverse complement strand
TTCGGGTGCGGCAGGATGTAGTGTCGGAAGTTGGTCGTGTAGTCCCAGATGTAGAGCCGATTGCTGATTTGAGACCATCCGATAATGTCGTCGCGGAAGGCCTTGTTCCGTTCGTCCGCCAGAGGCTTGCAGAACGAGCACTCGATGCTGCACAACTGGACGATGACGTTGGGCCGGGGCTTGGTAATCTTCGGCGGCTTCCGCGTGTACTGGTAGGCCAGCGTACTGATGGCGACGTTCGGGAATTCCTGCTCGATGTCGGCAGCCACCGCATTGACGAAGCGGAGCATCAGGCCCGCCGGACTGCCTTCCTCCTGGTCGATCGCGGCGCACTTGGCGCACTGGCAATTGCGATGCCAGTCGTTCTGCGAGACCGAGGCGATGGTCGCCTCGGGGTTGGCGCGGAGCCGTTCCTTGAGGTTCTTGACCAGCTCTTTGCGCATGTCCTCGTTCGTCAGGCACAACTGTGCGTTCTCTGTGGTGCGTTTGCCCTCGATCTCGCTGAACCATTCGGGATGGTCGGCAAAGTACTTCTCCGGCGGGATCAGCGGATAGAACGTGTGGACGAACCCCTCGTAGATGTGCTTGCCGCCGTGCTTCGCTTCGAGGCGGTGCTGCTGACCGTTGGCCTTGTTGCGCACCGACCAGTCCGTGTCGAAGGCGTCGGTCCAGTAGGGAGAGCGGTACTCCAGCGGCGGGACGTAGCGGATGTCGAGCTTGTCCACGACGATCATTCGCTTCCTCGGGATCTTGCTCTCCGTCGAGGACCACCATCGGCAGCCGAGTTGGTCTTCGAGGAAGGTGTAGACCGCGTACAGCGTCCCTCGCGACCTCCCGCCCGCCAGGATCAGGTCGTCGCCGACCGTCTTGATGACGATCCCCTCGGCTCCGAGTCCATCGGCCGAAAATTGGGCATCGGCCCATTTCGCGGCCCCCGGCCCGACGAAGATGCAGGAGGACTCTTTATTCTCATCGTTCTGCGTCTTGAATTCTCCACCGGCGATCTGTCCCAGGAATTTGGCCAGCTCGGCGGCCGCGTATTGTTCGGGCTCGGACGCATCGGGGGCAACCACGATTACCGCGGTTGCCTGTCCGTTCCGCGAGATCGTGATTGCCGCACCCAGCGAACTGCACAAGGCCAGAATCAGGCCCACGCACCAGATTTGTCCCATTCTCCACATTGTTCTGTCACCTCCATTGTAAAGTTGTTCGTTTTCAGCGTGACGACGTCGCCTACGTGGCATAGCTGTGCAGGCCTGCGAAGATCCTCGACAGATTCACCCACAGCAGCGTGATGATGATCGCGAGCAGGCCTGCGATTGCCCAGAGACTGTTGATGTGCGGGCGTTTCGCGCCGAACATGTAGCGCCAGTGGAAATAGCCGAGGTAGACCAGCCAGGAGGCCAGCGACCAGAGTTCCTTCGGGTCCCAGCCCCAGTAGCGGCCCCAGGCGAGCTTGCCCCACCAACTGCCGAGGACCAGACCCAGCGTCAGCAGGGGAAAACCGATGGCGATCAGTTCGTAGGTCGCCTGTTCCGGCGGGATCAGCGTCTCCTCGACTTGTGGTCTGCGGTCGAGCAGTTGCTCGCCCGCCTGAAACGCGGCCTTGAGCAGGAAGACATAGGAGAGCATGTAGACCGCCACGTGCGGGGCGAACAGCCAGCATTGCAGCGCCGGCGGCAGTTGCATCGGCTCGGCGTTGAAGATGAAGCCCGCCGGGAAGAGCACGATGACGCCGATCAGCATGTCCGCCCACTGGCCGCCGATCCGCAGGACGCGCCGGCAGAACCACGAGATGGGGTAGCAGGCCACGCCCAGGAACAGGAAGACCTCGAAGAGATTCTGCAAAGGCACGTGTTGGACGTGTGTCCAGCGATAGACGAAGGAGACGACCGCCAGCGCGAACCCGACAAGGAACAACCCCCGGCCTGTCCGGGCGCGACGGGCAAGCGTCGTCACGAACGCCAGCAGGTGCGCCGACATGGTGACATAGATGAGCAGTCCCTGGATTGTGTACTTGATTTCCATAGAAGCCTCTACCGGGATTCTCCAGGGACCATTGCCGTGATTGCGTAGTGGGCCGTGAACCAGTGCAGAATCCGCCGGCCCCAGAAATGCCAGAAGACCCCGGCGATCAGCAGCACATAACCTGCATAGATGGCATTCAGGCCGGAATCCGAGACGACCAGCAGGATGCTGTACTCGCCGTTGTTGTCCCGCCCCCACTCGTGTTGGTAGAAGTGGTATCCGCCGTAGTGCAGCGGGTGGTTCACTTCGATGCTCTTGGCGGCCACCACCTGCCCATCTTCGACGATTTCCAGGTCGCTGATGTAGTCCTTTACGCTCCTGTGGTAGTCCAGGACGAGCGGGTCGTTCGGGTCCGCATGGCCGAATCGCTGTTCGAAAACGTATCGTCGGCGGGGTGCGGCCCCAGGTCTTTCGACTGCGATCTCCAGAGCTGGATTCGACCCGCCCGGCGGATCGTACGCCACGGGCTGGTCGCCCTGGAGATCCATTTTGAAGTTGCGGAACACGCGTTTGATGGTGACCCTGCCCAGGTTGGCGTCGAGCGACAGGGTCTGTCCCGCCTTGGCAGGGAGTCGCCAGGTTCGCCCATCGCGGCTGTGGATGAACAGGGCGCCCGGCTCATAGTATTCCAGGCGGAAGTCGCTGAGCCGGACGAAGAACGGCAGGTCACGAACGCCATTGCCGTCCTGGACCTGGACCCGATTCTCCTGCATCTGCTCGTACATCCCCATCTGGCTTTGGGGGATCTTGTCGACGCCGAAGAGCCGCTTCTGGAGGGCGTGTCCCGGTTGCGAGCCCCACATGGCGCCGAGAAGGACGAAAATGCAGCCTGTGTGCATCAGCAGCAGGGAGGGGACCCGCAGGAGCCGACGAAACAGGACGATGCCGGTGGCCAGCAACGCGACCGCCGCGAACCAATACACCGCCAGCGGTACGGAATTGAAGAATGTCTGTGCCCGGTCGGCGCCGAGGAATGCGCCGTAGATCGACAGCATGGCCAGCAGGATCACGGCGGCCAGAGTGGCCCAGAGCAGCATCCGCCTGAATCGACTCATTCGTTTTCCTTCACAGGTTTACCGGGTATCCACAGAGGTTCCCTATTATCCGGATCGCCCGGTCGTTCGCAAGCACAATTGCCGTCGTTGCTGCAGGGCGTCGGATCGCGGCTTGATGTTTTCTGTGTTTTCGCATACACTGTAACATTTGTTCATCGAAGGAAATGTTACAGAACCATGAAGTTGGTCTTGCATAATCTGACGTATCACGACTGCCCCGTCGAGGTCCGGGAGAAGGTGACCCTGGCGGCCGAGCAGCGGCACGAGATGCTCCGCAAGATGCACTGTCAGGACCGGATCGGCGAGGCGCTGATCTTGCAGACCTGCAATCGGCTCGAGTTCTACCTCTATGCGAGGAAGGATTTTGATTGTCGGACGTTCCTGGGCGAGTTGCTGGCCGTCTGCGGCGACGGCGCTGTCGAAGCCTGGAGTGCCCACAGCCGGGAATTGGGCGGGATCGACGCGGTTCGGCACCTGTTCGAGGTGGCCGCCGGGCTCGATTCACAGATGGTCGGCGAGAACCAGGTCCTCGCCCAAGTCAAATCGGCGTACACCGAGTCGCTCGAAGCCCGCATGAGCAGGCTGATCTTTCACCGCTTGCTCCACAACGCGTTTCGCGTGGGCAAGGCCGTCCGGACGCGGACCCAGATCAACTGCGGCGCGGTCTCGATCGGTCTGGCTGCGGTCGAGCTGATCCGGGAAAAAGTCGATCTGGCCGCTTCGACGGTGATGATCCTCGGGGCTGGGGAGAACGCGGAGCTGGTTGCCAACTATCTGTCCAAGATCGGCGTAGCGAACCTGATCGTCGCCAATCGCGACGTCGAGAAGGCCAGGGCGATGGCCAGGCGATTCGGACGGGCGGAGGCCATCGGTCTGCCGCAGATCGTCTCCCGCCTGGCCGATGTGGACGCGCTGATTGGTTCCACCGCGTCGCCGGCGCCCGTTTTGACGCGGGCGGGCGTCGAATGGTTGCTGGCCGGCCGATCCCGGCCTCTGCTGATCGTCGATATCGCGGTCCCTCGGGACATCGATCCGGCCATCGGCGA
>CAZDTD010000244.1:0-5454 GCA_964507995.1 uncultured Pirellulales bacterium | reverse complement strand
ACTAACCATCATACAGATCTTCTCAAGATTCACCCGATCGATCTCGTCGAAAGCGCCGAGCCGATCTGAATCGACATCCAGCACACCGACGAGCGAGCCCGCGGGCGTCAGTATGGGGATCACGATCTCTGAACGCGTCGTCGAAGAGCACGAGATATACCCCGGGAACTCGCGGACATCGGGTACAATCTGCGTCTTGCACGTACGGGCCGCAGCTCCACAGACGCCCCTGTCGAAAGGGATCGTCAGACATCCGTGCGTCCCCTGATACGGGCCGATCTTCAACAATCCCGGCTCGACCACGCGATAGAAGCCCGTCCAGTCGAAGTAATCGAACGCGTAATGCAGCTCGCAGACCACGGTCGCCATCACCGCGATGGGATCGGTTTCGCCTGCGATCAGTTCGCTCACGCGGGACAGGAGCGAATCATAAGATTGTCGCTTGTTCCCAGCGTTCATCCCGCAACCCCTGCAATCCGCATGTGCCTTTCGCTGACGACCTCGACATCAAGCGTCAGTCCGGCCCGGCGAAGTTGAGCCCGGACCTCATCGGGAGTGAAGGCCGCCAGCAGGGAATTGAAGAAGTCCCGCTTGAGAATCTCCGACTCATCGGACGACACGGCCTCCACGATTTGCCTGGCGACTTCCAGCGTCTCGGGCCGGTACAGGTCCATGACATAGACAAGCGTCCCGGCCTGCGTCAGACGCTGAACTTCCTCCCAGAGGGCCATCGGGTCGGGCAGATGGTGGAGCAGGTCCTTCGAGACGATCGCGTCGAAGTGCGTGCCGCAGAATGGAAGGCCCGGGATGCGGCCGAGGACACAGTGAATCCGCGAGGTCAATCCCGCCGCTGCGACCGCCTTCTCGGCCAGTGTGACCATCACATCCGAGGCATCGACCGCGGTGATATGGGCGAGAGGTTCTGCCCTCGCGAGGCGAATCGGGATGTCCCCCGGGCCGCACCCCAAGTCCAGAACGGTCTGCAATTCCCGCGGGCAGGCGTCGAGGAGGCCGTCGACAAACGCCTGATTCGAGGACGAGAAATCAGCCGCCGCGTAGGCGATTGCCTGCTGCTCATCGTCCATTACCTCAGGTTCCAGGATTCGGTCCATGCAATCACTCTCCAGGGGCGATTGGCCGGTTGTTCCATCTTGAATTGTCGTGCGAGAGTGCTACTATGACGGCATCTCGAAAGATCGATATGGCTATACTATGAGGCGTTCGCATGAAAAGATCGAGAATAATTTTCCCGGTTGTGACGACCTTCCTGGCGATTGCCGTGAGTTCCGCAACGGGGCAACCCAAAGCCCCGGCGGAGACCCTGACGATCCTGCCCGAGGAAACCGATGAACTGCTCGCCAATCCGGGCATCGGCTGGCAGACGTTCCACAGGACGCGGGACAAAGACGACAGCCTCCCGGACTGGATACCATCGACCGTTCATTACGCCCGCTGGGGCTGGGGCGTCCTGGAGCCCAGGCCGGGCGAAATTGATTACGCATTTCTCGACAAAACGCTGGAGGAGACGCGGGCCGCAGGCCAGCGACTGGCGTTTCGGGTCATGTGCTGCTCCACTTCGCCCGGCCTACCCTACCAGCCGGACTGGCTGGCACAGGCGGGCTGCAAGGTGCTCACCGTCGATTACAGCGGCCAGGAGGGCCTGACCATCCCCGACCTCGACGACCCGAACACCCTTGCGAGACACCTGCGTCTCATCGAACGGCTCGGCGCCCGCTACGACGGCCATCCCGATATCGACCACATCGACCTCGGCACCGTCGGCTGGTGGGGCGAGTGGCACATGAGCAGCTCGAAAACCGCACAAATGCCAACGCTGGAGACCCGCAAGCTCATCATCGACACCTACGTCAACGCGTTCCGCAAGACTCCCCTGCTCATGCTTATCGGCGACGCAGAGTCCCTCACCTATGCGGTCGAACGCGGCACGGGTTGGCGCGCCGACTGCTTGGGCGACATGGGCGGATTTTCGAAGAACTGGCACCACATGCGAGACGCCTACCCCCGCCTGGTTCAAGAGGCAGGCGTCCCGGACGCCTGGAAGAAGGCGCCGATCGCCTGGGAGACCTGCTGGGAGATGCGCCGCTGGGTCCAGGAAGACTGGTCTCTGCGGTACATCTTCAACTATGCCCTGGCCCTGCACGGCTCGTACATCAACAACAAGTCCGCCCCCCTGCCCATCGACGACGAGGTCCGACCCGAAGTTGAGCGGTTCCTCCGCCGGCTCGGCTATCGGCTCGTGTTGCGTGAACTCAAACACCCCAGGCAGGTTCAGGTGGGAGGAATGCTGCCAATTGAAGCCAAGTGGCAAAACATCGGCTCAGCCCCCTGCTACAGGCCCTATCACGTTGCTTACCGGCTCGCCGACGACGCGGGATATGCCAGAGTCTTTGTCGGTTCGATCACCGTTGAGAACTGGATGCCCGGCTCCGTCGATCCATTCACCGAGGAATTCATGCGACAGCCCCCCGACTTGCCGCCAGGCGAGGTGGTCGCGACCGCCGACCGCGTGACATTGCCTGCGGATTTGCATGCCGGGCAGTACAGTCTCGCGGTCGGAATCGTAGGCGAGGATTCCACAGAGCCTGTCGTCCGACTCGCCATCCAGGGCCGGGCCCCCGACGGTTGGTGCCCACTGAGCAAATTGACGGTGCGGAAACCATGAGTCTCAAAGTATGCGTCTTGCTTCTGTTGCTCGGTCGGCTCAGGCGTCGCCCAGGCGGCAGACTACTACGTCAGCCCGACGGGTGACGATTCCAACCCTGCTACACAGGACCAACCCTGGCGGAGCAGCGAGCGAGTCAATACCGCCGACTTCGCTCCTGGGGACTGTCTCGAATGACATGAAAATAAGGCTCGCCGAGGCCAGTAAATCTGCGTTTTTGGAATCGGAACAGAGGTTTCGACTGCTTAACTTCATGGCAGTTGTACCCCCCCCTTTAGCCCCCTCGACGGATTGTTCACCACAGAGACACAGAGAGCCCAGAGAAGAGATGTTCGATTTTTGGTCTCCGATTTTTCTCCATGTACTCAGTGCCTCCGTGGTGCATCTTCTTGACGGCCTGCCCACTCCGCGTTTCTCTGAGCCCTCTGCGGTTCTATTTCTTTCGTTCAGTTCCCAATGAGAGTGACGATGTTCGGACCCGCGGAAGTCGGCGCCACGACGCCAGGCCCCTCGACGGCCGCACTGGCCGTGCGAGAGCCGGGACGGATATCCCGAACGAGACTCCTCGGAGCGGCCGCGATGTCCACAGTCATCTCACGCAGTTGGTCGCCGTCGCGATAGACGACAGCACCCTGGCGGATCTCATGGATGACGAAGTGGCCCACCTGGGACCCTTCCTTGACCCAGCGTTCACTCCCTTCCGCTGAGCCGACCTCCGCAATCAAAGCCATCGACCTACCCGGCTGGCTCGGATAGACACTGGTGGCTCGCAACGCGAATTTCGCCGAAGGGGCTGCGGGACGGACAGGCGGGACCAAGTCCATCAGGGGAGAGGCCCCAAAATCCGATGGAGGTTCCTTCGGCTGTTCTGCCACTGCCAGTGCAGGCGGGTTCAGGTAGAGAGCAAAGGCCTGTGCCTGGCTGAGCAAAGGCGAGACCAGCTCGTCGCTGGCTATCGTGCCTCCACAACGCCTTTCTTGGAATGCCTGGATCGCACCAGGACCATCGCAGATCCCCTCGAAATGGGGATCATCGCGGTTTCGCTCGCTCAGCCACAATCTGAACACGCCGCCGGCAGCCAAGATCGCACACACGCCGAGGATATAGAGCACTCTCACCACAGAATGTTCTCACACAACGCTCGCTCAGGTTCTGCCAAGGTGGCACTCCAAATGGGTCCCGTATCTCTGGGGCCCAGCAGCCGTTATCCAAAGGCGCTGTTTTCTCGTGCGATTGTCAGTTCGCCGATCCTTTCTCGATAGCCTGTATTGCCTGGGTCGCGGCCTCTCGAACAGGATACCACCGTCTCGCAGTTTTCCAGGACGGATCGGATTCAGGGCGGATCGGAGCACTTCGCGAACCCGTATTCACGTACTGGCCGTTCACCATCTCGAAAATCGGGCCATGAAAATCGACGATCTCAAGTGGATCGTCCCTGATAAGCTCTTCAAGGAATGGTATATCGTCCCTGGTACCTATGACTCCCAGAGCTCTCGCTGCCTCACAACGCAGACTTGTCCTGGACAGCATCGTCGGATCGAGTAGCACGTCGCGCAACTCCTGTCTAACTGACGAATCCCGCCTGAGCGCGAGAGCTATGACAACGGCAGACTGGGCTTTGTTACTTAGTCCTTCTCTGCGTGCGCGCAGGTAGGGATCCGCACCTTCGATCTGTGTCAATGCACGAATGAGATACGGATACAGATTGTCAGCCAGTGTACCCGGCATGTCCGGTTGGAGTTTCTCGTTGGCCGTCGGCATGTCATCGACAGTACGAATGGAATCAACGATGGCGGCAACTTTCTCGGCGATGAGCGCCGTGCCACCATCTTTGGCAATCACTGATACCGCCTTCATGCGCATGGCGAAGTTCACGATTGGGTGATACTCAGTGCTTTGCAAGAGACTCCTCAGAGAGCCAAGAAGTCTCCCATCAACAGACACACCCGGCAGATGTTGAAGGGCAACGGAAATCACGTCTGGATCTTCTGATTTGAGCAACGGAAGAATCGCTTCTTTGTCAGGAGCAATCTTCACGAAGTTTCTTGCAGCCCAGGCAGAATAGGAAGTCTGGTTAGGGTCGTATTTGGCTATCGCTATATTGAGAAGCGACTCTCTGGCTTTTGGCGTGCCGATCTTGGCCAGGATAACGATGACCCGGTGCTTGTGGGTTCCGATCGGGGCTCGATACTGGCGACCCAGCCAATCCACAATGCTGTCCCCCATTGCAGCAAGTTCATCCGCCGCCGCATTGACCTTGGCTTCATGTTCCTCGAATTGACGTTTTCTCGCCGCGAAGTACTCTTCGCGGACTTTCGCGTCCTTTGATTGTTCGATCTCCAAGGGGACTTGGAGAGATGGGGCTCGTGTACTGGCCGTATCCAGAAGAGATTTCAATCGTTTCTCATCCAATTGACTTGCCTGCGGTACGCCGCCACGAGTCCGAACCGCCGCACCCATTGGGCACGCGATTAGCAGTACCACCGCAGTTGCTGTCCTAATAGCTGCCACACGGGTCTTATCCAGGTTCATAGGAATCCCTTTCCAATCTCGGTCAGATTGATTATAATCTCGTGATGTGACAAGTACCACTTCTATTGTTGAGATGTCCATCGGCTACCGGGATATGCCCAATCCTCATTGATCAGCGATCCCTCCGACCATGAGCCCTGGCTGAATAGGCATTCGGGGAAACCGGTGACAGACACCTATTATGGGTATCCACAATGGGCAGCCGACCGCCGCGTTCCTGGTATTCCGTATCGTTTTTT
>CAZDTD010000243.1:0-5458 GCA_964507995.1 uncultured Pirellulales bacterium | reverse complement strand
GCCCACGCCGAGGAAGACAAGAAACGCCGGCAGGTCATCGACCTGAAGAACCAGGCGGACCAGTTGGTCTACTCGACCGAGAAGACGCTCAAGGAGCACGGCGCCAAGGTCTCCAGCGAAACCCGCGGCAAGATCGAAAACGCGGTCAACAACCTCAAGGAGGCGGTCAAGGGCGAAGACGGCTCTGCGATCCGCAAGGCGATCGACAACCTCCAGGAAACGAGCCAGGAACTGGGCAAGGCCCTCTACGAAGAGGCGGCCAAAAAGCAGGCGGCCACCGCAGGACAGGGACAGCCTCAGCCCGGACCCGGCCCTGCACCCGGTGAATCCGACGTCAAGCGCAAGGGCGACGACGTCATCGACGCCGAGTTCGAAGCCAAATAACCGGCGGCGCTATCGACAGTCATCGAACGGGCGATGAGGGGTTTCACGACCCCTCATCGCCCGCTGTGTTTCCAGAAACTCGGATGGATTCTCTCCTGTATTCGACAACGGGAATCGAAGATGTCCGCGCGTTGCAGAATTCCGGCCTTCGCGCTATAATACTGTTGCGTTGAGCGCGTATTGTTGATCGTTGGTCAATAGCCAAAGGCAACATGAAGACGGAGATTTCGGTACCCAATCCAGTTCTTGAGGCCGCCCAACGGTTGGCGCAGGAACTCGGAATGTCCTTGAGTGAATTCTACATCGCTGCCCTGACCGCTTACATGGCAACCTATCAGGGCGGAGACGTCACCAAGAAGCTTGATGCAGTCTACACAAAGGAAGACTCCACACTGGAACCGGGACTGGTGGCGATTCAAATTGCCTCGATAGAGGAACAGGAAGCTGGTGCGTGATACGCACCCTACCACGCCGTCCATGTTGATTTGGTGGGTAGCGTGCCGGCGCATGGCCTGTTCGGAGTTCCGCGTTTACGCGGTCTTAACCCGCCTAAAGGTGGAACTCCAAACGGTGTCCGCGGCATTTGCCCACCATTTGAAGATGGACGGCGTACTACAATTGCCCGTACGGCTTGATCGAGGTATCGAGGTGTTTGTCGCTCAATGACGAATGGCAACTGCCAGTAGGGATGCGCGGATTGCGGCCCTGTGCGAAAAGAATGTCTCTCTTTGGGCGTGTCCGTCTCATCTCTCGCGTGACATCGTCACTCGTGGAGAGACTGGCGCAAGAAGCAGGCCGGGCTCCGCTGACCCGGCCTTGCATGACTGAATGTCGTGACGTCTCTACTTGCGAGGGCGGAGCAGCAGGCCGCAGGAGCCGAACTCCGTGCCCGTCTTGTCGGCGCCGCCCCATGTGAAGGGCGTGATCCATAGGCCCTTTGGCTCTTGCGTGAGCTCGAAGCCGCTCTGCGGATCGACGCCGACTTTCAAGGCGTAGGAGGTCACCGGGATCAGGCTCTTCAGGACGGTCTTGATTGTGTCCCCCTCGCGGGGCAGATCGCTCAACGAGACGTGCCACTGGAAGAGGAGTTTCACAGGTCCGGCGGCCAGCTTGTCCAACGGCAGCTCGATGTTGTACGTGCCGTTACCGGTTTTCTCAAAGGTCAACGGCTCCCGGTCGAGCAGCACCGCCTCCAGCGGGGCGCTCGGATAGGGCAGGGCGACCGGCATCGACGATACGCCCGTCGGGCCCTTGAGCAGCGTCACGTATGCCTTGACCCGGGCCTTCCCCTCCGGCAGGATCATCCAGTAATCCTCCTGTGTGCCGACGAAGTCGGGCTTGGACCACTGCTGGTAGCCGATCGTGACCTCCGCCACATCATCGGGATCGAGCGGCTCGGGCAGGCTTTCCGGGGCCACGTCCTCGACGTGCAGGTCGCCGTAGATAACGCGGTAGCTCGCCGAGTCTTTCGGCCGATACCAGAAGACCGGGGTTTCCGCCTCGCCGAGCTGGACGCCTTGGCCGCGATAATACCACTTGCCCTCGCCCTGGAAGAACCGGATGAACAAGAGGTGACGGTTCATCTTCATCCCCAGTTCGGCCTCCTGCTCCTTTGACAGGCCCAGTTTCTCGCCCTTGCCCTGCATCGCTTCAATGCTCCGCATGAAATCCTCGACGCCCACGCCGTCGGGGAAACGCCCGTCGCCAAAGATCTCCGCCCGGATTCGCAAACCCTCGATGAAGTCCGCCTCGGTCGAGCCGAACAGGTCCATCTCCATCTTCTGCTCGCTGTAGCCTTCCGGTACCTCCATGCTGAACAGGGCCTCGTCCATCGGTACGTCGAACTGGAGGTTCTTGCAGATAACGAGCATCCGGCCTTCCTTTTGCTCGATGCGGACGGGCAGGCCGGTCCCGGCGTCGGCCCAGAGGGTGATCTCCGCATTCGGGTGCCTGGCGAGGAAGCCGACGGCCGCGCGTCCGTCGATCTGTTTCGTGCCCAGGTCCTGGATCTCGAAGTGGGGACTGTCCTGGAGCTTGATGAAGACGTTCTTGAGATGGTCCAGGTAGTTCGGGATGGAGGGCAAGCCCTTGAGATCGACGTACACCGCCTCTTTCGTTTTCTCGGTCAGGCTCAGGATACGACTGCTCTCCAAGTCGATAATGCTGACGCTGCCTTCGATGTTGTCCACCGTTCGGCGGATTCGCGAGCCCACGATCATGTCGCGAATCACCGGCGTGTTCGGGTCCTCGATGCCAATGACGATGTCGAGGATCGCGGTGTTGGCGTTGAGAATGGGCTGGATCGCCTGGGCGAAGGTAACGCTCGATGTCCCGACGAATTGCAGTCCGAACAGGACCGCGATTACAATCACCGCCGCAGCGGCGAATCTGAGTGCTCTGCTTTGCATGAGGAATCTCCACACGCCGGTTCGAGTGCCGCTCGAGACTCGGCGCTTCTCCAAGTCCGCCAGGGCGTCGGCCAGAATCCGCCGATCGACCTGTTCGGACGATATGATCCGCGATTCATCAATGAGTTTTTTTATGTCGTCTGCTGGTTGCATTTCGTAACCTCGCGGTTGAGGGTAACCCGCAGTTTGTCCATTCCGTAACGGTATCGGCTCTTGGCCGTGTTCGTCGAGATCTGCATCGCCTTGGCGATCACCTGGAACGTCATCTGCCCGTGCTGGTACAACAGGATGACCTCGCGTTGCTCGAAAGGCAACTCCGCCAGGGCGCCGCTGAGCAGCTCCAGTTGCTCGTTGCAGACCAGAGCCTCGATGGGCTCCTCTGCAATCGCCCGATCGGCGGTCTCATCCGTCTCGCCGGCCCGCAGGCGTACACGCTGGGCCTTGTTCCAGTTGCGAGCGTGGTTGGCCGTGCAGGTGAGCAGGAAGCCCTTGAGACTGCCGGTCAGCCGGAATCCGTCCAGACCTTGGACGAAGGACAGGAACACATCGTGCACGACATCCTCCGCCGCGGCCTTGTCGTTGAGCAGACCCATGGCCAGCAGCAGCAAGTCCGCCTTGTACTTCTCATAGATCCGCGTAAGGGCCTCGCGGCTCCCACGTTTGGACCGAAACACAAGCAGCTTGTCTTCCATCATAGGCCGGCCTATTGGGTACCCTTGAATGTCCATTCGACAATATAACAACAGTGGGAGTGTTTTGGGTCTACGAGCCCGCCGATTTCGCGAGGGGGGACAGTAGAGAAATAGAAATAGCCGCGACGGCCGTCCGACTAATAGTACGAATCGTACTGTTGGAGATCGCGGCATGAAGCAAGAAGACGGGTTATCGACGCTGTGACCTGGAGGTAAGACCAAATGACGACACACGCAATTCGAATCCTGGCGTCCCTGGCGACGGTTTGCAGTTGGATCGGCGTCGCGGCGGGCGAGGCAAAATCCCTGGATGATTCCCTCCTGCGGGGAACGTTCGATTTCGCCGTCGGCCGTTCGCGCGATCCGCAGGCATTTGAGATGGAGACGCGGATCATCACATATGCCCTGGATGGCAAACGCGTGAACAAGGACGTTCTGAAGCTCCAACTTCAGTGCAAGCCGGGCGCCACGGCGGGCACGAACGCAGACCGGTACACCTGCGCCCGCTTCGCCGTGCAGTTCGGGTCCGGGCCGGAAGTGGAGATCCCCGCGATGGCGAACTGGAGCTACGCGTTCCAGAACACGCCGACCGGCATGGACGACAAGGGGCAGGTTTTCGGTATCGACCACGCGAAATTCGAGGGACTCGTCGATGCGAACGGCCAGCCCCTCCCGGTGGACAAAGCGTACTTCGTCTACAACGCGTTCATCGATTTCCACGCGTTCTGCAACGTCTTCGCCGAGCCGGCGGCGGGCGGCAAGGGCATCCAGGACCTGAAGCGCATCGGCGACAGGATCGTGCACGCCGCAGCATTTACCGAGCCGCCGGTGAACCTCGGGGCCGGCATCAAGGAAGGCTCCACCTTCCAGAACGGCGAAGTCACCCTCGAATTCAAGGGCCTGAGCCTCGTGGACGGCGCCGCCTGCGCCGTGGTGGCCTACGACTCGGGCGAAAGCTCGTTCCAGATGACCGTGACCCCGGTTCCCAACATGGAGATCCGCTCGGTCGGCAGCTCGCACTACCAAGGCGACCTCCACATCGATCTCGCGACCCGCTGGGTCCGCAAGGCGACCATGGACGAGCTGGTCGTGACCGAGACCACCGTCCCCGGCATGGCCAACAAGATCAACGCGGTCATCGAGCGCAGCACGACGATCCGGAATGTCGCGGACAAAGCCCGAGGCTGAATCCCCGAGTGGCAGCGGCGGCGCCTTGTTTGTAGTGACGTCGCAAGGCGTTATCTCCTCAAGTTTGATGTCTGAAGTGTGAAGTGTTAGGAACCGTTCTCGGCTCTTGAAACTTCACACTTCCTTCTATGCCCTTACGGGCACGCTGATATGGAACGCCTCTTGTCAATGGTTTTTCTTCGATCCACCCTGTCACGGTGGTTGGGGACGGCTCCGGATTCCGCCGCGGCGGGAAAAGGGCAGGTCGGGCCTGCTTTGAGGGGGAAAAATCTCTTGTCTCGATTTTTCCCCCTCAAACCCCGGTCGCGCGTCGCAAGCCCGGTCACTCCCATTCTTCAACGAACCGGCCCCGGAGGGGCCCTCCGGGCCCAGGCCCGGAGATTTCGTTGAAGAATATAGGCCCGACCTGCCCTTTTCCCGCCGCGGCGGGAGTTTAGCGCGTTGGAGCCACCAGCAGCAGGCGTGCTTCGCACGGCCGAAAGCGAGCGTTTCGCTCGCGTACACGCCGGAGGCCCCAAAGCGCAAAACTCCCCCTTGCAGGCCCTTTCGGGGCCTGCGCAGCGACGGCGGGTCTCGGGGGATCGCGACCATCGGACAGGCCGACTGCTCCCGGCACGCCGGACAACTTGCCCTGACGGGCGAGAGCCGGTCGTTCCATTCTTCTACGAACGGGCTGCTGTCCGGAATCGAGTTCCTCTGGTCTGCATCCTTCCGTGCGCCGTCACTGGCGTACGGGCCGGCCGTAGACTTCGATCTCGATGTAATGGTTCAGTTCATCGTGGGTGT
>CAZDTD010000242.1:0-5463 GCA_964507995.1 uncultured Pirellulales bacterium | reverse complement strand
TCTGGCTGATTGTGCCGCTGATCGTCTTCTGGTCGAACGTCCACGGCGGGTACATTTATACGTTCATCATCCTGGTCCCGTTCATCGGCTGGCACGCGATCATGAATCTGCCGCGACGGTGGATGGTCGTCGCCTACAGCATTCTCCTGTGGCTGGTGCTCTACGGCCTGGCCCATCAATTCCTGGGACATGAGGACCTGAAGTCCGTCCCCGTCCTGAAGGACGGAATGTTCTACCTGGTGGCTCTCGTGATCGCAGGGAGCATCGCGCTGGCGGTTCATCGCAAAGCGGACGACACCGTGCTCGTCGTTTACCACGTTGCGGCGTCGTGCCTGGTGTTTCTCGTCCTGCTCCTTCGTTTCTTCCCCGGCGTTTCAGTGGGGCTGGACCGTCGGAATCGCGAGCAACTCGAACTCTATATCGCCAGTTCCCGACTGGCCTACCTCGGCATCTTCTCGCTGGCGGCGATCGTCGGCGCCGTGGTCGTGTCCCTCAAGGAGAAGATCGTGCAGACGATGCCTTGGAAAGGCGTCCTGCACACCGTTGCGGCGGCCGTCGTGGCGTTCGTTGCGATGGTCGTCTTCAATCCTTTCCACCTGACCAACCTGACGCACACCTTCGTCATTTCGGTGAGCAAGCATGCCGAACGCTGGCGCGACGTGCACGAATGGCATCGGGCCTTTGACTGGAGCAACCCGGTCGGGACCGCCGTGCCGTTTCTGGTCATGTACATCGTCGGCTGGCTGGTCGTCATCGCGTGGGCGGCCGTCTATCTGTACTTTTGGCGCACCGCGAAGGCCCCGGGCAAGAAAAAGGGGAAGACGCCTGTGGAATATGCCTGGCCGAAGATTGACCTCGTGCTGGTGGTCGTCGCTGGCATGACGGTCTACATGGCGATTCGATCCCGTCGATTCATCCCGATCGCGGGATACGCCGCGTGTCCGATCATCGCTCTGCTGGCCGATCAGGCCGTGCGGCTCATCGCGGCTATGACGCAGGCCGCCTGGAAGGGCACGCTCGAGGTGCCGTCGATCCCCATGGCGTGGCGTCGCGGCCTGATGATTGCGGGCGGCGCGGTCGTCCTGCTGTTCGCGGCCGTGTGGGGCTCGCGGTTCCATACCGTGTATCTGGCGCCCTGGCCTGCGGATGTCCAGTACACTTCGGTGTTCATGCGAATGACTGCCTCGGACGCCAAGCCGTTCGCCGCATGCGAGTTCATCCGCAAGAACAAACTCAGCGGCAAGATGTTCAACTACTGGACCGAGGGTGGTTTCATCGCCTGGGGCCAGGACCCCGATCCCGAGACGGGCAAGACGCCGTTGCAGTTGTTCATGGACGGCCGGGCGCAGGCCGCCTACGACGTGAACACGTTCGATCTGTGGACGGACATCATGTCCGGCGGGCCGGCGGCGACCCCCGCGCTGTTGAACCAGCGAAGACCGAATTCGACCGAGTGTGTCGAGATTGGCAAATGGATCAGCGAACAACTCCGCAAACGCGACGTGTGGGTCGTCCTGATGCCGAACGCCCAGTTCGGCAAGCCGTTTGCCGAGGGACTCGAATATGCCCAGGACTGGCGCACGGTGTATATGGACGACAAGCAGCGGCTGTTTGTGGATGCCAATACGCCGCAGGGACGGGCGTTGTTTGCCGGCCTGTTCGACGGCAAGACGATCTATCCGGACGCGTACTCCGCCAATCTGACGGTCGGTCACAACCTGCTGCTGGTTCAGGATCTGTCGCAGAAGAAACGGGGAGTCGAGATGCTGGCCGACGCTTTGAAGAAGCAATTCTCGCCGGCTCCTCTGATCGATCTGCTGTTGATTGGGGCCAGGTACGCCGATCTGTGCCCTCGGATCGACGAGGTCTGTGCACAGTATGTGGACGATTTCGAGAAGAACATCGAGTCGTACTCCCGACAGAACGGCTTCAACATGCGTCTGGAGGGGATTCGCCTGGCCCTGATCCGGCTGCAAAACGTGGCCCAGTCGAAGGGGCAGACGGAGCGTGCCCAGAAGTACAGCCTCCAGAGAGACGAGTACGAAAACCAGCGGGAGTACGTCCTCAATACGAAAAGGTGGTGACCCATGGCAGTGCAAGACGAGCGGCAGAGCTCGCAGGCGACGCCGCCTGTTTCTATTACGGTGTTTTTTCCGTGTTACAACGAGCAGGACAACGTCGCCAAGGTCACGCGGCAGGCCGTCGAGGTCCTGGAAAGCCTGCGGGCGGATTACGAGATCCTCGTTGTCAATGACGGCAGCGCGGACAACACCGGCCGGATGGCCGACGAGCTGGCGTCGGCCAACCCGCGGATTCGTGCGATCCATCACCCCCGCAATCTGGGCTACGGAGCCGCTCTGCAGTCCGGTTTTCGCGCCGCGACGAAGGAACTGGTGTTTTACACGGACGGCGATGGCCAGTTCGACCTGAAAGAGATTTCGCTGCTGCTGCCGCTGATGGCGGATTACGACATCGTCAGCGGCTACCGCATGAATCGCCAGGACCCGCCGTTGCGAAGGCTGAACGGCTGGCTCTGGACGCGGCTGAACGATTTCCTGTTCTCGCTGAACGTACGGGACATGGACTGCGCGTTCAAACTGTTCAAGCGGACGATCTTCGACCACATCAAGATGGAGAGCCAGGGGGCGTTGATCGCCACGGAGATTCTCGCCCGCGCCGCGCAAAAAGGCTACCGGATCACGGAGAAAGGGGTCCATCACTATCCGCGCACGGCCGGCAAGCCGACCGGCAACAATCCAAGGGTCATTCTGCGGGCATTCAGAGAGGTGATTCGGCTTCGCGGCCGCATTCTGTCCGATGGGTAGCGAGCTTTCGACCGACCGGACCCGGGGACCACAACCGTTATGCACGACCCGAAAGTCAACCTTTTCGTCTATGGCTCGCTTCGCGACAGCCACATCTTCCAGTCCGTCAGCGGGTACGCCTTCACGCGAAGGCCGTCGCGACTGGACGCAAAGACGTTGTTCGCCGAGCTGGCGTTCCTGCCTCAGTACCGTCGGGTGAGTCCGGACAACGTGTACTACTACGCCGTGCCGTCGGACAGGACGCGGATCGAGGGGCTCATCATCCACGGCGTCCCGCTGGCCGCGATGGCCGAGGTGGATCGTTACGAGGGCAAACGGTACCGCCGGGAGACGGTGCGGGTCCACACGGCGCATGGGGTCGAAGAAGCGTTGGCCTACCTCGTGACCACGGAATCGATGCGTAAGCAGTTTGGCGACCGTTTCCATGTGAACCTGATTCACGAGCTGTGGCTGCGCAAGCGAATCCAGGGATTCCTGAAGAAGCACACCCGTCCCGGCGACCGTACCGTGGATGCCGAGGCCGAACGGCTGGCGGATCGCGAGTTGCTCGCTGCGACCGAGCGGGACCTCGTGATGACCCACTACCACCGGGACGCGGTCAGCGACTATTACCTCGAGCGCGAGCTGGACCGGCCTCGGCCGAGCATCAGGCAACTGTACAACGATCCTGAGGCGCAGCCGTACATCCGGAATTACCTGGCCCTCGTGATCCGCCAGGTCCTGCTCAACCAGATGGAAGAGATGATGGAGAGCCGGTTTCGGTACGAGCTCGAGCACATGAGGAGCAGCCTTCGCTACTTTGCCCGCACCGTCAGCCTGTTTGCGTGCCTGCTGATCCTGAACGCCAACAGCAGCGTGATCGAGCCGATCATTCAGAAATGCCTCGACGTCATGCCGTATGAGAAATACGACCTCATCGACTACCTCAAGTACGCCATCCAGGCGGTCCAAAGCCTGTTCGACGCCCGCGTGGCGGAGGATTATCTGAACCGGATTCGGGCGAGCCTCCAGCCGGGGTTGGTGCCGCTCGGGTGCGAGCTGGAACTGAGCAATCTGGGGGCCGCGGCGGTCGAGCCGTTGCGGAGCGCCACGCAGGCGAAGGATGCGGTCTACGACGACTTCAAGTACTTCTATGATTTTCGCCTGGATGTCCTGTGCTGGAAGCTCGGCGGCTACATCGACGACCACAGCGGTTACAACGACCGTCCTCGCAGGCAGGGATTCTTCGAGATCGCCCCGGGGCGGCTCAGCGTCGCGGGCGAACTGTCCCGGCCTGCGACGTCCGATCCCTGGGTCCTGAGCCGACTGATCCACGAGCTGATCAAGTTCTTCCCGATCCATCCCCACAGCCTGCACCTGTCGTTCCAGATGCGCAAACGCCAGATCGGCCACCAGAGAATCTTGCCCTTGGGATTCGTCCAATGCCTGCTGGCGATCGGCGGGGGGCTCGAACGGGGCCCCGACGGGATGTGGATTTCGCGGATCTGCAAGGGCGAGATCACCCAGAAGACCAGCGGCGAAGAACTGGTCTTCGCCAAGACCAGCCGGCGGAACTGGTACCTCGGCGGCAGCGATGATGTCGCGGACAAGCCGCCCGTGCAGGCGATGACGTGTACCCAGCAGTACAAATTCATCCGGCTGAACAGACAAATGGACTACGAGCCGCTGATCCTGGGACTCAAGGGGCTGCAACTGGAGTACAATCCGGGCGACTATCTCACCGCCGAACAGATGAAGCAGGATTCCCGCCTGGCCCGTCGGTACGAGGAGTTGAAGGAGTGGGCCCATAAACCGAGCGAGATCAGCGGCCGGACGATCCAGCGGTTCCTCGACACGGTCCATCGCGGCCTGATGATCGAACGCCATAACCAGCCGGTGCACAGGCTTCACTACATTGACTACGCCGTCAGTGCGATCGAGGCCCAGTTGAAGCAATTCAACGAACAGGTGAAGCTGCCGGGTCCCGACCCGATCGTGTATTGAGCCGTTCGATTGCGCAGCGGGCGATCTCGTCGTGGTCGAAGGCCATCGACGGCAGGCTCGCGATGTCAAACCACTGGGCTCGCTCTGCGTCGTCGGCTGCGTGAATCCGGTCCCAGTCCTTTTCCACGACGCCGAGGTAGGCGACGGTGATGGTCCGCCCTCGCGGGTCGCGCCCGGGCCGGCCGAACGCGCCAAGCTGTTCCAGCGGGATGTTGCGCACGCCGGTCTCCTCGGCCAGCTCGCGGGCCGCTGCGTCGGGCAGGTCCTCGTCGAGCTCGACGAATCCGCCAGGCAGGGCCCAGCGGCCTTTGTACGGGTCGATCTTCCGCTGGATTAGCAGTAGATGGGTCTTGCCGTCGATGAACGCGAAGATTGCCGCGTCCGCTGTCACCATCGGTCGGGGCCACTCGTAGACGTATCTGCCTTTTTCCGCCACCTGGATGGACTCCTTTCTACGCCGCGGGCGCTCGACGGCCATTGTACGCTGCCCCCGCACGGGAGCAAGAGCGAATGCGATTGCCTTGCCACCTGTCATCGCGTAGAATCCGCTCCCTATGTCGGAACTGTACAAGAATATCCTGCTCGTCAAGCCCAGCTCGTTGGGCGATATCGTCATGGCGCTGCCGGCGTTGTCGTCGCTGCGTCGCAGCTTTCC
>CAZDTD010000241.1:0-5468 GCA_964507995.1 uncultured Pirellulales bacterium | reverse complement strand
CCTGCTGGCGGGCGAAGCGGATCTGGCGGTGCACAGCTTCAAGGATCTGCCCACCTGCGAGCACGAGGGTCTGGCGGTCACGGCGATCTGCGACCGCAAGTGGCCCGAGGATTGTCTGGTGGCGAAGAGGCGGGTCCGCGTGCTCGACGACTTGTCGGAATCGGCACGCGTGGGCACCTCCAGCCTGAGACGGGCGGCCCAGTTACGGCATCTGAGGCCGGACCTGGAGCTCGTTCCGCTTCGCGGCAACGTGCAGACGCGGATCAACAAGCTGCACAGCGAGGATCTGGACGCCATCCTCCTCGCGCGTGCGGGTCTGGAGCGGCTCGGGTTGGCCGACGCGATTTCCATCGCGTTTGACCCGAAGGAATTCATCCCGGCTCCGGCCCAGGGAGCGCTCGCCATTCAGACGCGAAGCAAAGACGAGGCCACGATGGAGATCGTTCGATCCATCGACGACGCGTCGTCGCGGGCAGTGGCTCTGGCCGAACGGCAGGTGCTCGCTACGTTGCAGTGCGGCTGTCACGCTCCGGTGGGGGCCTACGCCGAGCGGCGGGGGGACGAGATCGAAGTGCACGCGTTCATCGCGGACGCCGAGGGCCGTCGGATGATCCGAAAGATGGCGGTCGGGTCGGTTTCCCAGGCGGTCCAGGTGGGCGAGCAGGCGGCCTGTGAGCTGCTCGACGCCGGCGGCAGAGAGATTCTTCGCGAACTGGAAAGGGAGTAGGAAAGCGATGGAGCCCCAGATGAAGAAGCCGATGGTGTATCTGGTGGGGGCCGGGCCGGGGCGCGCGGACCTGATCACGCTGCGCGGCGCCGAGTTGCTCAAAATCGCAGACTGCGTCATCATCGACAAGCTCGCGAATCCCGACCTGCTGGAACTGGCCCGCAAGGACGCCGAGATCCTCCGCGTGCCCAAGCGGATCGGACCCGGCTCGTTCACCCAGGACCAGATTAACCGGATTCTTGTCGACAAGGCCCTCGAAGGCAAGACGGTCGTCCGGCTCAAGGGCGGCGATCCCTGTATCTTCGGTCGCTGCACCGAGGAGGTCATGCTGCTCAACGAAGCCGGTATCGCGTTCGAAATTGTGCCGGGAATCACGGCGGCGATTGCCGCAGCCGAGTACGCCGGGATCATGCTCACCGACCGGCGGTACAGCTCCCAGGTGGCCTTCATCACCGGTCGGGAGGCGGAAGGCAAAGAGGAGACGAACCTCGATTGGGACGTGCTGGCCCGTTTCCCCGGCACGCTCGTGTTCTACATGGGCATTGGAGCGCTGCCCTCGATAGCAGGCAAGCTGATCGGCAGCGGCATGTCCGCCGAGACGTCCGCTGCCCTCGTGGCCGATGCGACGCTGCCCACGCAGCGACTGGTTCAGACGCCTCTGGGCCGGATTGCGGAAGAGTGTGACAAGCAAGAGATTGAGCCGCCTGCGCTGATAATTGTCGGTCCCGCCGCGGCAGGCGATGCAAGTATGAACTGGTTCATGCGGCTGCCCCTGTTTGGCAAGGGGCTGGTCCTCACTCGCGATTCCGCAGGCAATGCGGATTCCGCCCGCAAGGTGATCGCTCGCGGCGGTCGCCCTGTGGAATACCCCACGCTGGCGATCCAGGCCCTGACGGATCGGAACGAGTTCGTCCGCGTGCTCGCGGAACTCTCCGGCTGTGACTGGGCGGTCTTCACCAGCGCCAACGGCGTTCGGGCGTTCTTCGATGCCCTCGCCGATCTGGGCGAGGATGCACGAGTCTTCGGCGGGATGAAGATCGCAGCCATCGGGCCCCGGACGGCCGAGGTCCTGCAGCAATCCGGAATTCGGGCGGACTTTGTGCCGGATGTTTTCACGGGCCGGGAACTCGCCCGGCAACTCATTGGCTACGCCGACCTGCGAGGCAAGAAGGTCCTGCTCCTGCGGTCGGAAATCGCCTCCGATGAACTGGTGCGTGGCCTCGAAGCCGGCGGGGCCGAAGTGAAAGATGTCCCGGTCTACACCGCCGTACCGCAAAAGGGCGACGACGCGAGTTTGATCGCCCAGATGCGGCAGGGCCGGATTCAGTGGCTGACGTTTGCTAGCCCGTCGGCGGTTCGGTCTTTCTTCGAACAAATCCCGCCCGAGGCGGTACGCTCCTATGGCGTCAAAGTGGCGTCGGTCGGTCCGGTGACCTCGAAGGAACTGGCCGGGCTTGGTGTACAGGTCGATGTCGAGGCGACGGAGCACACGATCGACGGCCTGCTCGACGCAATCGTAAATAGTAAATTGTAGACAGTAAATCCAAAGATGATAAATATTTCGAAGCTATATTGTGGCCTGGGCGGTCAGTCGGACGACCTGCGGTATCGCAGGGACCGAAAGGTCGGCCCGGTCATCGCGTACAACTGCACCCGCCGGTGCAATCTCCGATGTCTGCACTGCTATAGCGCTTCCGACTCCGGCTGCGGCGAGCGGGAGATGACGACGGACCAGTCCAAGCAGTTCCTTGGACAGCTCAAAGAAGCCGGCGTGCCGGTGTGCCTGTTCAGCGGCGGCGAGCCCCTCCTTCGACCTGATCTCATCGAACTGTTGGAGGAGGCTAAGCGGATCGGGCTGCCGACGGTGATCTCGACCAACGGCACGCAGATCGACGCCGCTATGGCCCGTCGGCTCCATGATGTGAGCCTGCGTTACGTAGGCGTTTCGCTCGATGGACGAGAGCCGTTCCACGACAGGTTCCGCCAGGTCCAGGGCAGTTTCCAGGCGGCTCTTCGCGGCATCGAGCACTGTCGCCAGGCCGGCCTGCGGACGGGCCTTCGCTTCACGATCACGCAGGCCAATGCGGACCAGGTTCCGGCGATCTTCGACATCGCCCGCCAGATCGGCGTCCGGCGGATGTGCTTTTACCATCTCGTTCGGACGGGCCGGGCCGCTCTGTTGCACGAGCAGGGGCCCTCGCCCGAGCAGACGCGCCGGACGCTCGATACGATCTTCGACAGGACCCGCGAATTCGTCGAGCGAGACCTGGTCGATGAGGTGCTGACGGTCGGCAACCACGCCGATGGCCCCTATCTGCTGCTGCGGATGCAGCGGGAGAATCACCCCGGTTTTGAGCAGGCCAAAGAGCTGCTCCTGGCCAACGGCGGCAACCGCGTCGGCGACAAGATCGCCTGCGTCGCCTGGGATGGCACTGTCTATCCCGATCAGTTCTGGCGCAATTATCCGCTCGGCAACGTGATGCAGACACCCTTCAAAGAGATCTGGTCGAATGTCGCCGATCCCGTCCTGGCGAAACTCCGCAACAAGGACAAGTTCGCGGACCCGCGATGCCTGAAGTGCCGGTGGTTCTCTCTGTGCAAGGGCAACTACCGGTTCTTCGATATCGATCCGGCGGATGCTCACTGGCTCAACGAGCCCGCCTGCTATCTGACGGACGAGGAGATCAATGCTTCTCAAACCCGGTGATGTCCCAATGGCGGGACGCGCAGGAAGGGAGAAGTCATGGACAGATATGCCGGCTTTGCAGTCGTGATCACATCGGTTCTCTTGTCGCCCCTGGCGGCCCAGGACCCTCGCAATATCCGCACGGGTTTGGAGATCCCGACCGAGACGTATGCCGATCAGCCCTATGTGGTGCAGACGGACGATGGGGCCTGGCTCTGCGTTCTCACGACCGGTTCCGGACGCGAAGGGCAACAGGGTCAGCACGTCGTCAGTCTCCGCAGCACGGATCGAGGCAAAACGTGGTCGGAGCCCGTAGAGGTCGAGCCGGCCGACGGTCCGGAGGCCTCCTACGCGGTTGCGTTCAAGGTCGCGAGCGGCCGGATCTACGTCTTCTACAACCACAACACGGACAATCTGCGACAGGTCAAGGCCGACTTTCTGCCGTACAGGGGCGGCTACTGTACCCGCGTTGATACGCAGGGCTACTTCGTCTTCAAGTACAGCGATGATCACGGCCGGACCTGGTCGCGGCAGCGGTGGCCGATTCCCGTCCGTGAGTTCGAGATCGACCGGGAGAATCCCTACGCAGGCGAGGTTCGCTTCTTTTGGAATGTCGGCAAGCCCTTCACTTCCGACGGTGCAGCCTACGTTCCTCTGCACAAGGTGGGACGATTCGGCTATGGGTTCATCGGCCGGTCAGAGGGCGTCGTCCTCAAGAGTGCGAATCTGTTCACGGAAGACGATCCGAACAAGCTCTCGTGGGAGACGCTGCCGGATGGCGATGTCGGGCTGCGTTCGCCGTCTGGGGGCGGGCCGATTGCGGAAGAGCAGAGCTTTGCCGTGCTCAGCGACGGGACATTCTATTGTGTCTACCGCACCAGCGATGGCCACCCGGCGTGCAGTTCCAGTCGCGATGGCGGGCACACCTGGGGTACGCCGCAATATGCCCGTTACGCCGATGGTCGGCTCATCAAGCATCCGCGGGCGGCCAATTTCGTCTGGAAGTGCCGCAACGGCAAGTATCTCTACTGGTTTCACAACCATGGTGGTCGGACTTTTGACGACCGCAATCCCGCGTGGCTCTGCGGCGGCGTCGAGGCCGACTCGCCCGAGGGCAAGGTCATCCGGTGGTCCCAGCCCGAAATCGTGCTGTACGACGACGATCCGTATATCCGCATGAGTTATCCCGATCTGGTTGAGGACAGCAATGAGTTCTTTCTCACGGAGACGCAGAAGGACATCGCTCGCGTCCATCCGCTGCCACGGAACCTGCTCGAAGGACTCTGGCGCCAATTCGAGAACCGATCTGCCGTCGCAAAAGACCTGATTCTGGATCTGCCGCGTAAGGGGCGTCCCATGCAGCCGAGGATTCGTGCGCCGCGACCGCCGGCGTTTCTCGCCCGCGACGGAAGCCGGGCCGACCAGGGAGCGAAGGACATGCGCGCTGGCTTCGCCATCGATCTGTGGGTCACCTTCGAATCGATCTGTCCTGGCGATGTGCTTCTGGATAGTCGCACCGAGGCCGGCCGGGGATTGTGCCTGCAGACGACCGATCACGGCACGGTCGAGATCGTGATGAACGACGGCGCCACGGAGAATCGCTGGGACTGCGATCGGGGCTTGTTGGAGACGGGTCGGCCGCACCACATCGTGGTCAACGTCGACGGCGGTCCGAAGATCATCACGTTCATTATCGACGGACGGCTCTGCGACGGCGGCGACTCGCGTCAGTTCGGGTGGGGGCGTTTCAGTCCCAACCTGTGCGACGTCTACGGCAACGACATGCTTCTCATTGGCCCCCATCTGGCTGGTTCCATTCACCGCCTGCGAATGTACAGTCGCTATCTTCGTACTTCCGAGGCGATCGGCAATTACCAGGCGGGTATCGGACGAGATTGACGACCGGCGTCGGGACTCTTGACGCAGGCCGCAGAGGGAGGGTATATGGAGTTTGTTGGCATGAGCTTTTTTCTGGAGTAGACTCGATGAGTTTTCCTGAGATTCGAATGCGACGGCTTCGCACCAGCGCCACGATGCGGCGGATGGTCCGCGAGA
>CAZDTD010000240.1:0-5489 GCA_964507995.1 uncultured Pirellulales bacterium | reverse complement strand
TCAGGGACTTGCCCTGGCCATCCGCATCGACCGGCCACGGGTCTTCGCCCTCGGCGAAATCCTGGGGATGCGTGCCGTCGCTGTAGACGATCCGATCCACCCGAATCCACTGCCAAACGCCGTCGTCATCCACTTCGAACGGCCTGCTCAGTTGGATCTTGCCGCCTTCGTCGGCCAGCTTCCCGAAGCCCCAGGCCAGCACCTGCACGCCTGGCGGGATGGTGTAGGCCGCGTTGAACAGGCTCAGATCTTTGGCCAGGACGAGATATTCGCCCGGCGCCAGAGTGACAGGCGGGTCGCTCGGCAGCAGCAGATCAATCTTCGGGTCGTCCGGGTCATCCGTGAATCGCCAGGGGGCCTGCTCGTCCGCGTCATACAGGGTCACGGTCGAGTCGCCGATATTCAGCAACTCGACGTATTCGGCGCCCTCGTGGCCCGACGGATGGTACTGGATCTCGCTGATGACGACAGGCCCAACGACCGGAGCGGCGTTGGCCGCGCCCGGCGTAGGCTCCTCCAGTGCCACGAAATTGTACGAGCCCGTGCTCTTTTGCCAGCAGCCGAGCGACACGCCGGGATCGGCGGCGCCGAACTTCTCCCGCTCGTTGCAACCGGTCAGGACGCCGCCGGAGGCCGAGGTCAGGTACACTGTCTCGCCGTCTTTGCCCAGGCCGAACGGCCGGCTGCAGCCGGGATCGGACGGGTTGCCGAAGTGCTGGTCCTGGTCGAAGACGATGAATCCGCCCGCCGGGATGGTGGTCCCTGCGGCGATCCGGTATCGGGTCAGGTCATTCGCATCGTCGCTGAGGAACCAGCCGCCGAGGTCGATCTCTCCAGTAGTGGTGTTGTGCAACTCGATCCAGTCGCAGCCGCCCTTGGCGGGGTTCGCCAGCAGTTCATGGATGACGACCGAGCCCGGCTCGGGCGCCTGCCCACTGTCGTCCTCGCCGGGCGAGCCGCCGGCGTAGGCGCTGGGCCGCCAGGCGCTGCCGCTGTTCAGATTGGGGGCCAGGGGATCTCTGAGCGTGAGCGAAAAGCCCGGCCCATCGGTCAGATCGAACCAATCGTCTTCGTACTCGAAGCTCTGGATAACGCCGCCTGCGGCATCGAGAAGCTCGATCCGTTCTCCCGCGTTGTTCAGGCTGCCGGCGTACTCGCCCACGACGGGCAATTCGCCGCCGTAGCGGGTCTCGAAGGCGACGGCATCCTTCACCAGCAGGCAGTAGCCTCCCGGCGGCAGTTCGAAATTCAGGAACGTGTACTCGATCCCCTTCGTGAACCGGACCAGGTTCAAGTTGATCGTCTCGGCGCCGACGTTCGTCAACTCGACATATTCGGCATTCGGATCGCCCGCCGGATGGTACATGATCTCGTTGACCCGCAGGCTCTCGGCCACCGGGCCGACCGAGAAAATCGCTTCATTCAATGCGCTCCAGGTGCCGCCGCTGAGCGAGCGGACCTTCACCTGGACGCTGTGCGTCAGCACGATCGGCTCGGTATACCGCACAGCGCTCGGGGAGATGCCGGTCGGCGTCCCGCCTTCCGCGCCCTTGGCCGACGACAGCACAACCGAGATCAGAAAATCGGAGCTGGTGGTCGAGTTGTTCATGGCGTGGATCGCCAGGATGTTCAAACCCGGCAGCAGCCTGTCGATGTGCTGGGAGACGTTGAAGGACTCCAATGTCTCGGCCGTCTCGTCGGGATTTTGCGCGTCGGCCCGGGAGTTCCACAGCGGACTGCCGGCAAAATTCTTCCTCGCGATCTCTGTTCCGTTGAGATACGCGACGAAGCCGTCGTCGCAACGAGCCTGCAGCGTCAGACCCGTCAGGCCGGCGACATCCGCAGCGGAGACCTCGAACGGAATTCGGATGTAGCAGCTCGCGTTGTGGTTGTACATCTGGCTCTGGAGGTCGATGTCGAAGTAGTCCTCATACCCCGTGCTGCGTTCGAATCCGACGCCGCCGGAGCCACTAATCCAGGCGGAGTCGTCGAACGCCTCGCCGCCTTTCCAGGCGTCGGAGACCGGTCCCGTGGGCACGAGGACCCGCTTGGTGACGTTTTCCGCAACCAGCGACGATGCATCTCCCTGCTCCGGCGTGGTCCCCGGGACCCGCGGATCGTTGCCGTCCAGCGTGTACCAGAGCGAGCCCGCGCCTCCCTGCAACGAGACCGCGTCGCCCACGTTAAGATAACCGCCAGATGGGCTGAACATCGGCGGATCGATATTCGGATACCAGTTCTGCGTCTTGAACTGGTTCAGGACGATATTCGTCCGCCGGGGGAAGTAGTTGGCGACCATGCCTTCGATGTCGGGCAGCCAGTCGTCGTCCCGCGTTCTGGGCTTCGCCCGTTTGGAGTCGCCCCACCGGGTGGATTCCGCGATGATGGCGGTCTCGATCTGCTCGGCGCGGGCCATGAAGCGAGCGGACGCCACATCCGGCGTGAACGTCCCCTCGTTGAAGAAGTGCTTGTAGACATGATCCGCGAACCGCATCCGGTACTCGGGGTGGAGAATCAGATGCGTGTGCAGCCACAACGGGTTCGACTGATTGAACGAGCCCCCCACCGCCGTCGTGGTCCAGTCGAACAGACGCGACTCGTTCACCGAGTACAGAGAATGCTCCGCATCGTGCCGGAAGAACTTGAACCCATCGGGCCGCACGCGATTGTAGATGGCGTAGAAATTGTTCGCCACGCGGCCCCACGCGCTGACCGGACCATCGGGGTCGCCCACATAATAGGTGCACAGCATGTAGTCGATCAGGTTGTCGATGTCGAGCAGCTTCGGATAGGCGGGGTTGACGCTGCCGTCGGGATTCAGACCCTGAACGCGGTAGTAGGTCGCGTCATCGCTGAATCCCGAGATCGAGGCGTTCCAGAGCGCGCGCCAATTATCCAGCACGCCGTCGGTGGCTTCGATGTCGTAGCCGCCGTTTCCGGCCCGCGATTTGATCACGTCGTAATCGTCCTTGTCGCCTCCGAAGTACGACGCGGCGTAGGATGCCTCCGACCGCTCCTGGGTCTGGTAGAGCCCCCAATACTGGCCGTTGATATACAGATGATAGTAGCGGCTTCGCGTGTACGGCCGGCCCATGTCCCGCTGCGAATCCCGGGAAAAGACCTCCCGCACGAACGTGTCGTGGCTGTCGCTGTTGCCCCCTTCGTAGCTCCAGGAATAGTTCTGGCTGGTGCGGAGATCGACCCCTTCGAATTCGCCGACGCCCTCCTCGCCAAAGAGGGGATATCGAAGCGCGGGCGTTCCGTACTCGGCACGGAAGAACAGGCGGAAGGCATGTTTCGGATTGTCGCCGCTGCGGCTGTACCCGCCTCGAATCCGCAGTCCGGCGTTGGCCTGGAAGCCCTCCGCACCGTCCGGGTAGAGCAGCTCCACGGAGACGGGCCGCTCCCAACTCTGCCCCTGACCGTAGGGATTCACGTAGATGCCCTTCTGGACGTCGAAGAGGTTCGCCAGATCGGTGACCAGCGAGACCGACGGGATGGCCAACAGGGCATCGTCCGTCAGGTCCTTATACAGGGCGTCGTTGACCACATCGGGATCCATCCCATAATTGATGACCTGTCCGTTCACGCTTCCGGCGGGCCAGGCAGTCCCAGGTTTTTGTCCCTGCGGAGATTGCGCGATCACGTCCTGGACGAAAAGGTACGTGCTCGTCGCAATGGGCGAGGGAATCCACGAGTCCTTCATCGCGGCCGCACGCAGGCACGTGGTCTTGGAGATCTGAATCGGCCCGCTGTACAGAGAGGCCCCTGCGACAGGCCGCATCCGGACGCCCGTGCGAGGCTCGCTCCCGTCCAGCGTATAGTAGATCTCGGCCCCCTCGGTGGGACAACGGATCGTCACCAGGATCTCCGTGTCGTAGAAGCCGTGCTCCAGGCTGAATTGCGGCTGGGCGACGGAGCCTTCGTAGACGCTGAAGTTCTGCCCGCCCGCGCTGGGATAGGGCAACGCCATCCACGCATCGTTGGCATCGGACACCCGGCCGTACGACACGTCCGTCGTCTGGATGCCGAAGCAAACGCTGTCGATCAGGGTCGCGCCGTCGCGGTCGTACAAGGCAAGGGTTTCCCCCTCGGCGCTGAGCTTGAAGGCCGCATGCAGGCCGGCATCTTCGATGGCGTCATCCGCCCAGACGAGGAGATAGCCCCCGGCCGCGAGGGTCGTCAGGGATGGATCGTCCTGTGGAAACTGCCACAGAGTCGGAGCATCCGGATCGTCCGTAAGGTACATCCCGCCCAGATCGACCGGCGCATCGCCTGGATTGTACAGTTCGATCCAGTCGTCGTACTGGCCCTGCGGATCGGCCAGGTATTTGCCGTTGGAAGCCATGATCTCATTGATGACCACCGGGACGGCGGCGTCGGCCAGGATGTCGCCGCCGGGAACGAATGCGCCGACCGCGATGCAGAATACGACGACGACAGCATTTCCGATCTTGAAAGATGCGTTCACATGTTCCTCCAGCTCGAATGCTTCCCCAACAGGACGGCTTGCCCTCCACCAACCGGGGCGACCTCTCTTAAGAGAGTCTATCTCCCGCAAATTCTAACAAGGGGGGTGGGGATTCGTCAAATCTATCGCGTAGGCGGATCGAATCGCAGCCAGGGGCGGATGCCTTCGAGGGTGGCCGGACCGATGCCGCGAACCTCGCAGAGATCTTCGGCGCAGTGGAAGGCCGGGTCCTGCCTGCCCTGGGTTCGGAGGCCCTCGCGGAAGGCGACGATTGTCCGAGCACGCGCTACGCCGATCCCCGGGAGACGGGCCATGCTGGCCACGGAAGCCTCGTTGGGGTTGATTCGATCTACAGGCAGAGGCAGTCGCGGCTCAATGACTCTGTCCCAGAATTGGACCGCGAACGCCGCCGACAGGATGAGACAAATGCACGAGCCCGCCACGAACCCGAGAGATTGGGCCGCCTTCAGAGCCTCGTTATGTCCGGCCGATCGCGTTGCCATAGGCCCCCGCCCGGCGGAAAGACGCCTCGCTATTTTCTGAGTACGGACAGATGCAGCTTCCCGAGGATTTCGAGCGACTCCTTCGGCTCGAACTCGTGGTTGAGCAGACCGCTGTTGCCGATCGCACCGCCGTCGCCGTCGGCAAGGCAGCCATAGTTCACGGCCTCGACAAAGGGTTTGCTCATCGCGATCTTGTAGAACCGCTCCAGCCATTGCCCCTGATGGGCCTGGTCCCATCGACGATGCCAAACGCCGGCCAATTCCACATCGGATTTGCCCTTGCCGTTCTTGCTCGGGATCTCGACGTCGGTGACATAAAGCGGTTTGGCAATGGGGGCAAAACAGTCCAAGATCGAGGAAATCTGCATCATGTCCCGCAGGTGCAGTCCCACTTCGTCCCTGCCGAAGCGGACTTGCAGAGCAAACGCGTCAAAACTGGTTCCGCTCTGCACCACCATGTCCATATAGACGAACGGCGGGATGCTGTTGGGCGTCGTGGCGTAGTACTCGCCCCA